>CAMZIY010000074.1 GCA_947307365.1 uncultured Clostridia bacterium
AAGAAAGACTAAGTGAAAACGGAAAAGCGGGCGGCCCGGTTGGGCCGCCCGCTTGTTGTGTCTGCTGTGCTCCCTCCCCGCGCGAAGCACAATTCACGACGCCGCGAGGCGTCTATTCATTCCCCCAGATACCGCCGCAGGACCTCCCGGTTCACCCGGTCCAGCTCCCGGAGCCGGGCGACGGCCTGGGCCTGGGATTCCCCGTCGCTTTCCGCCAGAGCGGAGCGCACCATGGCGCACAGCCCTTCGGCGGTCACATCCTCCAGATCCACGTACCGGTCCTGGCCGATATACCGCAGGAAGGCCCGCACCTTGGGATCGTACACCACCCCCACCAGGGGCACCCCCTGCCCGGCGGCGAAGATGAGGCCGTGGAGGCGCATGGAGACCACCGCCTTCATCCGGGAAAGGATGGCCGTGACGGATTCCCGGTCCGAGGCGCCGGGGAGCACATGGTACGGGATGCCGAGCTTTTTCGCAACCAGCTCCGCCGCCGCGGGATCCCGGCTCTGGTCGATGGGCAGGAACACGGGGGTGAGCCCCATTTCCCGGGAAAGGGTCTCCGCCGCCCGGGCGAAGGCCTCCGCCTTCTCCTCGAAGCCCGTCCAGGGCCGGAGGGCGAAGCAGAGATAGTCTCCCTTGGGGTCCAGCCCCGCGGTGAGCAGGGCGCTCTCCGTCCGGTCCTCCCCCGGCCCGTCCAGGGTGAGGGAGGGGTCCGCAGCCAGAAGGATCTCCGGCCCCTTCACCCCCATGCGCAGGAGTTCCTCCCGGGAGTGGTCCTCCCGAAGGGTGATCACGTCCGCATTCCGGTTGATGATCCTTGCGCTGAGCTTCCGGTCCCCGGGGTACTGCACCGGGCCGATGCCGCAGCCGTACATCACGACCCCGGCCCCCCGGCGCTTGGCCGCCGCCAGGGTATAGAGGTAGAACCAAAGGCTCCGGCGGCTGGTCACGTCCTGGATCAGACTGCCGCCCCCGTTCAGCAGGAGCTTCGTCCGTCCCGCCAGCCGCCAGAAGGACAGCAGGTCGAAGGTGTGCACCGCCCGGACCCGGTGGGCGATGCGGGTGGCCTTGGGATCCCGGGATACGGCGTAGATGGTCACGTCCGGATCCGCCTCCCGGATCTCCCGCAGGATGGCCTCCAGGATGGCCTCGTCTCCCACGTTCCCCCGGCCGTAGGCCCCGCAGACGGTAACGGCGCTCTGCCGCCCCTCCTTCCGCTTCCACCGGCGGCAGACGGAATCATAGATGGAAAGCTGGGTCTGCACCGTGGCCTCCAGGGAGAATTCCCGCCGGGTCTTCTCCTGCAGCTTTTCCGCGCTGCGGGCCCGGAGCGCCGGATCGGCGGCCATCTCCGCCAGCTCTTTCCCCAGGGTCTCCCAATCCCCGGCGGTGAACAGCAGACCGCTCACCCCGTGGTCGATGAGCCGGGGCACGCCGCCCACCCGGGAGGCCACGGTGGCCTTGCCCCAGATCGCCCCCTCCGTGAGGGCGTAGGGGAAGGTCTCGGAAAGGGAGGTCAGGGTGTTGATATCCAGGGCATGATAGAAGCTGTCCGTATCCGTGATCCAGCCCAGGAAGTGGACCCGGTCTCCCACCCCCAGGCTCCTGGCCAGGTCCTTCAGCCGTTCTTCCTCCGGCCCGTCCCCCGCGATGAGGAGGCGGATATCCGGGGTCTGCTCCCGGGCGGCGGCGAAGCCCCGCACCAGGGTCTCGATATCCTTCACCGGGTTCAGCCGGGCGGCGATGCCCATATAGACCGTTCCCGGCTCATCCGGCACCCCGTGGGCCCGGAGGAATTCCCCCCGGGACACCGCCTGCCTGGGCCGGTCGAAATCCACGCCGTTGTAGATGGTGTAGACCCGGTCCGGCTGGGCCATGCGCCGCTGAATGAGCAGGGTGCTCATGGAATCGCTCACGCCGATGAGATAATCCATGTGCCGGAGGGCCATGAGGTTCAGCTTGCCGAAGGTCATGGCCGCCAGGGGGCGGCCCATGTAGTCCAGCTTCCAGTCGCTGTGGACCGTGGAGATCAGGGGCAGGCCGGAGGACCGCTTCAGGAGCCAGGCCATAAAGTTGCCCCGGCTGCCGTGGCTGTGGATCAGGTCGAAGCCCTCCTCCCGGATCATGGTCCTGAGCTCCTTCAGCACCGCCCGCAGGTCCCGGCTGGGGAGAATGGTGATATCGATGCCCATCTCCCGGGCGGCGTCGGTGAAATCCGCCTCCATAAAGCACACCAACTTCACGGTGATATGGCTGCCCAGGGCTTTCAGCAGGCCCAGCACGTGGGTCTTCGCGCCGCCCACGTCGCCGCCGCTGATCAGGGTGAGGATCTTCATGCGGGTCTCCCTTCTTCCGGCTTGCAGGAAACCGGAAAACAGAGTATAATGATTTGTCTGACATTACACACGCATTATACACGCACCCACAGGGTGGTGGCAATGCTTTGGAGGCAAGGGCATGAAAAAAGAACGTACCTGGAAATTCAATATCGTGGATGTGGTGGTGATCCTGGTCATCGTGGCGGCGGGGCTCTTCTTCGCCTGGAAGTTCCTGCAGATGCGGACCGGGTACAACGCCAATATGGCGACCCTTCGCTTCGAGGTGGAGGTGCCGGGCATGACCCGGGATCTGTATGAAGAGGTCGTCTCCTACCTTCCCTGCCAGATGACCGCCTCCGGCGAATGGGTGGACGGGCAGATCCTCTCCGCCGACTGGGAGCCCTGCGAAGTGACCTACGTGCAGTTCACCAACCCCGCCAACGGCTCGGAGATCCAGTGGGTGAAGGCGGATCCCGACGTGGAATACGTCACGGGGATCTTTCAGTGCGAAGCGAAGGTGCTGGCCAACGACCTGCTGAACAAGGTCGGGACCCAGGAGATCCGGATCGGCCGGAACCATTACCTCAAGGGGCGGGAGTTCGAGATCATCGGCAACATCCGCAAAATGACCCGGGAAGCGTCATGACCGGCATCTGGCTCATCCGCCACGGGGAGGCGGAGGGCAATCTGTACCGCCGCATCCACGGCTGGTACGACGGCTCCCTGACGGAGATGGGCTTCCGGCAGCTCCCCTATCTGGCGGAGCGCTTCCGGGATACCCGGCTGGACGCGGTGTATTCCAGCGACCTGCGCCGGGCCATGGATACCGCCCGGGCCCTGTCCGAGCCCCGGGGGATGCTCCTGCGGGTCCGGGAGGACCTGCGGGAAGTGAACATGGGGGACTGGGAGGACAAATGCTGGGGCTGGGTGGAACGTTTTGAGCCGGAGGAATACGACCGGCTGAACCGGGACCCCTGGACCTGGTCCGTCCCCGGCGCCGAACCGGGAGAGAAGACCGTTCGGCGGCTGGAAGCCGCCCTGCTCGCCATCGCGGAAAAGCATCCCGGGGGCGAGGTGGCCGTGATCTCCCACGGCAGCGCCATCCGTCTGCTCCTGGCGGAGCTCCTGGGCATCCCCTCCCGGGAGATCGGCCGCGTGCCTTACTGCGACAATACCGCCGTGGCCAGGTTGACCGCCGAAGGGGACCGGCTGACCCTGGTGAGCTACAACGATAATTCCCATCTGCCGGAGGCCCTCAGCGCCTTCCACCGGGACGAATGGTGGAAGAACGAGGACGGGAAGGACGGCCGGGATCTGTACTTCCTTCCCATGGACCTGTATTCCCGGGAGGGGAAGGATACCTACCTTCGCCGGTATCGGGAGACCTGGATCGCCTCCTACGGCAGCGACCGGGGCTTCACCAACGTCCACCTGGACGGGGCCATTTACCGGCAGCAGCAGGACCGGGACAGCGTCCTGGAGGCCTGGTGCGAGGATACCCCCTGCGGGATCCTGGAGCTGGCTACCCGCCAGGGGGAGGAACTGGGGATGGGGCATATCGCCCTGCTGCACCTGGAGGAGCCCTTCCGGGGCCGGGGGCTGGGGATCCAGCTGGTGGGCGCCGCGGTGAGCTACTACCGGGCCCTGGGCCGGAAGAAACTGCGGCTCCGGGCAGCCGCCGGGAATGCGGACGCCCTGCGTTTTTACCGCCGCTGGGGCTTCACCGAGGAGCGCCGGGAGGCCGGGCTCTACGGAGAGACCCTGGTGATGACGAAACCGATACCGTAAATAACACCGCAGGGGCGCTGCAGAGCAGCGCCTCAGCGTGTCGGCAAAGTCTTGTCGCCCCGCTGAAGCAAGTTTTTCGAACAAGGAACAAGGAATGGATTGTTTGAAAAACTCATGACTGAACGCGAAAGACACCCCTGATGGGTTTCTTTCACACTTTCTTCCTTTCCGGTATCGTGCCCTTTACGGGTTTGTCTACAGTCTGAGGCGCTGCAGAGCAGCGCCTCTCTTTGGAGAACGACATGAAGCTGACAACAGACCGGTTCCTCCCCGTTTCCCGGGAGGATATGCTCCGCCGGGGCTGGGAGGACTATGATTTTCTCCTGATCACCGGGGACGCCTACGTGGACCATCCCTCCTTCGGCACCCCCCTCATCGGCCGGGTGCTGGAGAAGGCGGGGTACCGGGTGGCGATCCTGGCTCAGCCGGACTGGCACGGGCCGGACGCCTTCCGGGCCATGGGCCGCCCCCGGCTGGGGGCCATGCTCAGCGCCGGGAATCTGGACAGCATGGTGGCCCACTATACCGCCGCCCGCCGCCGCCGGAACGAGGATTATTACAGCCCGGGGAAGCGGGCGGGCCTCCGGCCGGACCGGGCGGTGATCGTCTATGCCGGGCGGGTGCGGGAAGCCTTTCCTGGCCTGCCGGTGATCATCGGGGGGCTGGAGGCCTCCCTCCGCCGCTTTGCCCACTATGACTATTGGGAGGACAAGGTCCGCCGCAGCGTGCTGCCGGATTCCGGGGCGGATCTGCTCACCTATGGGATGGGGGAGCGGGCCACCCTGGAGATCGCCCGGCGGCTGGCCGCCGGGGAGCGGGCGGATGCCCTGACGGATATCCGGGGCACCGCCTTTCTCAGCCGGGAGGGGACCTGCGCCTTCCCCTGTCTGGACCTGCCCTCCTTTGAGCAGGTCCGGGAGGACAAGGCCGCTTACGCGGAGGCCTGCCGTCTGGAGAACCGGGAGCACGACGCGGTGCGGGGCCGGGCCCTGCGCCAGGCCCACGGGGATCGGTTCCTGGTGGTGAATCCCCCCGCCGCCCCTCTGGAGACGGCGGAGCTGGACGCCCTGGCGGAGCTGCCCTTCACCCGGGAGCCCCATCCCATGTACGACGCCCTGGGGGGCGTCCCCGCCATCGAGGAAGTGCGCTTCTCCATCATCCACAACCGGGGCTGCTTCGGAGGCTGCGCCTTCTGTTCCCTGGCCTTCCACCAGGGCCGGGCCGTCACCGCCCGGAGCCATGATTCCGTCCTTCGGGAGGCGGAGGCCATGACCCGGCATCCCCTGTTCAAGGGGTATATCCACGATGTGGGCGGCCCCACGGCGGACTTCCGCCATCCCTCCTGCCAGGCGCAGAAGGAGCGGGGCCTCTGCCCGGACCGGCGCTGCCTTGCGCCGGAGCCCTGTCCTCATCTGAACGCGGACCATTCGGATTACCTGGCCCTGCTGCGTAAGCTCCGGGCCATCCCCGGGGTGAAGAAGGTGTTCATCCGCTCCGGCATCCGCTTCGACTACGTGCTGGCGGAGGGAAAGGACGCCTTCCTCAAGGAGCTGGTGCAGCACCACGTGAGCGGGCAGCTGAAAGTGGCCCCGGAGCACTGCGTGGACAACGTGCTGGCCTGCATGGGGAAGCCCCCCGTCAGGGTTTTCGAGACCTTCTGCGAGAAATACGGGGAGATGAACAGGCGCCTGGGAAAAAAGCAGTACCTGGTGCCATACCTCATGTCCTCCCACCCGGGCAGCCGCCTGGGGGACGCGGTGCGCCTGGCGGAGTATCTGAAGGCCCACGGCATCCGCCCGGAGCAGGTGCAGGACTTCTATCCCACCCCCGGCACCATATCCACCTGCATGTACTGGACCGGTCTGGACCCCATGACCGGGAAAAAGGTCTACGTGCCCCGGAGCTACCATGAAAAGGAACTCCAGCGGGCTCTGCTCCAGTGGTTCGACCCCGGGAAGCGGAAGCTGGTGGAGGAAGCCCTGACCAAGGCCGGACGCACGGACCTCATCGGGTACGGCCCCCGCTGCCTCATCCGTCCGGAGGGCAAAAAAGCCGCCCCGGCGAAGAGCGGCAAGACCCGGGAGAGCGGGCGGAAGCCCGGGGGAAGGAAGCGCTGAAGCGCAAACGGCCCGGCATTTGGGATCTTTCCCGCCGCCGGGCTTTCATCCCGCGTCCATGGATGCAAATTTTCCCTTGCAATATGCAGTATCGTGTGTTATACTCCGTATGTTAGTAGAGTAGGTATGGACAGAGTGGGTCGATTCCCACTCTTTTTTCTGGCCCCTGTGGCCCCTGTCGGAGGTTTGCATGAAGATCACGGAGCTGGTAGCCGGTCTGGCGGCGGAGCCCGCCGCGGCGGTCGGCTGCTTCGTCTGGGATGTGGAATTCGTCAAGGAGGGCGGCGAGCGCTACCTCCGGGTGAGCATCGATAACGACGAAGCCCAGGTGGATATCGACCAGTGCGAAGCGGTGAGCAAGGCGCTGGATGCGAAGCTGGATGAGCTGGATCCCATCCAGGAATCCTATATTCTGGAGGTCTGCTCCGCGGGAGCGGAGCGGGCGCTGAAGCGGCCGGAGGATTTCGCCCGGTTCCTGGGCAGCCCCGTCACCGTCAAGCTGTACAGCGCCAAAAACGGGCGCAAGGAATATCCCGGGGTCCTGAAGGCCTGGGAGGAGGGAGACGTGGTGCTGGAGGACGGCGTCCGTTTCCGGAAAAACGAAGTGGCACAGGTCCGCCTGCGGGTGACCTTTTCCTGAGCCGAGGGGAGTCGAACCCCCGGCCTAAGCAAAAGAAAGGAACGACGAAGCATGGACAGCGAATTCTTCCTGGCTCTGGACGAGATCGAACGGGATAAGGGTATCTCCAGGGATTATATGCTGGAGAAGATCAATCAGGCCCTCACCACCGCGGTGAAGAAGGATAATCCCGCCGCGGCGGACGGCGTCGTGGTGGAGACCGACGTGGAAAAGCGGAAGGTCCGCATTTATATCGAAAAGACCGTGGTGGAGGAAGTCACCAACCCCGAGCTGGAGCTCACCCTGGAGCAGGGCCGGAAGCTGGATCCCAAGGCGGAAATCGGCACCAAGATCCCGGTGGATATGGAGACCAAGAAGTTCGGCCGCATCGCCGCCCAGGCGGCGAAGCAGGTGATCATCCAGGGCATCCGGGAAGCGGAGCGGGGCATGGTGTTCGATCGCTTCGCCTCCAAGGAGCACGAGGTCCTCACCGGGCTGGTGAGCCGCATCGACCCCAAGACCGGCAACGTGTACGTGAAGCTCAGCACCGCCAGCGGCATGACCGAGGGCGTCATGCCCCAGGCCGAGCGGGTGAAGGGCGAGCTGATCCGGGAGGGGGACCACCTGAAGGTTTACGTGGTGGAGGTCCGCCGTCCCACCCGAGGCCCCCAGGTGATGGTGAGCCGCACCCATCCCGGCCTGGTGAAACGTCTCTTCGAGCAGGAGGTGCCCGAGATCGCCGACGGCGTCGTGGAGATCCGCAGCATCGCCCGGGAGGCAGGCACCCGCAGCAAGATCGCCGTATGGAGTTCGGATCCCCAGGTGGATCCCATCGGCGCCTGCGTCGGCCCCAGGAGCGGCCGCGTCAACGCCGTGGTGGAGGAGCTTCGGGGAGAGAAGATCGATATCGTCAAGTGGAGCGAGAATACGGAGGACTTTGTCGCCGCCGCCCTGGCTCCCGCGGAGGTATACAGCGTCTCCCGGCTGGAGAACGACCACAGCTTCCGGGCCGTGGTGCCGGATAATCAGCTCAGCCTGGCCATCGGCAAGGAGGGAAAGAACGCCCGCCTGGCCGCCAAGCTCACGGGCTGCCGCATCGATATCCGCCCCGCCTCGGAGATGATGGAGCGCAGCAGCATCGTCATCGACCTGGATAAGCTGGGCTTGACTCCGGAGGAGGATCCGGAACCCATCGAGGAAGAATAAGCGGAGCGGGGAGGAAGCAGACAGAATGCCGAAGCATGTGCCGCTGCGTCAATGCCTGGGCTGCCGGGAACATAAGCCCAAGCGGGATCTGGTGCGGGTGGTCCGCACCCCCGAGGGGGATCTGCGCCTGGACCGGACGGGGAAACTCTCCGGCCGGGGGGCTTACTTGTGCACCCGGCCCGACTGCTTCCGGAAAGCGAAGAAAACCAAAGCCCTGGACCGGGCGCTGAACGTCAGCGTGCCGGAGGAGCTTTATGATAAACTGGCCGCGGAGCTGGCGTCCCTGCCTCCGCCGCCGGAGGAGGTGACCGGGGATGGATAAGGCCCTGAGTTTCCTGGGGCTCTGCCGCAGGGCAGGCAAGCTCCTGATCGGGGAGGACGGCGTCTCCGGCGCCGCCCGCAGCGGGCAGGCCGTCCTGCTCATGGTGGCCTCGGACACCGCGGACAATACAAGGAAGAAAGCGGGGAACCTGAGCCGCTGGTACGGGATCCCCATGATCTCGCTCCCCTGGGATAAGGACACCCTGGGCGAGCTGCTGGATAAGCGGGTCTGCGCCATCCTGGCGCTGACGGACAAGGGCCTTGCCGCCGCCCTGCAGAAAAAGCTTTCCGCCCTGCCCGGGCGGGATGCGGAGGCTGCGGCGGAAAGGACCGGGAAAGGGAGGACAGAGCAATGATCAAATACCGCGTGCATGAGGTCGCCAAGGATTTCGGCACCACGTATAAGGCGCTGGCGGAGATCCTGACCAAATACTCCGAGACGCCCAAAAACCACATGCAGGTGCTGACGGACCGGGAACTGAACATCATCTTTGATTATCTGACCTTCCATAACCAGGTGGCCAGTCTGGACGAGATCTATGCCGAAGGCCGTCCCGCTCAGCCCAAAGCCCCGGAGAAGGTCCCCGAGCCGGTCCCGGCAGCCCCGGAAAAGGCTCCCGAAGCGGCAAAGCCCCAGCAGCCTGCGAAGCAGCCCGCTCCTCCCCAGGGGCAGAAGCCGGTCCAGCCGGCGGCCCAGGGGCAGAAGCAGCCCCAGCCTCAGCAGCAGGGGAGCAAGCCCCAGCAGCCCGCGAAGCAGCCCCAGGCTCAGCCGGCAGCCCAGGGACAGAAGCAGCCCCAGCCCGGGCAGAAGCCCGCGCAGCCGCAGCAGCAGGGGGGCAAGCCCCAGCAGGGCCAGGCGCAGCAGGGGCAGCAGTCCTCCCGGGTACCTCAGAAACGGGTCATCGATACCCGCAGCACGACGCTGAACACCGCGAAGTACGACGAGCGGCTGGATAAATTCGTCCCGGAGAAGCTCCAGAACGCCAAGCAGGGCAAGGAGAAGATCGGCAGCCGGAAGGATAAGCGCTCCGGCTCCAACGCGGCCGCCTCCGGCGCCAAGCGTCGGCAGGAACAGCGGGCCCAGATGCAGAAGCTCCAGCTGGAGATCGCCAAAAAGGCCCCGGTAAAGGTCACCATTCCCGATGAGATCAGCGTGGGCGAGCTGGCCAGCCGCATGAAGAAGACCGGCGCGGAGGTGGTC
>CAMZIY010000075.1 GCA_947307365.1 uncultured Clostridia bacterium
TCTGCGCCGGATATGCGGGAAGGGTCCGAAGAAGTGGACGAGAGTACCGACAATGTGGTCGTCGATTTCTGGAACCGGATGATGGAGCGATACGGGAACGCGGACGACTACGAGGATACGATAAAGAACAAGTTCATTGACGGAGAGATCGATATTCTGATCGTTTGCAGTAAGCTGCTCACCGGCTTTGACGCGCCACTGACGCAGGTACTGTATATCGACAAGGAACTGAAGGAGCATGGCCTCCTGCAGGCCATTGCGCGCACGAACCGGCTTTATGACGGGAAAGACTATGGCTTAATTGTAGACTATCGAGGACTGCTCAAAAAGCTGGACTCTGCAATGGAGCTTTACAGCGGTGCGGGACTGGAGCAGTTTGAAGTGGAAGATCTGAAGGGCGTTGTCGTGGATGTTATGGCCTGCGTTAGTCGGCTGCGTGAAGCGTACTCCCATCTATATGATCTTTTTGTCTCTCTGAAGAATCGCCGGGATACGGAAGAAATCGAACTCTTCCTCGCGGATGAGGAAACGCGCGGGCATTTTTATGACAGGCTTTGCGTTTTCGGACGTGCTCTGAACGCGGTGCTGAATTCCGAGAAAGCGTATGCCGCATTTGAGCGGGAGGAGCTGGCAAAATACCAGGACGAATTCATCTTCTTCTCGAAAGTCCGCCGAAGTGTGAAAGTGCGCTATGCAGACGCCATTGACAATGCAGAGTATGAAAAGCAGATGCAGAACCTGTTGGATACGCACCTGTCCGTTGCAGGGATTAAACAGATCACCAATCCCGTCGATATTCTCGATAAGGATGAACTGGAAAAAGAGCTGGAGGAATTGGGCTCTCTGCGGTCCAAGGCGGATGCGATCCGGTCACATATGGCCAAAAGCATCAAGGCGAACCGCGACGAGAATCCGGCTTACTATGATAGTTTTTCCAAGCGGATCAAGGATGCGTTGGAGGATTATAAAAACCGGGTGATCTCCGAGGCGGAGTATCTGGATAAGATGAAGTCCATCATGGCCGATTACCGCGAAGGAACGACCAATATCGTCTACCCGGAACGGATCAAGGGCAACGTCCATGCCCAGGCGTTTTACGGCGTGGTCAGCGCGATTCTGGATGATGTGATCGATTTGAACCAGAACCTGGACACGGTTACAGATGCTGCCCTGGCGATTACCGCGATCATCGAAAAGCATGATACGGTTGACTGGCAGACCAATAAGGATATCCACAACCGGATCGCCCAGGAGATCGACGATTTGTTCTACGAGCTTGAGAAGGAACGCCGATTCCAGATCGATTTTGATACAGTGGATAAGATCATCGAAAACGTCATTACCGTTGCTTTGCGGAGATTCAAATGAAACGGACAATCGAATTGAATAGCAGGCAAATCGAATATGATTTGCAGCGCAAACCGGTCAAAAACCTCAATTTGCGGATCAAGCCGGACGGATCGGTTTTTCTTTCGGCCAATGACACGGTTTCTTTGAAAAGCATAGAGGGATTCCTGCACGAAAAAGCGGAGTACATTATCAAAGCGATCGATCAATATGCAGAAATCGAACGCTATGCACCGAAGGCAAAGCAGTACGTTGACGGAGAGAGTTTCCGGGTTTTGGGGCGAGACCAGCGGTTGCAGGTGATCGAGGGAAAACGCAACAGCGTGAGCAGTGACGGCGTTTATATTACGCTCTGCGTAAAAACACCGGACGACCTAGATTTGAAGCAGAGGACGCTGGAACGGTGGCTTCAACGCAGCTGTCGGGAAACGATCCGGGAACTGTGCGAAAGCATTTATCCGAAGTTTCAGAAATATGGTGTTGCCTTTCCGGAGCTACGCTATCGGAATATGGTTTCCCGTTGGGGCAGTTGCCAGCCAAAACGCGGCGTGCTGACTTTCAATTATCTCTTGATCGAAGCGCCCGTTTCGTGTATTGAGTATGTAGTGACACATGAGTTTACACATTTCCTGTGTCCGAGTCATTCAAAGGAATTCTATCTGTTGCTCTCAACATTCATGCCGGATTGGCAGGAACGTAAGCGAGTTTTGGAACACATGTATGCGTACGCGGAATAATGTACCCGGAGTGTAGGTCGAAAATGGAAAGAAAAAGAGACAAAAAGTAGACGAAAATGATATGAAAGCTTTCTGTTATAAACCTTTGACACAAGGTATAATTGGCACAAAAAGAAGTGGAGGTGCCCTCATGTATTTCAACCAGCAGATGTTTAATCCAAACACGGTGAATCCGCAGTACTATCAAAGCATCAGGAATCAAATCCAAGCGTACCATGCCAATCAGGATTTGGAAGTCGCAAAGGCGGTAAAGGCCGTTCATGATTTATGCGAGGCAGTGAAAAAGATGGACGAGCCCCATCAGAAGGAAGCGTTTTTCCTTTGCCTGGGGCAAATGGCTGCAGATATGAATTGGCAGTGATGGCAATATACGCCGCGTAAAAGCAGGAGAATAACGGATGACAAGTCAAGATTTCGTAGATTCCTTTTGGACCCACTATGTCATGCTCGAAAAAGAGTTTATGGCAACAACTGGTTTTGTAAAAATAGACACTGATAATTATCTCACTTACTCAGATGCCTATGTCAAATTGCTCCTTCAAATTGGGAGCGAAGCAGATGTTGTATCAAAAGAAACCTGCAAGCTAATTGATCGCTCGTTTATTGAAGAAACCATGGATAAATACCGCCTTAAGTTGTCTGAAGATCCAGAGTTCGTAAACGTAACGGTCCATTTAATCAACTCCGGAATCGTATTGAAACCGTGGAACGATATTGAGTCTAAAGCGGCTGGAAACCCTGCTCTCAAATGGTGGAAGGCATATAACAAAGTAAAGCACGAACGAATGAACACTGTCACGATTGATGGTGTCACAAAAGAAAGCTACAAGTTTGCAAATCTTAAAAACACAATAACTGCATTGGGTGCACTTTATCACCTTCTTTTGCATGCGTATTACTTGGCATTGAAGAATGAAGGGAAAAAAGCTGAAGTACCTCTTCCCGGTTCACGATTATTTAAATTGCAAGGAACTATTTGGAACGATGTCGTATTTCCTTTTGATACAAGCCTATATATCGAAAACGGACACCTTATTTGGAAAACATCTACAATTCCTTATTGAGGAGAACTCGCTATGGCAATGTCCGCATTGATCAAGCCGCTGGAAGATAGGAGGAATACACGGGATGCAAACATTTTCGGAGGCAACCGGGCCACATCCCAATGGTGTAGCTTAGGTGCCGGGGATTCGTGATATGCCCCAATCATTCCAATTGTTACTAGCATTTCCCTTTTGAAAACCAAACAGAAAAACCGGGCGCTGAACGTCCGGAATCCCTTGAAATAACGTGCTCTGGAGCCATTTTCATCGTCATATCTTGACTAGAAACTGGCCCGTGTGGGAGAGCGTTCGGTTCGCATCCGAGAGGTCGAGGGTTCGAATCCCTTCGTCTCCACCAAACAGGAAAGGGGTGCCGTTTGGCGCCCCTTTCCTGTTTCATATACGGATACACCAAAGGGATTCGCACGGGAGCGGGAGTGAATGACGTGCCGGCGGCATTCCGTGCGCGAGAAACGTGTGCGTTCCTTAGCCAGAGCCGCGATCCGGCCTCCGCCGCAGCGGAGGTCGAATCCCTTTGTCTCCGCCAGATCATAACCGCCGGTTCAGCCGGAGGGTCTGACTCCGCGCTTTTTCCCGGAAGGCACGTTGACAGCCGGTGGGCCGCGGTGATAAATTGATAACAATAATATTAAAGAAGAGAAGAACGGGGGACGAGAAAATGGCAGACAGGCTCTATCACGAACCCGCGAGCGACATCGAGGTCTATGCGGAATGCGACGTGCTGGTGGTGGGCGCCGGCGCGGCGGGACACAGCGCCGCCGTGGCAGCCGCCCGGGCGGGCTGCAAAGACGTCATTCTGATGGAACGCTACGGCTACTCCGGCGGCGACGTCACCGGAGACTATGTCCTCATGGTCCCGAAGCTCTCCTGGAAGACCCTCCCCTTCGTGCGGGGGATCCAGGAGGAATGGTTCGACCGGATGGAGAAGGCCGTGCCGGGCTCCACCTGGGGCCCCACCCTGGATGAGATCGGCAAAAAGGACAAGATGCTCATTGATCGCTGGAAAATGAAGATGGACACCACCAGCCCCGGAGATGATCCGGTGCTCGTCCGGTCCGTGTACTACGACGGTCCCCAGCTGGAGATCGAGATGGACCTGATGCTCCTGGAACTCAGCGACCGCATCCGTATCCTGTACCACAGCTGGGGCACCCGCCCCATCATGGACGGGAACGTCATCAAGGGTGTGATCTTCGAGAGCAAGGAGGGGCGGAAGGCCGTGTTTGCGAAGGTCGTGATCGACGCCACCGGCGACGGCGACCTGTTCCGGCAGACCGGCGCGCCCTACGAGGACCTTTCCGGGGAGAACACCCGCTCCCACAACACGACCCTGGCCTGGCGGGTGGGCGGCGTGAATACGCAGTACCTGGAGGACTGGCGCAAAGCTCACCCCGACCTCTGGCGGGAGCTCAACCGCAATCTGATGCAGTTGACAGGTCTTGCCGGCAGCGCCCCCTCCTGGGATGAGCCCAACGGCAACTGCCTGGTGTTCAACCGGCATTCCAACGTGAACTGCTCCACCATCAAGGACCTGACCGCCACGGAGATCAACACCAGAAAGGCCATCCGGGACGTTATCGCCTACTGCAAGCGCGTCCTGCCCGGGGCATACAAGGATATGTATCTGCTGAGCATCGCCCCCCAGACCGGGGTGCGCTGCAGCCGACGTCTCTCCGGCGAATACGTGATGTCCGCCAAGGATTGGGTCTTCGGCCTGCAGCATGACGACGTCATTGCCTGGCACTCCACCATCTGCCGCCTGAACGACTGCGCTCCGGTGGAGATCCCCTACCGCGCCATCCTGCCCCGGAAGGTGGACAATCTGCTCTGCCCGGGCCGCCATATCTCCGCGGATCCCATCGCCATCGACTGGGTCAACCTCATCCCCCAGTGCATCGGCACCGGGCAGGCTGCAGGCGTCGCCGCAGCCGTGGCGACGGCGGACGGCGTCGGCACCCACGACGTGGATATCCGCAAGGTGCAGAATATCCTGATCGATCAGAACGTTCCCCTGCCCCGGAATGAACGGGTGGATCCCTGCTATGAGGAGCTCTGCCGGGAATTCGACTACGGCCGCTATACGGAGATCGCCAGGCAGGCGAAGGAAGATCCGTCCATCATGGACAACTACAAGCCCAGGTCCGCCTGGAGCTGAGGGCACGCTCCCCGCAGGCATCAATATGGATGAAATACAGGCGCCGATCTGGTCATGGACCAGGTCGGCGCTTGATCATTTGTTTCTTCTGCCTTACAGGGACAGCTCGCTGCGGAAGATCACGTCGTCCTGGATCTCGCCGGAGAGCTGTACAAAGTAAGCGCTGAAGCCTCCGATGCGGACGATCAGGTCCTCGTGTTCCTCCGGTTTCACCTTGGCGTCCTTCAGATCTTCGGAATCCAGGATATTGTACTGGATATGGGTGCCCCCCGCAGCCATGAAGGCTTTGGTATAGGCGGCCAGCTTCTCCACCCCCTCTTCATCCCGCAGGAGGGAGGCGTTGAACTTCTGATTCAGCACCTGGGCATAGGAATCCTTGAAGGCGGCGGTGAGGGCGCTGCGGAGCACGGCGGTGGGGCCGTTTTTGTCCGCCCCCCGCATGGGGGAAATGGAGCCGTCGTTCAGAGGCTCCAGGGCCTTCCGGCCGCTGGGCAGCGCGCCGACCCCCAGGCCGCCCAGGTAATGCCAGGCAAGTCCCTCCCGGGCGATCATGATGGGGGGGAAGGGGGAATTATCATAGCTTTTGATGATGGCGGCGCTGTCATCGCTGACCCGTCGGGCCATCTCATCGGGCCCCTCCAGATCGTTCCCGAACTTGGGGGCGGCCAGGCAGAGCTGCCGGATCTCCTCTCCCCGCTCTCCGGCAAAGTCGCTGTCCAGGGCGTCCATGAGTTCCTTCATGGTGAGCTGCTTCCGGTCGAAGACCAGATACTTCACGGCATAGAGGGCGTCGGAGGCGTCGATGATGCCCCGGTCGCCGATGCCCTGGAGGGTGTGATCCGGGTCGGCGTCCACCGTATCCCGTCCGGCATCCATGCAGAACTGCAGTCCCAGAACGGAGATGAGGGGCAGGCGAATCCGGTCCTTCTCCACCCGCCGGGCCACGTTTCCAAGCCGGAAGCAGGTATGGCTCACATGGCGGTGCTGCTTCAGGAAGGCGTCGTACAGCTCCTCAAAGCTCCCGAAATCCCGGGCGTCTCCTGTGGCCAGGCCGGTCTGCTTCCCGTTGATATCCCGCCCGTTATGCAGGGCCAGATGCAGGCAGCCGGCCACGTTGAAGGCCCCCAGGCCGTGGGCTCCGGTGTGCTCCGCCTTGGTGGGGATGCAGGGATAGACGCAGCCCAGGCCGGCCCATTCCACCGCGTCGGCATAGGGGATGCCGTCCCGCACATAGTGGGCCACCACCGCGTCGTCATTCTCAAAGAGGGGGATGCCGCCCCGGGTCTCCAGATTGGTGCGGATAGCCTTCTTCATGAGCCAG
This sequence comes from uncultured Clostridia bacterium, assembly GCA_947307365.1. GTDB lineage: Bacteria > Bacillota > Clostridia > Oscillospirales > Oscillospiraceae > UBA1774. Next base: position 6,625 of record CAMZIY010000075.1, read on the forward strand.
TCCGGAGTGACGCGGCTCCATTTCAGCCCCACGGTGGGGGAAGAGATCTTCAGGAGTCCGACCATATGGAGGATCAGATAGCTCAGTTCGTTGGCGGCGTCCCGCCCCTCATGATCCACGCCTCCGATCATCACATTGTTGATGCAGAAATTGATCTGATGGGAGAGCTTCTGGCTCCGGGGCTGCACAAAGCACTGGGTGCCCCAGCGGCCGATCAGGTCGGCCAGCAGCTCTCCGGCCCGGGCGGCGGTGAGCCGGCCGCTCTTCACATCCTTCTTGAAGAAGGGATACAGATACTGGTCGGCGCGGCCCCAATGGGGGTTGCCGTGCATGGGGTGCTCCGCCACCTTGGCCACCCCGCAGAGGCTCATAAGCTGCAGGGCTTCCTGGAAGGTGCGGGGCGGATTCTCCGGCACATAACGGCAGATACGGGCGATCTCCAGCAGCTGTTCCCTGCGGACTTCGTCCGGCTCCGCCGCCGCTTTCTCCTCCGCCAGCCCGGCGTAGCGCCTGCCCAATCCGATCACGGCGTTCAGCACGATGACCGCGCTCTCCCAGAAATACGCCTTGGATACGTCCGTATCGGTTCCCGCCCGGAATTCCGCCAGATGGGCTTCCGCCTCGGCGATGTATCCCCCCAGGCCCACCTGCAGGATCTTGTCCCAGTTGAAGGCAGTAGTGACCTGGCCGAAAACGGCGGCGTCCAGGGAGGGATCCTTCAGCTTGGCGTCCTCCAGATCCCGGCCCAGCGTGCCGCAGACGGCCTCCCAGGCCTGATAGGAGAGGTCAGGGGCGGTCTTCCCCCGGAACTCCAGGGCCGCCTCCCGCAGAACGGAAAGGGTCTCCTCATCCAGCTGCACGCTGGCGTCCATGGTGGCGTCCACCCGCCGATCCTCATTCCAGATGGCGGGGATATAGTCTCCGCAGATGTCCATGGCGGTGGCGCAGCCGATCACGGCGGGGGTGGACCGGCCCACGATCTGATCGAAGGGCAGGATATCGATAGGCATCCCCTCCAGCACCCGGGCCAGCAGCTTTGCTCTGCGCAGCTCCAGGTCCTCTCCTTCTGTCTCCCGCCAGGACTGGAGAGCCAAACGCTGCCGGTCGGGGTGGATGCGCCAGGAGGCGGTACGCACCGCCTCCCGCCAGGCGCGGTTGGCCGGACTCAGAGTAATGGCGTCGATCTCCGTCAGAAGCTTTTCGTTGATCTCCATCGTACTGTCTCCTTACATGATATTGACCGGAGCTCCTGTCTCCGTGTCGCCGGGACGCAGGAAGGCGGCAAAGTCCGCCGCCGCGGGGGTATGGCGCTCCCGGCGCCAGGCCAGCACCACCCGCCCGTGGAAAGCGCGTTTCACAGGCAGGTAGGCCAGGTCGGCCGTCTCCGCCTCACTGAGGACCATCTTGCTGTCTATGGAAAAGCCCTTCTCCCGGCCGATCCGGGTGGAAAGCACAAAGTAGGAACCCGCATAGCGCACCTCCTTCGGCACGATGCCGTAATTGGCGCAGATTTCCTCCGCCAGCCTCCGCTGCACCGGGGATTCCAGGATGAGGGGCCGTCCGTTCAGGGCTTCCAGTCCCATTTCCGCCATGGCCTTGGGCACCAGGAAAAAGATCGGATACTCGCAGAGGAAAAGGGTCTCGAATTCTGAAGGAGGCGCCAGCTCCGACTCCACGGTGAGGATGAGATCCAGTTCCTCACAGAGGAGCTTCCGCCGCAGGGAGGCGGGATCGTAGCGCTCAAGGGCAATGTCCCGGTCCGGGTGCTGCAGGGTATAGGCCTGGATCTGTTCCTGGGCCACCAGATAGACCACCTCCCGGTTCAGGCAGCCGATCCGCAGATCGGGAGCCCCGCCGCGCCGCATCTGCCGGAAGATATCTTCCACGCTCACCCGGAATCGGTGATACTCAAAGTCCAGCCGGGCATAGAGCTCCTTGCCCTCTTCCGTCAGCTGAACGCCCCGGTTGGTGCGGCGAAAAAGCTGGCCTCCATAATCCTTTTCGATCCGGGAAATGGTCTTGCTCAGGGCGGGCTGGCTGATAAACAGCTCCTCGGCAGCCCGGGAGATATTCTGATGCTTCGCCGCGCAGAGGAAGACCTCGATCTGATGCATATTGATGGCTGACATTACCGTATGCCCTTTCTGGTATAACCTGGTTTTTGCCTGATTATAGCATCGATGCAGGCAAAAGTCACGCGCTCTGTTATAGTTTAATTTCATAGCTGGAGCCGTTGACGGGAGGAACGGAATGGTCTATGCTGAGATCAGCAATCAATATAGGGTTAATCCTTAACATATTCTCTCCGCTGAGGGAGGTTTTCCCCGGAATACCGGCTATGCCGGTCAGCGGACCCATCCGCTCTCCGATATTCCTTTATGTTATATCTGTTATAATGCAATGTCATAAGCGACGCTATTTCATTCCGGAGGTAATGCAAATGTACGAAATCGACAAATCTCTCCTGGAAAAAATCGACGCGCTGGAGCTCAGCGAGCGGAACCAGCAGTGGCGCGCCGCCATGAAAGCAGCCCCCTGGCGCGTGTATGTGGACCGGGAGCGTCTTGCCGTCCAGTCCTGGCGCGAGACCGAGGGCGAGGATCTGGAGATCCGCACCGCCAAGATGCTGAAGAAGGTCATGGACAATGTGCCCATCAAGATCCATCCCTTCGATGAGATCGTAGGCCGTCCCACCACCGGCGTCATCGGCTGTCAGACCGCCATCAGCGTCTGCGGCGACTACATCCACGATATCTGGAACGACGACGGGGTCATCGGCGTGACCCTGGACGCCTCCGCCATCCTGAACAAGGAGGAGCTGGAGGTCCTGCGGGAGGCCGTCCGCCTCTTTGAGCCCAACTGCATGCCCAAGCGCACCTACGACGCCTGGCATGAG
>CAMZIY010000076.1 GCA_947307365.1 uncultured Clostridia bacterium
TCTTCCGGCTGGAGGGAGACGGCGCCTATTCCCGGATGAAATTCGAGAGCGGCGTACACCGGGTGCAGCGGGTGCCGGATACGGAGACCCAGGGGCGCATACACACCTCCACTGTCACCGTAGCCGTGCTTCCGGAGACGGAAGAGGTGGATTTTCAGCTGGACCCTGCCGATCTGAAGATCGACGTGTTCCGATCCTCCGGCGCAGGCGGGCAAAAGGTTAACAAGACCTCCAGCGCCATCCGGGTGACCCATCTGCCCACGGGCATGGTGGTGGAATGCCAGGATGAGCGCAGCCAATATAAAAACAAAGACAGGGCTTTGAGCATCCTGCGCAGCCGCCTGTACCAGATCGAGAAGGACAAGCGGGATGCAGCCATTGCTGCGGAGCGGAAGAGCCAGGTGGGTACCGGTATGCGCAACGAGCGCATCCGCACCTACAACTTCCCGCAGGGCAGAGTGACGGATCACCGCATCGGCCTGACCTTGTACAAAATCGAGGCCATCATGAACGGAGACCTGGATGAGCTCATCGATGCCCTGCGCAGCGCGGAGCAGGCGGAGAAACTCCGGGGAGAGGGAGAATGAAGACGCTGCTGCTGACTCCCGCGGAGGCGGAGAAGGCCGCGTCCATCCTGCGCTCCGGCGGTCTGGTGGCTCTGCCTACGGAGACCGTATACGGCCTGGGGGCGAGCGCCCTGGAGGAAGAGGCGGTCAAACGGATCTTCGAAGTCAAGGGCAGGCCGCAGGATAACCCCCTGATCATCCATGTGGCCGGGCCGGAGGCATTGAGCGAATGGTGCGAAGCGGTGCCGGAAAGCGCCTATGTCCTGGCGGAACGGTTCTGGCCCGGACCTCTGACCCTGGTGCTCCGGTGCCGGAAGACAGGTCGGCCTTATATCCCGGACCGGGTCACGGCGGGGCTGGATACCGTGGCGGTCCGCTGCCCGGATCATCCGGCGACCCTGGAGGTGATCCGGCTGGCGGGGGTTCCCGTTGCTGCGCCTTCCGCGAACCTTTCCGGCAAGCCCAGCACCACCACAGCTCTCCATTGCCTCCATGATCTGGAGGGAAAGGTGGAGGCGATCCTGGACGGAGGCCCCTGCCGGGTGGGACTGGAATCCACCATCCTGGATCTGACAGTCACGCCCCCCCGCGTCCTGCGCCCCGGGGGAGTCACCCTGGAGCAGCTGCGGGAGATCCTGGGAGAAGTGGAGCTGGACCGGGGGCTGGTCCTGCCGGGGGAGACCCCAAAGGCCCCGGGAATGAAATATCGCCACTATGCGCCTTCCGCAGAGCTGACCCTGGTTCGCTGCGGGGATGCAGAAGCTTTCAGGCGTTATGCGAAAGGCGTGCCGGACCAGGGAACAGCGGTCCTCTGCTGGACGGGAGAAGAAGACGGTTTCCCGGGGAAACAGGTCCTGGCCTATGGCCGGGGGGACGAGCCGGAGACCCTGGCGGCCCATGTTTTCGCTGCCCTGCGGGAGCTGGACCGACCGGAAATCAGCCGGATCCTGGTCCGGTGTCCGGAGGAAAACGGCGTCGGATTGGCAGTGGTGAACCGGCTGAAAAAAGCCGCGGGAGGAAAGATCCTATGTTTGTGATCGGCATAACCGGCGGGACCGGAGCGGGGAAGACTACGGCCCTGGACGCGGTCCGTGCGCTGGGGGGCGAGGTGCTGGACTGCGACGCCGTCTATCACCGACTCCTTCTGGAGGATCGGCGGATGCTGGAGGAGATCGATTCCGCTTTCCCCGGCACGGTGACGGAGGGGGCTCTGGACCGGAAGAAGCTGGGAAATCAGGTCTTCGGAGACCCGGAGAAACTGGAAAAGCTGAACGCCATCACCCACCGGTATGTCTGCGCGGAGTGCCAGCGGCTGCTGAAACAGGCGGAGGCGGAGGGAAAGACCCTGGCCGCCATCGACGCCATCGGTCTGATCGAGAGCGGCCTGGGAGATCTGTGCCAGGTCACGGCAGCCGTGCTGGCTCCCGAGGAGGAGCGGGTGAAGCGGCTGGTTGCCCGGGAGGGGATCACCCCGGAATATGCCCGGCTGCGGATCGCGGCCCAGAAGCCGGATGATTGGTTCCGGGAGCACTGTTCCATCACCCTGGAGAACCGGGGCACCATGGAGGATTTTCTGGAAGTATGCAAACAGCGCTTCGATGCGCTGAGAAAAGAGGGAAATAAGATGGACACTTCGATCTTTGAGCGGCGGGAATCCGGCGTTCGGTCCTATTGCAGAAGCTTTCCCGCAGAATTTGTCCGGGCAAAAATGTCCCGGATGTATGACGCGGAGGGACGGGAGTATCTGGACTTCTTCAACGGAGCAGGCGCCCTGAATTACGGACACAATAACGATTTTATCAAGGCGCGCGTCCTGGAATACCTGGAGAAGGACGGGATCTCCCATGCGCTGGATATGTACACCGGAGCCAAGGAGGACTTCCTGCGTACCTTTGAGGAGAAAGTCCTGCTGCCTCAGAAGCTGGACCATAAGGTCATGTTCTGCGGCCCCACGGGCACCAACGCGGTGGAAGCCGCCCTGAAGCTGGCCCGGAAAGTCACGGGACGCACCGGGATCTTTGCCTTGACCGGCTCCTTCCACGGCATGACCCTGGGGGCCCTGTCTGTGACCAGCGGCGCGTATCACCGGCACGGTGCGCATGTTCCCCTTTCCTTTACCACCTTCGTGCCCCATCCCAACAGCGTGGATTTCGATACCATCGCCTATTACGAGTATCTGATGACGGACGAGTATTCCGGCGTGGACAAACCCGCCGCCATCATTCTGGAGACCACCCAGGCGGAGGGCGGTATCCATGTGGCCCCCACTCCTTGGCTGCAGGCGCTGCGGCAGCTCTGCGACCGGCAGGGAGTTCTGCTCATCGTGGACGATATCCAGGTGGGCTGCGGCCGCACCGGCCCCTTCCTCTCCTTCCAGCGGGCGGGCATCGTGCCGGATATGGTGGTGCTGAGCAAGTCCATCAGCGGTTACGGATTCCCTATGAGCCTGCTGCTCATCCGTCCGGAGTACGACCAGTTCCTTCCGGCGGAGCACAACGGCACCTTCCGGGGCAACCAGCTGGCCTTCGTCGGCGCCAAAGCCGCCCTGGAGTATCGGGAACAGGCAGATCTGGGGAAGCAGACGGAGGAAAAAGCCGCGCTGCTCTCCGACTTCATCCGCACCCGTCTCCTGCCCATGGACGAGCGCCTCACCCACCGGGGCATCGGGCTCATCCAGGGGGTGGATTTCTCCGGGGTGGGAGAGATCTGCGGCAAGGTGCAGAACGAATGCTTCCGCAGGAATCTGATCATCGAACGCTGCGGTCCTAAGGACTGTGTGCTGAAGTGCATGCCCGCCCTCACCATCACTCCGGAGGAACTGACGGAGGGGCTGGAGATCATCGAGGCCGCCATGAAAGCGGTGCTTGGAAAGAAGGAGTAAGCCATGACCAGAGAAGAACTGTTTTATGAGACCAAGAGCGTATATGAGAAGGCGGACGAAGCGAAGGTCAAAGCCATTTACGATTTTGCCGAAGGCTATAAGACCTACCTGAGCGCTTCCCGCACGGAGCGGCTGGCGGTCCGGGAGGCGGTGAAGCTGGCGGAAGCCAAAGGATTCCGGGCATGGGAGCCCGGGGATCCCGTCAAGCCCGGGGACAAGATCTATATGGTAAACCGGGGAAAGGCCATGACCCTGGCGGTGATCGGGAAGAAAAGCCTGAACGAGGGCATCCGTCTGGCGGCTGCCCATGTGGACAATCCCCGGCTGGACCTGAAGCAGCATCCCCTGTATGAGGACAGCGAGATGGCTTTCTTCAAGACGCACTATTACGGCGGCATCAAAAAGTTCTATTGGGTCGCCACCCCGCTGGCCATCGTGGGGACCATCGTCCGGAAGGACGGCACCGTGCTGGACGTCTCTCTGGGACTGGAGCCGGGAGAACCCCGCTTCGTCATCACGGACCTGCTCATCCATCTGGCCGGAGACCAGATGAAGAAGACCGCGGCGGACTTCATCCCGGGCGAAAGTCTGAACATCCTCCTGGGCACCCGACCCGACGGGGAGGAGGGATCAGACCGGGTCAAGCTGGCGGTGATGAAGCTTCTGAATGAGAAATACGGTATGATCGAGGCGGATCTGCTTTCCTCCGAGCTCTGCGTCGTACCCGCGGACGAGGTGACGGACCTGGGCCTTGACCGGTCCCTGGTGGGCGGCTTTGGCCATGACGACCGGGTGTGCGCCTATGCGGAACTCATGGCGATCCTGGAAACGGAAGCGCCGGAGCGTACAGCCGTCTGTCTGTTTGCTGACAAGGAAGAAGTCGGCTCCGTGGGCGTCACCGGCATGAACAGCCAGAATTTCGAGTATTTCATGGAGGGCTTATGCAGGGCCCTCGGCGCCGACCTCCGCCGGTGCTTCAACCATTCTCTCTGCCTCTCCGCCGACGTATGCAACGCTTTTGATCCCAATTTCCCGGAAACGGCGGACCGGCGGAACAACGCCAAGCTGAACCATGGTGTGGGAATCATCAAGTTCACCGGTTCCCGGGGGAAATCCGGCTCCAATGATGCGCCTGCCGAACTGGTGGGCCGTGTCCGGCGGATGCTGGACGAAGCGGACGTCGCCTGGCAGATGGGTGAACTGGGGAAGGTGGACCAGGGCGGCGGCGGCACCGTAGCCAGCATTACCGCCATGCGGGATATCGACACCATCGACGCCGGCGTGCCGGTGCTCAACATGCACGCCCCCTTCGAAGTCATTGCCAAGGCGGATCTGTATATGACCTACCGGGCCATGTACACGCTGTTCAACACGGTTTGCTGAGAGATACTTCCGTCTTCTGAGGGCCTCCGGCTTATTCGGCCGGAGGTCCTTTTCTGTCCATCCGCTTGTCATCCGAGGCGGATCGTGATAATATATATGGTACCATACTGGCTAAGTGCGCCAATATCCCGGTAACCACGGAGGTCCGCCATGTCCGTATGGTATTCTGTCCTGATGGGGCTTCTCCAGGGGGCGACAGAGTTTCTCCCGGTATCCAGCTCAGCCCACCTATGTCTGCTGCAGGCTCTGCTTCCTGCCGGACCGACAGGGGAGGAGCAGCTCCTGCTGGATGTTCTGCTCCATCTGGCCACCCTGACCGCCGTCTGTACGGCTTTCTGGCCGGATGTGCGAAGGATGCTCCTGGAGCTGGGACGCATCCTGTCCCGGCCTTTCCGCAGAAGTCCGTCAGATCCGGAAGCCCGGCAGCTCCTGCGGCTCCTGGTCCTGGGCTCCTTGCCCCTGATCCTGACTCTGCCCTTCCATGAACAGGTGGAGCGGCTTTGCCGCAGCACGGTTTTCATCGGCATGGCTCTTCTGTGTACCGGCTGCCTGCTGCTTTTCGGCGATCGGTTGCCCGCCGGCCGCAAAGGGGTTCGGGAGGCGACGGCGTGGGACGCGGCTGCAGTGGGACTCACGCAGGCGCTGGCTGTTCTTCCGGGGCTTTCCCGCTCCGGCAGCACCGTGACCGGCGGCCTGACCAGAGGGTTCAGCCGCAGTTTCGCTGTGAAGTATTCCTTCCTGCTCTCCCTGCCCGCCATCCTTGGAGCCAGTCTGCTGAAGACCGGCGAAGCGCTGCGGGCGGGAATTGATCCCGGCTTTTTTCCCGTATGCGCGATAGGCATGCTGGCGGCGCTCCTTTCCGGCTGCCTTTCCATCCGCATCGTCCGTATCTTGTCCGACCGTGGGACCTTCGGCCGCTTCCGCTATTACTGCTGGGGGCTCGGCCTGCTGGTTATCCTGGCGGGCTTATTCCTGAAAGGGTGAATCATTCTTGGCCGCATCTTCAACCTCAAAATCTAACAAATCCGGGAGCAGCCGGTCCTCCTCCCAGGGAAACAAACGTCCTGCCCAGGCCAAAAAACCGGCGAAGAAACCGGCGGCGAAGAAGGCTCCGGCAAAGGATCCCGTATCCTACCGGGGTCTGAAGGCGTTTATCTGTCTGGCTCTGGCTGTGGTGGCCCTGATCGGCTGCTTCACCAGCGAGGGGATCTTTATCGGTTTCTTCCGCCGTTTTGCCATGGGACTCATCGGGAAGGGCTTCTACGTCCTGCCCATCACCCTGCTGGTGGCTGCCCTTCAGATCATACTGGTGCGGGGAAAGCCCATCGGCGCCCGGGTAGCCTGCACCCTGCTGCTGTCGGTGATGGCGGGGGCGCTGATCCACCTCTTCAGCTGTACGACGACTTTTGAGTGGTCCGGCAAGCTTCTCGGGGAACTGTATACCGCCGGGACCATCCCCGGCAGCGAGGGCAGCGGCGGCGTATTGGGCGGCGCTTTTGCCGAGGTGTTCCGCCATCTGTTCAACCAGGTGGGCGCAGCCGTAGTGCTGGCAATCGCCAGTCTTTTCCTGCTGCTTGTGGCGATGGATACCACCATCGGCGCCGTGATCCAGCGCAGCCGCGATCGGGCGGCCCGGAAAGCCCAGGAGTGGGCTGCCTATCGGGAAGAGGAACAGGCCCGTCAGACCGCCAGGCGGGAAGAACAGGCCGCCGCAGCTGAGGCGGCCAGGGCTGCGGGCATTGCCAGGGCAGCTGCGAAGGACGCCAAAAGGGATACGACCTTTGATTTCCCCGATCACCCGGTCACCAGCCGGGGAAGGCAGAAGAAACCCGTCATCGATATTCCTTTGGATGATGAGCCGCCCCGCCGGGAGCCGGAAGGGGACAAGCCCTCCGTCTCGCCCGCGCTGGAGGGGGAATTCTTCCAGGGCCGGGGCGGAGAGAGCAAGACCGGAGGAAAGCAGAAAGAGAAGAAGGGAACGGAGGAACCCGCCGTCTCCGTGGAAAAGGATCGGCTGGCGGAGATCCTCACCCGGGAACGGCTGAAGGGGCCTGCTCCCGGCAGCGGCAGAACGCTGCGGGTGGCGGAGGTGAAAAGCCGGGAGCTGAAACCGGTGGAGACCGCCATTTATCCCAAAGGCGAGAATCGGGAGGAACCGAACCGCAAACCTGCGGAGCCGGCTTCTTCGGGTCCGGCAGTCTCTTCAGCCCGGCGTCCCGCCACCGAAGCGCAGGCTCCCGTTTCCGCACCGGCCATGGATCCCGACGCGGCTGCCGTCCTGGCGGACGAAAAGGCGGCGAAGGCGGCGGAGCGGGCAGATACCATCAAAGCGAAAGCGGAGATGGTGGCGGATATCGAAGAAAATGTGGCCGCGGAGGCGGAGGCAGAGCCTGTGCGCTATGTCTATCCGCCCCTGACCCTCCTTTCCACCGGCGATGGAGACGCCCATGAAGGGGGAATGGAAGAGCTGAAGGTCACGGCCAACCGGCTCAGCGCCACCATCAAGAGCTTCGGCATTCCGGCGGAGATCTGCGACGTGACCCGAGGGCCAACCGTCACACGCTACGAGGTGGAGCTGGAGCAGGGGGTCAAGCTGAACCGGCTGACGAACCTTTCCGACGATATTGCCCTGGCCCTGGGGGTCGGGGGCGTTCGGATCGCGCCGATCCCGGACAAGATCTCCATCGTGGGCATCGAGGTGCCCAATAAACACACCACCACCGTTTACCTGCGGGAGATCCTGGAGCAGCCGGTTTTCCGTGATAAATCCTCCCATCTGGCCTTTGCCGTGGGCAAGGATATCGGCGGCAACCCGGTGGTGGGGGACATCGGCAAGCTCACCCATCTGCTGATTGCCGGCACGACCGGCTCCGGCAAATCCGTGTGCATGAACTCCCTCATCCTGTCCCTGCTGTACAAATCCAGCCCCGAAGAGGTCCGGCTGATCATGGTGGACCCGAAGATGATCGAGCTGGGGGTGTATAACGGCATCCCCCATCTGCTGATCCCTGTGGTGACGGATCCCAAGAAGGCTGCGGGCGCCCTGCAGTGGGCGGTGATGGAAATGCTCCGGCGGTACCGCCTCATCGCGGATTCCGGCACCCGGGATCTGGACAGCTACAACCGCTACGCGGAACGCACCGAAGGCGTCCAGACTATGCCCAGGCTGGTGATCCTGGTGGACGAGCTGGCGGACCTGATGCTGGTGGCCGCGAAGGACGTGGAGGAGAGCATCTGCCGCATCGCCCAGATGGGCCGCGCCGCGGGCATCCATATGGTCATCGCCACCCAGCGCCCCTCTGCGGACGTGATCACCGGCCTCATGAAGGCCAACATCCCCTCCCGCATTGCCTTCGCGGTGGACAGCGCCCTGAACTCCCGGATCATCCTGGACGCCTCAGGCGCTGAAAAGCTGGTGGGCAAGGGAGACATGCTCTACGCCCCCATCGGCGCCGGAAAACCCACCCGGGTCCAGGGCACCTTCGTCACGGACGAGGAGCGGGAGAAGGTCGTGAACTTTGTGAAGGAGCAGGGCCTCGCCAACTATGCCAGGGACGTGCAGGAGGAGATCGAGCGGAGCCTGGAGAAGGGCAAAACGGCGGAAAAGGAAGCTTCCGACTCCGGGGACGGGGAGGATTCCGGCCTGGACGAGATGTTCGAGGAGGCCGTGGAGGTGGTGCTGGAGAGCAAAATGGCCAGCGTTTCCATGCTCCAGCGGCGGCTGAAGCTGGGGTATTCCCGGGCTGCCCGCATCGTGGACCAGATGGAGGAGAAGGGGATCGTAGGTCCCTTCGAGGGCTCCAAGCCCAGGGCAGTCCTGCTGACCCTGGCGGAGTGGAAGGAGAAGCAGGGCCTCGCTCCGGCTCCCTCCGGAGAAGGGGAGGAGGACCTGTCGGAGAAAGGCGAAGACGGCTGAACCGCCGATGTTCTTCCATGAAATATTCTGCAAATAGAATAATCCGGCGGATCGGATTTCCCTTGTGGATTGTCCGATCCGCTGTTATAATGTTGAAGTAAAAAACTGTGCATAGCATTCTGAGAAGGAAAGGATGATTGTTTTTGGCAAAGCTCACCAGACTTCAGTTCGAGATCAACGGCGTTCCCCGCCATGTGATCGTCGATCCTGAAAAGGACAAGCTGTCCACCGTGCTTCGCCGGATCGGGCTCACCGGCGTGAAGGTCGGCTGCGGCATCGGCGTCTGCGGCGCCTGCACCGTGCTGATCAATGATGAGCCTGTGCGTTCCTGCACCAAGAAGATCAGCAGCATCCCCGAAGGCAGCCGGATCCTCACCATCGAGGGCATCGGCGCTCCCGG
>CAMZIY010000077.1 GCA_947307365.1 uncultured Clostridia bacterium
GCTGCTCCGAGAACTTCCAGTCCTCCGGCCATATGGCGGTCATCAACGCCATCAACAACGCCTGCGGCGTCCGGGTCTATGAGCTGCCCGCCACCCCCGACAAGGTCCTGGCCGGTCTCAAGGCCAAGGCCGAAGGCAAGGACATCAAGCCCGAGCCTTACTTCCTGGGCTCCGATATGGACGACGAGCTGGAGCTCATCAAAGCCAATCCCATGTAATCAGCATCGACCGTACAATAAAGATCCCGGGGCTTCGGCCCCGGGATCTTTTCTTTAAAAATCAAATAACCTTGTTCCGTTTCTTCCATCTCCCCGACAGGAAGTAGGGGAAGATCACGATGAAGAAGGCAAAACCCGCGATGCTGCTGCCGTACCAGTATCCGTGTACGCCCAGCTTCAGCACCTGTCCGAAGAGCAGGGCCAGACCGATGCGGATAATGATGCCGTCCATGATGCCCATGACGAAGTTCATTCCCGCGTAGCCGATGCCGTTGATGAGGGCGCCGGAGGGGGAGCGGGAGGCTGTGCCGAAGAAATTCAGGATGATAATGGGTACGACCTCCATGGCCACCGCCAGCACGGCGGGCTCATCGTTGAAGAGCCGGAACAACGGCTCGGGGAAGAGCAGAAGCAGGACGGACAGGACCACAGCGAAAACGGTGCTGATGAGCAGGTCGTACCAGAACACCTTCGATACCCGGTCGTGTCTGCCCGCGCCGAAGTTCTGGCCAATCATGGTGGCCGCGGCGGCGTTCACGGACATGGTGAACACGTTGCAGAGCTGGGAGATCTTTCCGGAGAGCCCGGTAACGGCAGAATAGATGACGCCGTAGGCGTTGATGCAGGAGTTCACGTACATCATGGATACGCTCACCGCCGTATTCTGGAGACAGACGGGAATACCCAGGCGAACGATGGTGCCCAGGATCTTCTTGTCCGGCTTGAAGCTCTCGGGCTTGAAGTCGAAGCCGAAGGCTTCCCGCCGCCGATACAGGTAGATGATGGAAACAATGAAGGAGAAGGCCTGACCGATGACCGTGGCGAGAGCCGCGCCCTTGGCCCGCATATTCATTCCCGCTACGAACACCAGATCCAGGATCAGATTCATCACGGCGGAAACGGCCACGAAGTACAGCGGGCGCTTGGAATCCCCCAAGCCCCGCATGATGTAGCTGACCACGTTGTACCCGAAGACGAAGAACATGCCGAAGCCGCAGACCCGGCAGTAATCCAGGGCTTCCTGCCAGGACTCCGGGGGCGTGTTCATCAGTTTGTTGTACTGGGCGGCGAAGAGAACGCTCACCAGGGTGGCCAGGATGGAGAGACTGAGGATGAAGGAGAACATATTCCCGATCACCTTGCTCAGCCGGCCGCGCTCCCCGGCTCCGACGGTCTGGGCCAGCACCACGGTGCCCGCCTGGGCGAAGCCCACGGCTATGAACATGAAGAAATGCATGAACTCGCCGCCGATGCTCACAGCGCTGAGGCCGCCCGCTCCGACGTACCGGCCTACGATGATCATGTCCACGATGTTGTACAGGTACTGGAGGATGTTGGCAAAGACGAAGGGGAGGGCGAAGCGTACCAGCTGGGACGGTACGTTCCCCACCGTCAGGTCGTTGATCATGGATTTCTGCTGCAATAGACTCACCTGCGAAATAGGATATTTCCGGGAAATAACTTATCTATTATAACAGGTTTGCGCCGGATCGGGTAGAGGAAATCACGCATTTTCGCGTTTCCGCAAAAACTCCCCGCGGGCCGAAACCCGCGGGGAGCATGGTGTACCGGCGTGAGCCGGGATTTACTTGGTGGCCTCGTTGAACAGGAAGAAGCCCAGGGTAGAGGTAGCGGCGCCCTTCACGTTCTTGTTCAGGCAGTAGGAGTTGGTGTAGTAGTAGATGGGGCTGACGCCGAAGCCGCCCTCGGAGAAGAGCAGGCCCTCAGCCTCATACATAACGGCGTCACGCTCCGCGCCGCCGGCCATGGTCTTGTACTTGTTGCACAGGGCGTCATAGTCGGGGTTGGACCAGTGGGAGAAGTTGTAGGCGCCGCCGGTCTTGAACAGATCCAGGAAGGAACTGGCGTCCAGATAGTCGGCCTGCCAGCCGAGACGGCAGACGTCCCAGCCGCGGTCGGTCTCCAGGGTGGAGGTGTAGACCTGCCACTCGGTGCTGTCCATGGTCATGTTCAGACCCAGAACGCTGTTCACGTCCTGCTGCACGGCCTCGGCGATGGCACCGTGGGTGCCCAGGTTGTTGAAGCGGTAGGGGATGGTGATGCCGGTGTCAAAGCCATCGGCAACGGCGGCGGCCAGGAGCTCCTTGGCCAGCTCGCAGCGGCCGGCGTAGGTGCTCAGGTCGGCGTCGGGGTACATGGCGGCGAGGCCGGCCCACATGATCTCCTTGTAACCGGTGCCGTTCTGCCACAGGTTGCCGGCGGAGTCGGTGATGCCGCCGGTGACCAGGCTGGTGGCGGGGATCTGACCGCCTTGGGTGACGTTCTCCACGATGTGCTCACGGTCGATGCACAGGGTGATGGCGGCACGGACACGCCAGTCGGGCAGGTTCTCGCTGTTGATGTACAGATAGTAGGTCGTCACGCTGGGGAGGACGTAGTAGTCGCCGCTGGCCTTGAGAGAGGCGATCTGGTCGGAGGGGAAGGTCTCGATGAAATCGTACTCGCCGCTCTTGTAGGAGGCCAGGATGGCGTTCTCATCGTCGGAGAGATACCACTTGATCTCGTCGGGGCCGATGCGGCTCTGGTCGTAGTACTTCTCGTTGGGGACCATGGAGATGTAGGAGTCATGGACCCACTCCTTCATGACATAGGGGCCGTTGCAGACCATGTGCTCGGGGCTGGTCCACTCGTCGCCGTAGGCCTCGATCACGTCCTGGCGCAGGGGCATCAGGTTGCCGAAGGCGCAGATCTGATCGAAGAAGGGGGTGGCGGCCAGAAGGGTGATCTGGACGGTCTTGTCGTCCAGGGCCTTGATGCCCAGGGTGTCGGGGGCGGCGCCGTCGTAGTAGACTTCCTCAGCCCCGGCTACGGACACGTCCGCCAGCAGGTAGCCGTAGTCGGCGGCCTGATCGGGGTTGCAGACCCGCTGCCAGGAATAGACAAAGTCCTGAGCCTTGACGGGCTGACCGTCGGACCAGAAAATGTCGTCCCGCAGGGTGAAGGTGTAGACGAGGCCGTCGTCAGACACGGTGTAGGACTTGGCCTGACCCAGCTCCAGCTCGGCGCTGTTCATCTTCGGGTCGTCGGCGGCAGCCTTGCCGGTGGAGCCGTAGCGCAGCAGACCTTCAAAAAGATGGTTCACGTAGGTGTTGCCGTCCACGGAGGAGATCATGGTGGGGTCGATGGTCTCCGGTTCGGAGGCGATGCAGGCGGTGATGACGACGGGTTCCGCCGCCGGCGCCTCGGTGGCGGGGGTACCGCCGTTGTTTGCTCCCTTGCTGCAGGCCGTCAGGGCGAAGACCATGCAGAACACCAGAAGCAGCGCGATGAATTTCTTCATTGTGGTTCCTCTTTCCTTTGCATAATATACATCAATACCTCTCGGTATATCAGCCGGAGTAAGTGGGTTCGCGTTGACTCAAAGTTTATGGCACGAGGCGAAGTGGCCGGGGCTGTGCTCCTTCCATTCCGGGGCGCTTTTTGCGCACTCCTCCGTGGCATAGGGGCAGCGGGTGTGGAAGCGGCAGCCCGCGGGAGGATGCAGGGGACTGGGCACATCCCCCTCCAGGATGGTGCGCTTCCGGGCCCGGGTCTTATCCGGATCGGGCAGGGGCACCGCGGAGAGAAGGGACTGGGTATAGGGGTGCAGAGGCGCGCTGCAGAGCTCATAGCTCTCTGCCAGCTCCACCATCTGCCCCAGATACATGACGCCGATACGGTTGGAGATATGGCGTACGACGCTGATATCGTGGGCGATGAAGAGGTAGGTGAGGCTGCGCTCCTTCTGCAGATCCTCCAGCATGTTTACTACCTGAGACTGGATGGATACGTCCAGGGCGGAGATGGGCTCGTCGCACACGATGAATTCCGGCTCCACAGCCAGGGCCCGGGCGATGCCCACACGCTGCTGCTGTCCGCCGGAGAATTCATGGGGGAAGCGGTTGGAATGCTCGCTGTTCAGCCCCACGGTCTCCAGCAGCTCGTTGATGCGGGCCCGGTAGGCCTTGCCCTTCAGATCCGGCCGGTGGACGCTCAGAGCTTCTCCCACGATCTCTCCCACGGTCATGCGGGGATCCAGAGAGGCGGAGGGGTCCTGGAAAATGATCTGCATCTTCTTCCGATAGGGGAGCATGGGGATCTGGGTCTTCTTTTCCCCGTCGTAGATGACCGTCCCATCGTAGATCACTTTGCCGGAGGTGGGTTCATGCAGGCGAAGGATGGACCGGCCCAGGGTGGATTTGCCGCAGCCGGATTCCCCCACGATGCCGAGGGTCTCCCCGGCGTACAGGGAGAAGGTCACATCCTCCACCGCCTGGACGTATTCGGTGCGGAACATACCGTTCTTGATGGGGAAATACTTCCGGAGGTGCTGTACCTCCAGCAGGACTTTGCGTTCAGCCATCCTGCCGCACCTCCTTCATCTCTTTCACGTAGAGCCAGCAGGCCGAAGTGTGGCCGTCGTCTCCCACCTCCAGGGTGGGCGGCGCTTTCTTCAGGCATACCTTCATGCAGTGCTCGCAGCGGGGGCCGAAAGCGCAGCCCGCCGGGGGATCCAGCAGGTCCACGGGGGTGCCCTCGATGGGGATCAGCCGCTCGTGCTCCAGCTCGTCCACCCGGGGCATGCTCCGGAGGAGACCTTTGGTATAGGGGTGGGCGGGGCGGTAGAAGATATCCCCCACGCTGCCCTGTTCCACGATATGTCCCGCGTACATGACGCTGACCCGGTCGCAGACCTCCGCCACCACGCCCAGGTTATGGGTGATGAACACGATGGCCATGCCGGTCTTTTTCTGGATATCCTTCATCAGCTCCAGGATCTGGGCCTGGATGGTCACGTCCAGAGCCGTGGTGGGCTCGTCCGCGATCAGAAGCTTGGGGGAGCAGATCAGCGCCATGGCGATCATGGCCCGCTGCCGCATGCCGCCGGAGAATTCATGGGGGTACTGCTTCATGCGGTTTTCCGCATTGTTGATGCCCACCAGCTCCAGCATCTCCACGGCCCGGTCCCACGCCTCTTTTTTGCTGACGTTCTTGTTGTGGCAGGTGAGGGCCTCCATGAGCTGATCCCCGATGGTGTACACCGGGTTCAGGCAGGTCATGGGGTTCTGGAAGATCATGCTCACCTTGTTGCCCCGGAACTGGCGCATCTGGTCGGGGGTGTAGGACAGAATGTCCTCCCCGTCGAAGCGGATGGAGCCGCCGATCACCTTTCCCGGGTCCTGGAGCAGGCCGATGATGGAATAGGCCTCCACGCTCTTGCCGGAGCCGGATTCCCCCACGATGCCCATGACCTCGTGCTCGTTCAGATCGTAGGAGATGCCGTCCACCGCCTTGACCTCGCCGGCGGGGGTGTAGAAGGAGACCTTCAGGTCTTTGATCTCAAGAAGCTTGTTGCTTTCCATACCCATACCCCCCTTATTTCTTCAGTCTCGGATCCAGCGCATCCCGAATACCGTCGCCCACCAGGTTCAGGGAGAGCACCAGCAGGGTGAGGATGATCCCGGGAAACAGGAGACGGTAAGGATACAGGGTGATGGTGTCCAGGGCGTCCGAACAGAGGGAGCCCAGGCTGGTCATGGGGATGGATACCCCCAGGCCCAGGAAGGAGAGGAAGCTCTCCAGAAAGATGGCGCTGGGGATCTGCAGGCAGGTGGCGATGATGAGCTGGCCCACGCAGTTGGGAAGCAGGTGCCGTTTTACGATCCTCCGGCCGGGAACGCCCAGGGCGTTGGCGGCGGTGACGAACTCCTGCTCCTTCAGTTGGAGTACCTGTCCGCGGACGATGCGGCTCATGCCCACCCAGTACAGGGCGGCGAAGGTGATGAAGATGGAGATGATGCCCACGCCCAGGTTGCTCATGAGGCGGGCGAAGTCCGTGGCGGAGGCGTCCAGCCAGGCCTGAAGGGGGGCCTTCAGCACCACCTGCAGGAGCAGGACGATCAGCACGTCCGGTACGGAGTAGATGATATCCACGATGCGCATCATCACAAAGTCCACCCGGCCCCCGGCCAGACCGGAGACGGAGCCGTAGACGGAGCCGATGATCAGGACGATCAGGGCGGCGATGATGCCCACGGCGATGGAGACCCGGCCGCCGTACATGGTGCGGGCCATCAGGTCCCGGCCGGAGGAATCCGTGCCGAAGACGTGGGGGAAGACCCGCTTGATCAGCTTCAGCTCCTGGGTGTTCGGAGCGGAAGGATCCACCGCCCCGGTGGAATACTCCAGGGGCGCCGCCTTGTCCAGGCTGCCCGCATCCAGGTCCGCCTCGGTGATAAGGGAGAGGGGCGTCAGAGAGGAGGCGTTGAAGAGCAGCACCGCATTGCTCACGGCGCTCTCATTATAGAAGCTGTAGGTCGTTCCGCCGTATTTGAAATAATAGGTGGTGTTTCGGCCCAGGTTCGTGAGAGAGCCGGGGATCAGAGAGGTGGCGAAAAACCCGTCGCAGGTTCCCTCCGCCTTTTTGATGATCTGCTCCGACTTGGAGTACTCCCCGGGTCCCAGCTTGCCGGAGCCCCGATACTGGTCGGAATAGTTATAGGGGATGAACAGGGGACCCAGGTAAGAGAAAAGGAAGATCAGCAGGAAAAGGGCCAGGGCGGCCATGGAGACCTTGTTCGCTTTGAAGCGCCGGGCGGCATCCCGCCAGTAGGACACGCTGGCACGGCTCTCCACCATGGCCTCCCGTTCCTCCGCCGTGGCGGGAGCGAAATCATCCGGGCCCAGGGCGTCGAAGCCCGGGATCCGGTCCACGTTCAGCTGAAAGAGGTTGAAGTTTTTCTTCATCTCAGTTCTCCCCCTTTTTCGTCAGGGAGATCCGGGGATCCACCAGCTTGTAGGCGATATCCACCACCAGGTTCATGAGGATGACCAGGGTGGCCAGCACCACGGTGGTGGCCATGATGATGGGATAGTCCCGGTTGAGGATGCTGGAGATGAAATACTTGCCCAGGCCGGGGATCTGGAAGGTCTGCTCCACCACAAAGCCGCCGGTGACGATGCCTGCGGTCATGGGACCCAGGTAGGTGATGACGGGGATCATGGAGTTGCGCAGGGCGTGCTTGAAGATGATCACCCGGGTCTTCAGGCCCTTGGCCCTGGCGGTGCGGATATAGTCCTGGTTGATGGCGTCCAGCATGCTGGTGCGGGTCAGCTTGGCGATATAGCACATGGGGTAGAAGCTGAGGCCCAGCACCGGGGCGATGTAGCTCTTCCCGGTCTCCAGACTGCCGGAGATGACGGGCACCCAGTTGAGCTTGACGCCCAGGAAGATCAGGAGCAGGGCGCAGAGCACGAAGCTGGGCACCGCCACCCCCAGGGTGGTGATGACACGCAGCACGCTGTCGATCCATTTGCCCCGGTTATAGGCGGCCAGACAGCCCAGAGGGATGCCGATGAGGACCGCCACGATCACGGCGCAGACCCCCAGCCGGAAGGACAGGGCGAACTTTCCCTCCTGGAAGATGATCTTGGTGACGGCGGTGCCCTCCTGCATTTTCAGGGAGGTGCCCAGATCCCCCTTCAGATAGTTGAGGATATAGTTCCCCAGCTGCACGATCAGGGGCTTGTCCAGACCGTACTTGGCGTTGGCCCGGGCGATCATCTCCGGGGTGGATTTCTCCGTGAGGAAGGGGCTGCCGGGGATGGCGTTCATCAGCAGGAAGGTGATGACCATGATGAGCAGGATCGTGAGAAAGGCGACGCCGATCCGCTTTAAGATGTATCCGAACATACGCAGGCTCCTCGTATCGGGTAAATCAATACGCTTTAATTCAAAAGAGTTAGACATGGGCAAACGCAAGCAGATTAAAATTTAGCATTATTGCTGCCGCTTGTCAAGTTTTTCCCGCTTGGCGAAGCAAACCTGCCGCGTATCTCCCCGGGAGTTCCGCCTGTTCTTGCAAATCCGTTCTTTCCATGGTAATCTTAGAACGAAAGAAGGGAAAGGGATGTCGTACTATCTCCTGAATAATACCCTGGAGCTCTGCACACTGGAGGAACTGGGAGGCGGGAAGGTCCCCTATGCGGCGGTGCTCACCGAGGCGGAGTGGCAGCAGCACCGGGCCGCCTTCGACATGGGCATTGAGCTGGAGCCGGATGCGGAGCATATCCACGGCACCAAGGCGGATGTGAACTACGATTCCCTTACCGGTTCTTTTCTTATCCCCAACCGGGAGGACCTGACTGGGAAGGCCGCCGCCTTCGCCTTTGCCCTGGATGAAAAGGGCATCGTCTTCATCGACGAGAGCGGCGAGGCGGCAAAGCTGCTGGAGCAGATCCGCCGGACCAAGCGCTGGCGGGATCCCTGCCTGGAACGCTTCCTGTATGATCTGCTGGAGCTCATCGTTTCCGGGGATCTGGCCCTGATGGAAGGGTATGAGCAGGAGCTGGACCGGCTGGAGGATGAGATCCTGGGGAAAGAGGAAACGGATCTGGCCCGGGTGAACGATATCCGCAGCGAGGTGCGGGAGCTGCAGATCCACTATGAGCAGCTCATCGATCTGGTGCAGGAGCTGGAGGAGAACGAAAACGGCTTCTTCCGGGAGAAGAAACTGCGGTATTTCCGCCTGAGCATGAACCGCCTGGACCGACTCCGGGATCTGTCCAACTCCCTCCGGGACCATACCATGCAGCTCCGGGACCTGTACCACACCCAGCTGGAGGCGAAGCAGAATCGGATCATGACCCTCCTCACCGTGGTCACCACCATCTTCATGCCCCTGACCCTCATCGCCGGGTGGTACGGCATGAATTTCCGGTATATGCCTGAGCTGGAGTGGCGCTATGGCTACCTGGCGGTTTTTGTGTTGAGCGTTGCCGTGATCGTCTGCTGTCTGATCCTTTTCAAAAAGAAAAAGTGGTTGTAAATAATCGAT
>CAMZIY010000078.1 GCA_947307365.1 uncultured Clostridia bacterium
CATAGGACAGGGGCCGGAGCTTCCCCTCCCCCAGGCTCTCCCCCAGCCGGGGGAACAGTCTGCCCAAGGGCAGACACACCGCCGCCCCCGCCAGGAGCAGCAGCAGATCCCGGGTGTTCCCCGCCAGGCGCAGGGCCGTCTCCGCGGCGGGAGTCATGGCGGCGGGAACGAACATGGCGGCGATCACCCCCCAGGCGGAGGTCAGGCTCTCCCCCCGGAAGAGGACGAAGCCCAGGCATACCGCCAGCAGGGTGTATATATGGCCCAGCACCCGGCCGGACCGGGAGGCGGAAAGCCGCCTGGGATCCGGCAGACCCAGCGTCTCCAGGGCGGAGAGGAGCCCGTGCCACAGACCCCAGAGGACGAAGGTCCAGGCGGCCCCGTGCCACAGGCCGCAGAGGGCGAAAACGATGAGCTTGTTCAGGGCGGCCCGGGCCTTTCCCTTCCGGTTTCCCCCCAGGGGGATGTACACATAGTCCCGGAACCAGAGGGAGAGGGAAATGTGCCAGCGCCGCCAGAAATCCGTGATGGAAACGGCGATATAGGGATGATCGAAGTTCTCCGGGGTGCGGAAGCCGAACAAGCGTCCCAAGCCGATGGCCATATCGCTGTACCCGGAGAAATCCAGATAGATCTGCAGCAGATAGCCCACGGCTCCCAGCCAGGCCAGGGGCAGGGACAGAGCCGCCCCCTCCCGGAAGGCCGCGTCCGCCAGCCGGGCGCAGGCGGAGGCCAGGATGAGCTTCTTTCCCAGGCCCAGGATGAAGCGCCGGAGCCCCAGGGCCAGGTCCTCGCTGCTCCGCCCTCTGCCCCGAAGCTGCGGCGCAAAGTCGGAAAAGCGGGTGATGGGACCCGCCGCCAGCTGGGGGAAGAAGGAGAGGTACAGCAGCATATGCAGGGGATCCCGGCAGCCCTTCTCCGGCTCCCGGTTCGCGTCGATCAGGTAGGAAACGGCCTTGAAGGTGAAAAAGGAGACCCCCAGAGGCGCCGTCAGGCCCAGGTCCTTCCAGGCTGCGGCGGCTCCCGGCAGCAGGGGGGCCAGAAGGAAATCCAGATACTTGAAGGCGCACAGGAAGGCCAGGTCCAGGACGATCCCCAGGATCATGACCGCCCTGCCGCCCTTTCCCTTTCGGGCGGCGCCCAGACCCAGGAGCCAGTTCACCAGAGCAAAGGCGATCAACAGGAGCATCCCGGAGAGCCGCCCGAAGGCGCAGAAGACCAGGCTGCCCAGAAGCAGCAGCCCGTTCCGGACCCGCTCTCCCTGCAGGAGATAGTACAGGAGCCCCAGGGCAGGCAGGAAACAGAGGAGGAAAAACGCGCTGTCCGTATTCAGTTCCCGCACCTCCCTTCCGTAAGCATGTTATTATATCGGAATCATCCGGAAACTGCAAGAATTATTGCAGCCCGTCCCCGGCGGCGCTGAAATGGGGCTTTACAGCGCCGGGGAAAACCGGTATAATGCTTCGCGGCGGAGGAGGACCCTCCGCCGCCTATCCGGGTGTGGCGCAGCTGGTAGCGCGGGTGCTTTGGGAGCATCAGGCCGCAGGTTCGAACCCTGTCACTCGGACCATCGGGCGCTTGCATGGGCAGGCGCCCGATCTGATATCAGCCCCTTGGACAAACGGTCCCGCCTGCAGCGGACCCTGCACTGCCTGTAAGATCTTTCTTCGGATCGGCAAAGAACATCTGCGGCTTGAGAGAATACTGGGAGGAGCATATGCATGATCTCGTCTATCGCCGGGCGGCGATCCACTCCGCTGCGGCGGATTATGACCATTGCGGCCATCTGGTCACCTGGAAAGAAGCAAACTCCTATTGGCTCAGCGGCGACTCCGGGGAGGAATGGCTGCGCTTCGACCTGGGGTCGCATTGCACCCTGTACAGTCTGCGCATCCGGTGGACGGAGCCGGCGAAGCGCGGGGAAGCTCTTGTCTCGCCTGACGGAGAACGATGGGAAACAGCGGCAGCCTTTGCGGGCCGGGCCGGAACGCAGGATATTCCTCTGGGCAATGCGGAAGGCCGTTTTCTCAAGCTCCGTTTCTTGCTGGATCCCGGCTGCCGCTGCCGGATCAGTTCGGTAGAAGTTCCGGGAGAAGGGCTTCAGCCGCCGCTTCCTTCTTCTCCCTGGCGCATCGCCCGGGCCGTCGATGTGGAAGCCGATGGGGAAACGCTTTCCGGCGACTGGGACGATTCCGGCTGGCTGCCTGCCCGGGTCCCGGGTACGGCGCTGGTCAGTTGGCAGCAGGCTGCAGCCGTGCCTGAGATGGATGCCGCGGATGGTCAGCTACAGATCTCCGACGCCTTTTTCCTGACGGACTACTGGTACCGCCGCAGCTTCGACGCGCCTGCGGGCGGCGGCCGGGTATGGCTCATACTCCGGCAGGTGAACTGGAAGGCGGCGGTATGGCTCAACGGAAAGCTTCTGGGCGGCATCGAAGGCGCTTTTCTGCGGGGAAAATGGGATATCACGGATGAGCTGCGGCCTAAAGGCAATCACCTTGCCATCCGCATTTTCACCAACGCCACCCCCGGACCCGTGAAGATCCACACCAGGGAGGCAGCCGGACCGAACGGCGGCCCGCTGGGAGCGGATAACCCCACTATCCACGCTGCCGCCGGCTGGGACTGGATGCCTACCGTACGAGGCCGGAACACAGGTCTCATCGGGCCGGTGGAACTGAGGCAAACAAAGGGACGCCTGCTGGCGGAAGATCCCTGGGTAAAGACGGTTATCCGGAACGGCCGGGCGGAGCTCACCGTGGCAGCGATTCTGAACAACACAGGAGACTCTCCGGCAGAAGCTCGCTTTGCCGGGCGCATCCAGCCGGGAGACATTCCCTTTGAAAGCGAGACCGTTGCCCTGCTCCCAGGGGAGAGTCGGGAGACGGCGGCCGTTCTCACCCTGGAGGAACCCCGGCTCTGGTGGCCCAACACCTACGGAGAGGCATTCCTCTATACCTGTCGGCTCACCGCCTTCGCCAACGATGCGGAGAGCGATGAGCAGAGTTTCCCCTTCGGCGTCCGGGAGCTTCGGTGGACCGAGGATTGGCCCATGAAACTCTGCGTCAATGGCGTGCGCATCGTCTGCCGGGGCGGTAACTGGGGCATGGACGACGCTCTGCTGCGCTGTAACCCCGAAGACTATGAGATCCGGGTCCGCTTTCATCGGGAACTGAACTTCACCATGATCCGCAACTGGGTCGGTATGGTGGGACGGGAGGAATTCTACGACGCCTGCGACCGCCACGGCATTCTGATCTGGGATGATTTTTGGCTGGCGAATCCGGTGGACGGTCCGGACCCTGCGGATGAGTCCATGTTCCTTCGCAATGCCGAAGACAAGCTGCGGCGGGTGCGGCGTCACCCCTCCGCCGCCCTGTACTGCGCCCGAAACGAAGGCTTTGCTCCTGAATCGCTGGACAGCGGGCTTCGTGCCCTCTGTGCAAAATGGGACGGTTCCCGCCCATATCTCCCCCATTCCGCTCTGGGCCTCGTCAGCGGCTTCGGTCCCTATCACAGCGCCGGACCGGAGTATTATTTCGGGCATACCTACCATACTCTCCATTCCGAACGGGGGATGATAAACATTCCCTCTTTGGAGAGCATGGAGGCTATGCTGGGTCCGGATCACTGCTGGCCGATCGACGAGGTATGGGCGCTCCATGATTTCTGCCGGGGCGGAGCCATGCGCTCAGACGAATTCGAACGGCAGCTGCGGGAGAGCTACGGGGACTACCACAGTCTGGAGGAATTCACCCGTCTGAGTCAGCTTCTCTGCTATTCCAATCACAAGGCCATGTTTGAAGCGGTATTCGCCGGCCGCAGCCAGGGCCTGCTCATGTGGATGTCCAACCCTGCCTGGCCCAGCACCGTTTGGCAGACCTATGACAGCCGCTATGACATAAACGGCGGCTTCCAGGGCTGCAGGGACGGCTGCCGCAGTGTGAATGCCGTCTACGACGTGCTGCGGGAGGAGATTGCCCTGATCAACGCTACCGGAACGGCGCGGACCCTGGTCCTCACCATGGAGCTTTACGACCTTCGTGGGAATCTGCTGCGGCGGGAGGCACTGACGCGGAAGACCCCTCCGGATTACGCCGAGTATGTGATGGAGGCTCCCCGCTGGATGAACGAAGTCCAGCTTCTGCGGCTGACCGTACTGGAGGATGGTGAGGCTCCGGTAGTCAACCACTACTGGCTCAACGGCTGGGCGCATACGGATTACCGAGACCTGCTCTCCCTGCCGACGGTGTGCCTGGCAGGCCGCCTGGAACAAACGGGAACAGGCTTCCTGGCGGAGATCGAGAATCCCGGAACGGCCCCCGCCCTCATGACAGAACTGCGCCTGAAGGACCCGGACATGGGAAAGACCATCCTGCCCGTATTCTCCGAGGATAATTTTCTCACTCTGCTGCCCGGGGAGAAGCGCCGCGTGCGGCTGGACTGCCGGGCGGATAAAGCCGCCCTTTGGCTGAAGGGATTCAATGTAAAGGAGGCCGTTCTATGAAACGAAGTGAGATCAACGCCGCCCTTCGGGAAATGGAGGATTTCTGCCAAAAGCTGCAGTATCCCTTGCCGCCCTTCTGCTCCTTCACGCCGGAAGCCTGGCGGAGCCTTGGGCCGGAATACGACGAGGTAAGGGACTGCGGCCTTGGCTGGGATATCACCGACTATGGCCAGGGGGACTTCAGCCGCTTCGGTTTTTCCCTCATCACCCTGCGAAACGGCAGTCGGGACATGCCGGAAAAATACCCCCAGGTCTACGCGGAAAAGCTCCTCTACCTGCGGGAGGGACAATACGCGCCCAACCACTTCCACTGGAAGAAAAGCGAGGATATCATCAACCGTGGCGGAGGCACGGTTTTGATCCGGGTCTGGCTTTCCCTTCCGGACGAGGGGATCGACCGGGTCTCCCCAGTAACGATCATCTCCGACGGGCGGCGGTATCCCGTGCCCGCGGGGACACAGATAGCGCTGAAACCCGGGGAAAGCATCCATATCTATCCCCGGCTCTACCATGATTTCTCCGTGCTGCCCGGCTCCGGAAACGTCCTGTTGGGGGAAGTCAGCCAGGTGAACGATGACCGGACGGATAACCGCTTCGAGCCGCCGGTAGGCCGCTTTCCCGCCATCGAGGAAGACGAAGCCCCATACCGCCTGCTCTGCACGGAATACCCCCGCTGAAATACGGCGGAATAACCTTCGGCAGATTGACCGTAAGACGGTCAATCTGCCGAAAATAGTTTTCTCACCGGGAAGGTAAAATAGGTATCGGGGCAGGGTTCGTTTTTCAGGGTGAAATGCCACCATTCCTCCGCCAGCGGCAGGAAGCCGTGGGCCAGCATGATTTCCCGCAGAAGCATGCGGTTTGCCCGCTGTTCCGGCAGGATGCCCGGATAATCCGGGCGGCTGAGAGACCCGAAATAGTCGAAAGGCCCGCCCATGTCCACATCCCGCCCGGTGCGCAGATCCACGAGGGTCAGATCCACGGCACTGCCCCGGCTGTGGCCGGAGTGTTCCGCGATATATCCCCGGGAGAAAAGCTCCTCCTTCTCCAGCTCCGGGTAGAAAACCGCTTTCATCCGGGTATCCGAAAGATTCCTCGCCCAGTTCAGAAAATGGGTCACGGCCCGCTGCGGCCGGTAGGCGTCGTAGATCTTCAGCCGGTATCCCCGGGCAAGCGCATCGCCGCAGGCCGCCTTCAGGGCAGCGGCAGCCTCCCGGGTCAACAGCGCCTCGGGCTCCTTATAGCCGTCGATCCGCTCCCCCACGAAGTTATGCTCGGAATAGTACCGGATCTCCTGGATCGCCTCTGGAACGGCCTGACTCAGGAGAACAAAACCTGAAGGATCCGCTGAAAGCCGGATCCCTTCGCTTCCCGTCCCCTCTCCGGCCTCGATTTCCACATGGATCGTATCGCCGTTCTTTTTGTTCAGTGCGTTTCGGATCGCCTTCCGGACGCCGATGATCCAGCAGACCGATCCGTCCGGGTTCTTTACCCCCATGTTGACGATACTGCCATCATAGGGGATTCCGTCGAAGCGGGCATGGACCTTCATCCGGCCTCTGTCGAATTCCTGCCGGAGATCCCAGGGGAACCCCACATAGGCCCCGCCGTCATCCTCTTCCCGCAGGACCGCGTCATATTCGTACCTCTTCAGCATTTGAGACTCCTGAGATACGCCTTCTGCTCCGGCTTGATCCGGTAACTCTCCAGCGCCTTTTGTATCGCCTTGTTGTGGGTCCAGGGAGCCAGCCGCTTTTCCTCCAGAAAGGGGAGCACAGCTTCATACTGCTTCGCCAGAGCCGTGGCAAAATACCAGGCGATCATCATGTTTACATAATATTCATCCGACCGGATCGACGCCGTCATCTCCGGGTAAACCGGGTCGAAGCCGTCATCCAGGAAATGCTGCATCAGCATACCGATCCCAAAGCGGACCGTATAGGTCTGCCCGGACCGGATCCACTTCCGGATCTCTTCGATGAGCTCACCCCGGTGCCGGGCGAAGACCTTCGGGGAGAGCTGGTCGCAGGTGGCCCAGTTGTCGATATAGGGTAGAAAACGGCATACTTCCTCCAGGCACCTCCCGTAATCCTTCAGCTCCGACAGGAGAAACGCGTGGAGCTGATTCTCATCGAAATACCGGTGGGGCAGCGCCTCCAGGAACGGGGAAATGTTCCCCCGCTTCATCAGTTCTTTGGCGAACCGCCGCAGCTCCGGCGTCCGAACCCCGATGATTGTCTCCGGCGCCGCTGTGGGGATGAGTCTGCTTTGAAAATCCCGGTATTTCCCGTCCCGCAGCCTGAACAGTTCTTCCCGGATCATTTTGATCATCGTTTCCATATCTCCCGGCTCGCTTTCTGCACGATGGTTCGATCCGTATTCGCCTCAGAATACCACCTGCACCAGCAGCATGTAGATCCCAGTCCCGGCCAGGATGCTCAGAAGCGAATGATGCTTCCATACCTGCAGCCCCAGAACTGTCAGCACCCCGATGAGCTCCGGGATCCCAAATGGGACGGAAAGGATCGGCGTACTGCGCAGACAGTAGATCACCAGCATTCCGATGATGGCGGGAGGCAGGACCTTTCCCAGATAGCTGACGTATGGGGGCACCCGCTTCCGGAACAGGAGAAAGGGCAGAAAGCGGAGCAGGATCGTGCCGGCGGACATGACGGCCACCAGGATCGCGGAATGACCTGAGCCATTCATGATTCCACCCCCTTACCCCCCAGACTGCCCCGCAGCAGGGTCAGCACCAGGGTGATCAGCAGCATGGCCGGGATCAGGAACCGCTCCGGGCCGAAAACCAGCAGCGAAAGCAGGGTGCCGATCAGCCCCGCAGCAGCGGGGATCCGGTTTTCTTTCCTGCCCCACTGTTCCGCAAAGGACGCCAGGAACAACGCCGTCATGCTGAATTCGATCCCCTTTGTGGAAAAGGGCAGCACCGACCCCAGCAGACTCCCCAGAACGCTGCCGATCACCCAGTAGCTGTGGTTGAACAGGGAGACCAGGAAGCGGTAGAGAGCCGCATTCTCCACATCCGGCGCTTCCCCGCCGCACAGGAGAGAATAGGTCTCATCCGTCAGGGCAAAGATCAGATATGGCTTATACCGGCCGGCATCCCGATAGAGGCGGATCATGGAAATACTGTAAAACAGATGCCGGGCGTTCACCATCACGGTCGTCAGGATCGCGGTGATCACCGCAGCTCCGCCGGAGAGCAGTCCCACGCCCACATACTGCATGGATCCGGCATAGATCAGCAGACTCATGGCCAGGGACCACGGAAGCCCGTACCCTGCATTGTGCATCAGCACGCCGAAGCCGATCCCCAGGACGAGATAACCCGCCATTACGGGGATCGACCGCAAAAAAGCCTGCCTGACCGTCTTCCGCTTCAAACTTCTCCGTATCCTCCCCCCGGGCGCCGCAGGGACTGCACTTCACCATTTTACTGAATTGATAGAATTGTATCCCGCTCCGGGCGCTCTGTCAATACAGTCCGGCTTGCTGACTCCTGGCGGCGGAAAAGCTGCGGAGAGTCGGCGTCTTTTGTGACTCTTTTGGGAATCGGCGTTGTATTTCTCCCGCTTTCTGATATACTATGTTCAAGAAGTATCATCTGAATTGAATAAGGAGATGACGACCATGAACATGGACCTCTGGATCCGCGAACAGATCGCAACGCAGAACAAAAAAGCCATGCCCCTTCTGTCCTACCCCGCCGTACAGCAGCTGTTCATCACGGTGGACAAGCTGGTCAATTCCTCCAGCGAAATGGCCCTGGGGGTCCGTCTGATCGCGGACCGGTACAATATGCCCTTCGCCACCACCTATATGGACCTGTCCGTGGAAGCGGAAGCCTTCGGCGCCAAGTGCACCTATCATACCGACGATATCCCCACCATCACCGGGCAGCTCGTCTCCACCCAGGAGGAAGCCGACGCCCTGGAGATCCCCGAGCTGGGCGCGGGGAGAACGGGGAAGGTCCTCCGGGCCCTGGGCAAGAGCCTGACCCTGGTGACCGACCGCCCCGTCTTCGCCAACTGCACCGGCCCCTTCTCCATGGCAGGCCGCCTGATGGACGTGAACGAGATCCTGCTCCTGACCTACGAGGAGCCTGAGCTCGTCCACTCCGTTCTGGAAAAATGCACCCGGTTCCTGCTGAAATACATCAAGGCCATGAAGGCCATGGGCGCAAACGGCGTCATCATGGCGGAGCCCCTGGCGGGGCTCATGTCCCCCGGACCCATGCAGGAGTTCTCCTCCAAGTATGTGCGCCAGATCGTGGATGAGCTGCAGGATCGGGATTTCGTATTCTGCTATCACAACTGCTCCAACGCCATCGAGAAGAAGGTGGACGCCGTCATCGCCACCGGGGCAAAGATGTTCCACTTCGGCGACAAGGCGGATATGTGGCAGCTGCTCAACGCCCTGCCCAGGGACGTGATCGTCATGGGCAACATCAGCCCCTCCGCCGTGTTCATGTGCGACAGC
>CAMZIY010000079.1 GCA_947307365.1 uncultured Clostridia bacterium
TGATCCTGGACGAGCCCACCAGTCAGCTGGACCCCATCGCCGCCTCGGATTTCCTGGCCACCATCGGCAAGGTGAACCGGGAACTGGGCACCACCATCCTCCTGACGGAGCACCGGCTGGAGGAGGCCTTCCCCCTCTCCGACCGGGTGCTGGTGATGGACAGGGGCCGGATCATTGCGGACGGGGCCCCGAAAGAGGTGGGAGAGACCCTCCGGGGCGCCGGTCACGGCATGTTCCTGGCGATGCCCACCGCCATGCGGGTGTGGGCCAGCGCGGAGGACGCCGCCCCGTGCCCCATCACCGTACGGGACGGGCGGGACTGGCTTGCGGATTATGCCCGGCGCCGCCCCCTGGGGGAGCTTCCGGCGGAGCCGGTCCCCGTCGCCGGGGAGGAAACCGCCATCGCCCTGGAGGACGTGTGGTTCAAATACGACAAGGACCTGCCCGACGTGGTGAAGGGCGTGAGCCTGGAGGTGAAAAAGGGAGAGTTCCTGGCCCTCCTGGGGGGCAACGGCACCGGCAAGACCACCACCCTTTCCCTGGTGGGCGGTCTGCAGAAGCCCTATCGGGGAGAGATCCGGCTGACCGGCCGGGCGGGCACCCTGCCCCAGAATCCCCAGACCCTGTTCGTGAAGAAAACCGTGCGGGAGGACCTGTTCGAACTCTTCCGGGGCACGGGGACGGATAAAGCCCTGCAGGAAGCCCGGGTGGCCCGGGCGGTGCAGCTCTGCCGCCTGGAGGAGCTGCTG
The DNA here is from genome assembly GCA_947307365.1 of uncultured Clostridia bacterium. Lineage (GTDB taxonomy): Bacteria > Bacillota > Clostridia > Oscillospirales > Oscillospiraceae > UBA1774. The sequence goes on from CAMZIY010000079.1 coordinate 750, forward strand.
GACCGGCACCCCTACGACCTCTCCGGGGGCGAACAGCAGCGGGCGGCCCTGGCCAAGGTGCTGCTCCTGGAGCCGGAGATCCTTCTGCTGGACGAGCCCACCAAGGGGCTGGACGCGGAGTTCAAGCAGGTCTTCGCCTTGATCCTCAAAACTCTGCAGCGCCGGGGCGTCACCATCTTCATGGTGAGCCATGACGTGGAATTCTGCGCCGCCTACGCGGACCGCTGCGCCCTGTTCTTCGACGGGAACATCGTTTCCGAGGGCAGGCCGCGGCAGTTCTTCTCCGGCAACAGCTTCTACACCACCTCCGCCAACCGCATGGCCCGGGGCCTCCTGCCGGAGGCGGTGACCCCCACGGACGTGATGGCCGCCTGCGGCGGAAAACTGCCGCCGAAACCGGAGCTGCCGGAGGAGGCGCCTCCCCTGCCGGAACCTTCCGAAGACAGCGCGGACGCCAAACCGAAGAAACTGCCTCTGTGGCGCATCCTTCTGGGCTGTCTCAGCGGCCTGGGGGCCCTCATCCTCTTTATCTACACGATCTCCCAGCAGGACCTCTCCTCCCTGATCCGGGAGGACGGGCTCACCTCCGCGGCCTACGAGAACATCCCCCTGTACCTGCTGCTGATCCTTTGCCTGCTCATCAGCGCCTTTTCCTTCAGCCGGAGGGCGAACCGCCCGGTGCGGGTGCAGACGCCCAAGGAGAAGCGGAAACTCTCCCGCCGGACCATTGCCGCTGCGATCTGCATCCTGCTCCTGATCCCCCTGACCATCTTCGTGGGGGTCTACTATCTGGGGGGCAGAAAGTACTATTTCATCGCCCTGCTGGTCATGCTGGAGACCATGCTCCCCTTCTTCCTGGTGTTCGAGGGGCGGAAGCCCCAGGCCCGGGAGCTGGTGATCATCGCCGTGCTCTGCGCCATCGGCGTGGTGGGCCGGGCCGCCTTCTTCATGCTGCCCATGTTCACGCCGGTGCTGGCTCTGGTGATCATCGCCGGGGTGGCCTTCGGGGGCGAGACGGGCTTCCTGGTGGGCGCCATGACCATGGTGGCCTCCAACGTCCTCTTTGGACAGGGCACCTGGACCCCCTTCCAGATGTTCTCCGCCGGGATCATCGGCTTCCTGGCCGGGGTGCTGTTCCGGAAGGGTCTTCTGCGCCGGAGCCGGGTCTCCCTGTGCATCTTCGGCGCCATCACCGCCCTGGTGATCTACGGCGGCATCATGAATCCCTACGCCGCCCTGAGCTATGCCCGCACCCTGAACTGGAAGCTCCTTCTCACCTACTACGTCTCCGGCTTCCCCGTGGATCTGGTCCACGCCGCGGCCACGGTGTTCTTCCTCTGGCTGGCGGCGGAGCCCATGCTGGAGAAGCTGGACCGGATCAAGGTCAAATACGGCCTGATGGAGTAAAAAGGATACGGAAAGATCCCGGCACGCCGAATGGCATGCCGGGATCAGTGTTCTCAGTTCGTCCTTCAGTCCCTGCGGATCAGATCCCGGAGGGTCTTGCCGTAAAAGAAATCATGGGTGAGCTTGTCGTACTCCGCCCAGAGGGGCAGAGTCTGGCAGTCCGCCGCCCGGGGGCATGGATCCGCCCCGGCGGAGAGGCAGGCTACGGAAGAAAGGGGCCCCACCATCCGCTCCAGGATCTCGCCGACGGGATATTCCTCGGGTCGGCGGCACAGACGGTATCCGCCCCCCTTGCCGCTGACACCGGCCACCAGACCGCCCTCCACCAGTTCCTTCACGATGATCTCCAGATATTTCTTGGAGACCCCCTGCCGGGCAGCGATATCCTTCAGCGGCTGATACTCCTCTCCTTCGTGCTCCGCCAGGTCGATCATCACCCGCAGCGCATAGCGTCCCTTTGTGGAGATCATGGCCCGTCCCCCCTTCGTTTCACCTATTGTACCGCAGGGTAAATCCAAAAATCAAGGGGGCTGAAGAAAATTTACCTATTGACATAGTAGGTGAATAGGTGTATCATGCGGACAAGACCGCAAAGGAGGTCCGATACATGATGATCTATGCCGACAACGCCGCGACCACCAAAATGAGCCGCGCCGCAATAGAAGCCATGACCGCCTGTCTGGAGGAGGAATACGGCAACCCCTCCAGCCTCTACGCCCTGGGACAGCGGGCCAAGGAGCGCCTGGAGCAGGCCCGGGGGGAGATCGCCGCCGTGATCGGGGCAGACCCCGGAGAGATCACCATCACCTCCGGCGGCAGCGAGGCGGACAACCAAGCTCTCCGCACCGGCGCCGCCCTGGGAAAACGGGCGGGAAAAACGCATATCATCTCCACCGCCTTCGAGCACCACGCCATCCTCCACACCCTGAAGCGGCTGGAGGAGGAGGGCTTTTCCGTCACCCTTCTCCCCGTCCATGAGGACGGCCTCGTCCGGGTGGAGGAGCTGGAGGCGGCCATCCGGGAGGACACCTGCCTGGTCTCCGTCATGTACGCCAACAATGAGATCGGCACCATCCAGCCCATCCGGGAAATCGGCGAGATCTGCCGGAAGCACGGCGTCCTGTTCCACACGGACGCGGTCCAGGCGGTGGGCCACGTGCCCATCGACGTGAAGGATCAGAACATCGATATGCTCTCCTCCTCCGCCCATAAATTCCACGGCCCCAAGGGCATCGGCTTCCTGTACGCCCGGAAGGGGGTCCGGCTGGTGAACCTCATCGAAGGAGGCGCCCAGGAGAGGGGCAAGCGGGCCGGGACGGAAAACGTCGCCGCCGCGGCAGCCATGGCCGCCGCCCTGAAGGAGACCGCCGGGAGCATGGCGGAAACGGCCCCCAGGCTCCGTGCCCTGCGGGACAGGCTCATCGCGGGGCTCCGGGAGATCCCCCATTCCGCCCTGAACGGGGACGCGGAGAAGCGGCTTCCCGGGAACGTGAATTTCTGCTTTGAGGGCATCGAGGGGGAATCCCTGCTGCTCCTGCTGGACGACCGGGGCATCTGCGCCTCCTCCGGCAGCGCCTGCACCTCCGGCTCCCTGGACCCCAGCCATGTGCTGCTGGCCATCGGGCGGGTGCACGACGTGGCCCACGGCTCCCTGCGCCTGACCCTGGGGGAAGACGCCACGGAGGAAGACGTGGACTATCTGATCCGGAACGTGAAAGAAGTTGTGGAATATCTGCGGGGCTTCTCCCCCATCTGGCGGGATCTCGTCCAGGGGAAAGCCCGGTTCATCCTGTAAGGAGGAAAGAAAGATGGCATTATACAGCGAAAAGGTGATGGATCATTTCCGCAATCCCCGGAACGTTGGGGTGATCGAAGATGCGGACGGCGTGGGCCAGGTGGGCAACGCCAAATGCGGCGATATCATGAAGATGTATCTGAAGATCGAGGACGACATCGTTACGGACGTGAAGTTCGAGACCTTCGGCTGCGGCAGCGCCATTGCCTCCAGCTCCATGGCCACGGAGCTCATCATGGGCAAGCCTTTGTCTGAGGTCAGCCGGCTGACCAACAAGGCCGTGGCGGAGGCGCTGGACGGGCTGCCCGCCTATAAGATGCACTGCAGCGTCCTGGCGGAGGAGGCCATCCAGGCCGCTCTGGAGGATTACTACACGAAGCACCCGGAAAAGAGGCCGGTCAGCTGAGAAGCCGTCTTCTCACGACGACCGAACCGACGACCCTGTCCTTTCCCCCCATAGCCCGGATCCCCTCTTCTAAAACGGAGAGGGGATCCGGGTTTCTGCGTCCTTACCCCGCCTGGGGCTGTGTTGCAACCGCACGGCCTTTGTGGTACTCTTGAAAGGAACGATACCGATCTGCGGGCGACGCGCCCCGCAGACAGATCATAGCCTCCGGGAGACCGGAGGCCAGGAAGGAGTCTTAGGATGATCTCAAGGGAAATCTGCGCAAAGATCCTGGAGGCCGCCGTCTCCACGGGAGCGGACTACGCGGAGATCTTTGCGGAAAACAGCATGAATCACACCATCAGCATGGTATCCGGAAAGGTGGATTCCATCAGCGACGGCGTGGTGAGCGGCGCTGCGGTGCGGGTATACAAGGGCCTGCGCAGCGTCATGGCCACCACTGTGGATCTCTCCGAGGAGGGGCTTCTGCGCTGCGCCAAAAAGGCCGCCGCGGCCCTGGGGGAGGGAAAGGCGGAGCTCAGCATCGTCCTGCGGGACCGGCTGTATACGAATATCCACCCGGTGCGGGTGGTCCCCTCCTCCGCGCCCAACCGGGAGAAGGTGGAGATCCTGCGCGCCGCCTGCCGGGGAGCATACGATTACGACAAGCGGATCCGGCAGGTCACCGGCGGCTTCCTGGACGTGGATCAGAACATCCTCATCGCCACCACCGAGGGGATCCGGGCGACGGACCGGCGGATCCGGACCCGGATCAACGTGACCGCCCTGGCGGACGCCAAGGACGGGGGCACCCAGACCGGCTCCTGCAGCCCCGGACGGCGCATGGGCATGGAGCTGTTTGAAAAAGAAGTGGACGCGGAGGCCGTGGGCCGGGAGGCCGCCCGGCAGGCGATCGTGATGTCCGAGGCCGGGTACTGCCCCGCGGGGGTGATGCCCGTGGCCATCGGCAACGGCTTCGGCGGCGTCATCTTCCATGAGGCCTGCGGCCACTCCCTGGAGGCCTCCTCCGTGGCCTTCGGCCTTTCCCAGTTTGCCGGGAAGCTGGGGGAGAAGATCGCAGGTGAGAAGGTCACTGCCTACGACGACGGCACCATCCCCAACGCCTGGGGCTCCCTGAACTTTGACGACGAGGGCACCCCCACCCGGCGGAACGTGCTCATCGAGAACGGCGTGCTGAAGACCTATATGATCGACAAGTTCAACGGCCGCCGCATGGGACTCCCCTCCACCGGCTCCTCCCGCCGGGAGAGCTTCGAGTACACCCCCACCTCCCGCATGACCAACACCTTCATCGGGGAAGGGCCGGATGAGAACGAGGCCATCATCGCCTCCATCGACAACGGCCTTTACGCCGCAGCCATGGGCGGCGGCTCCGTGAACCCCACCACCGGGGAATTCAATTTCGCCGTCCGAGAGGGTTACCTGGTGCGGAACGGGAAGATCTGCGAGCCCGTCCGGGGCGCCTCCCTGGTGGGCCGGGGCTCCGACGTGATCATGAATATCGATATGGTGGGCAAGGATCGGCTGCTGGCGGAGGGCATGTGCGGATCCTCCAGCGGTTCTGTGCCCGTGTGCGTGGGTCAGCCCATGATCCGGGTGTCGTCCATCACCGTGGGCGGAAGATAAGGAGGAAGCAATGGAATTCAAAGACTTCAAAACCATCGTCGCCGACGCCGCGAAACGGGCCGGGATCGAAGACTATGAGCTGTATTACGTCTCCAAGGAGGAGAGCGAGGTCTCCCTGTTCAACGGGGAGCCTACGGACTTCACCGCCTCCCTTACCGGCGGGGTAGCCTTCCGCTGCATCGTCGGCGGGCATATGGGCTCCGCCGGCACCCAGGAGCTGTCCCCGGAACAGGCGGAGAGCCTGGTCCGCCGGGCCAAGGACAACGCCCTCACCCTGGAAAAGGAGGCGGAAGTTTTCTTTGCCGAAGGCGGCGCAGCCTACCCGGAATGCAGGCCCATGTCCATGCCCGTCCTCACCCCGGATGAGCTGATGCATGCGGCCCTGGCCGCGAACGAGGCGCTGAAGGTCTCCCATGAAAAGATCACGGACCGCTGCTCCACCCAAGCCGTCACCCTGCAGACCCAGACAAGCCTGATGAATTCCCGGGGAGTGGACCTCTCCTGGACAAACTCGGTGGACGCGGTGATCCTGGACGCTGTGGTATCCGACGGAACAGAGGACAACGAGGATTTCGACATCAAAGCCGGGGACCCGGCCGGCCTGGACTTAAAGGAGATTGCCGGAAAGACCGCCGCCCGGGCGGCAGCAAAGCTGGGCGCCGGAGTCGCCCCCACCGGCGTATGTCCGGTGGTTTTCGCCCCCAGCGCCATGTACAGCCTGCTGATCACCTTTGCCTCCGCCTTCAGCGCAGAGAACGCCCGGAAGGGGCTCTCCGCCCTCAAGGGAAAGGAGGGGGAAGTCGTCGCCTCGGAGCTGGTGACCCTGACGGACGATCCCTTCTATCCGGAGAACGTTTACCCCCAGCCCTTCGACGGGGAGGGCAGCCCCACCGCCCGGAAGGATCTGATTGCCGGAGGCGTGCTGAAAACTTTGCTTTACGACCTCTCCACCGCCCACGACGCCGGGAAGCAGACCACCGGCAACGCTTCCCGCTCCAGCTACGACTCCCCCGTTTCCATCCAGCCCTATACTTTGGTCCTGGCTCCCGGGAAGCTCACGGAGGAAGAATTGCTGGCCCAATGCGGCAATGGGGTCTGGATCGACACCCTGGGAGGCACCCATGCCGGGGCCAACCCCATCAGCGGGGACTTCTCCCTCCAGAGCTCCGGCTTCCTGGTGGAAAACGGGAAGAAGACCGCGGCGGTCCGTTCCTTCACGGTCTCCGGCAACTTTTTCGACCTGCTGAAAAGCATCACCGCCCTGTCCGACAAGGCGGAGCTGCCCCGGATCGGTCTCCCCTCCGTCGCCACGCCCGCTGTGCTGGTAAGGGAACTGACCATCTCCGGGAAGTAAGCCGGAAGCCCGGTATAACCCCAAACTCGTTCGCAGGCTCCGCCCCGGAGACCCGGGGCGGGGCTTTGTCTGTCCGTCTGTCCTTGCAGCAGGCACGGTTTTGTGATACGCTTATGATAGGAAAAGATATACAGCGGGGTCTTCCCCGCCGGGAAACGGAGAGAGGCAGATGCGGGAAATACCCATTGCGGAACTGGCGCCGGTGAAGATCGGCCAGGCGGAAAACCGGGAGGCCGGAACGGGCTGCACCGTATTCCTCTGCGAGGAGGGCATGCGCGCCGGGCTGGATATCCGGGGGGGCGGCCCCGCTTCCCGGGAGGGACAGCTTCTGGATCCCCTGATGGCAGCGCAGGTGATCCACGGGATCGTGCTGGCCGGGGGCAGCGCCTTCGGTCTGGACGCCGCGGGAGGCGTGATGCGATGCCTGGAGGAGCGGGGCGTGGGCTTCGACGTGGGTGTGACGAAAGTGCCCCTGGTGGTGCAGTCCGACCTCTTCGACCTCACCGTGGGGGATCCCTTCGTCCGGCCGGATGCGGCCATGGGCTACGCTGCCGCAAAGCAGGCCCTGGAGGCCCCCAATTACCGGGACGGGATCTTCGGCGCGGGCTGCGGCGCCACCGTGGGGAAGATCGGGGGCATGGCCACCTGCATGAAAAGCGGGATCGGCAGCTACGCCGTGCAGATCGAAGATCTGAAGATCGGCGCGGTGGTGGCCCTCAACGCCCTGGGGGATATCTACGACTGGAAGACCGGGCGGCAGATCGCCGGTCTGCTCACGGCGGACCACGGGGATTTCCGCAGCTCCATGAAGGAGATCGAATCCAGCATCCGGGCGGTGAAGAACGCCTTTGCGGGGAATACCACCCTGGCCGTCCTTCTCACCAACGGGGATTTCGACAAGGCCGCCCTGTGCAAGATCGCCGGGATGGGGCAGGACGGGCTCGCCCGGTCCATCCGCCCCGTTCACACCTCCTTCGACGGGGACAGCGTCTACGCCGTTTCCTGCGGCCGGGTGAAGGCGGACCAGGACGCGGTGGGCATGCTGGGGGCGGAGCTGATCAGCGAAGCCATCGTCCGGGCGGTGGAGAGCGCGGAAAGCGCCTACGGTCTCCCGGCAGCCAAAGATCTGCCCTGGACAAAAGCGTAAAGCAGGAAACTGAAGATACATACGGCAAAGAAAGGGAGGGAAACCATGCGCGAATATCGGAAAGTGATCACCAAACCCGGAGAAGTCCTGGCATACGAAACAGTGTTCGAGGAAAACATCTGGCTGCGCACCGGCGTGCCGGAGAAGATGGGTACCGTGGAGAGGATCGACTATTCCACCGCCGTGTACGAAAACGGCAAGACCTACCGCAAGACCGCCTACGCTTACCTGCCCTACTGCTATGACAAGGAGGACAAAACCAGGAAGTACAACGTACTGTACTTCCAGCACGGCAACACCTGCGAGCCCGCCATGTTCGCCATCGGCGGCAACAAGTACATGTTCGACATGCTGTTCGA
>CAMZIY010000080.1 GCA_947307365.1 uncultured Clostridia bacterium
TTGGTCCCGTCCTTGTAGAGGATGAAGTAATACTGCAGCGTTCCGGTTCCGCCGGAGGCCGTGGCGGTCCAGGTGATCTTCGTCCCCGCTGCTGCTGCGGTCTTGTCCGCCTTGACGCTGCTGATGACCGGGGCCGCGCTGCTGGTGACGGTGAGTTTCGCGGAACTGGAGTATACGGTACCCGCGCTGTTCTTCACTTTGCACCGGTAGAGGAAGCCGTCATAGGAGGTCTTGGCTGTGACGGTGCAGCTTGTCTCCGTCGCCCCGGTCTTGTTGTACCAGGTGGTCCCGCCGTCCTTGCTGTACTGCCACTGGTAAGTAAGCCCCGTGCCGGAGGCGACCACCTTGAAGGTCGCCGTCGCCCCTGCCGCAACCGTCTGGTTCGCGGGCTGGGTGGTGATGACGGGCTTGGGAAGGACGGTGAGCTCCGCGGGGTTGGAATACACGGTGCCGACCTCATTTTTCACCCGGCACCGATAGCGGAAGCCGTTGTAGGCGGTTTTGGCCGTGACGGTATAGGTGGTCGAGTTGGCGTCGGTCTTGTTGTACCAGGTGGTCCCGCCGTCCTTGCTGTACTGCCACTGGTAAGTAAGCCCCGTGCCGGAGGCGACCACCTTGAAGGTCGCCGTCGCCCCTGCCGCAACCGTCTGGTTCGCGGGCTGGGTGGTGACGACAGGAGGACCCTGGGTCACGGTGACGGCGGCGCTCAGCTTGTTGAGCTTCGTCTCGTTCGCGTCCTTCACGTAGACCCAGACCTTGTAGGTCCCGGGCTCCGTCGGGGTATAGCTGTAGGTCCTGGTCGTGCTGTAGCCGCGCTTGGCCACCGGGGTCCCATCCTTGTATACGGCAAAATAGTACTGGAGCGCACCGAAACCGCCGGAGGCGGTGGCCGTCCAGGTGATCTTCTCGCCGGTCGTGGCCGTGGTCTTGTTCGCTTTCACGCGTTCGAGGACCAGGGGCCCTGCATAGTGGATGGCGGCGGAGGTCAGAGGACCATTGTTAGAATATATGTAGATCCCTTCCCAATCCTCTTCGCTGCCGCCGTAGTATACGTCCGTCAGGCCGGTGCAGCCGGAGAAGGCATACGAGCCGATGCTTGTGACGCTGTTGGGGATGGTCACGGTGGTCAGGCCGGTGCAGCCGGAGAAGGCACCATATCCGATGCTGGTGACGCTGCTGGGGATGGTCACGCTGGTCAACCCGGTGCAGGCGTAGAAGGCGGATTCGCCGATGCTGGTCACGCTGCTGGGGATGGTCACGCTGGTCAGGTTGCTGTTACTGAACGCACAGTCCGGGATTTTGTCCGTCCACCCGAATTCGATGCTGCAGCCACTGCCGACAGGGCCCGCGCTGGTCAGGCCGGTGCAGCCTTGGAAGGCGTAGTAAACGATGCTGGTGACGCTGCTGGGGATGGTCACGCTGGTCAACCCGGTGCAGCCGGAGAAGGCGGAATCGCCGATGTAGGTGACACTGCTGGGAATGGTCACGCTGGTCAGGCCCGTGCAGCCGGAGAAAGCACTATATCCGATCCTGGTGACGCCGGTTTCCAGCACCGCCCTGCGGATCAGAGTGCGGTACGAAGAATCATGAAATGCATTGCTGTTGATCGCCCCGGAACCGGATACCGTCAGTTTGCCTTTCTGATCCAGAGTCCAGGTCAGGCTCTCCCCGCAGTTGCCGGAAGCAATGATGATCGTATCCCCGGTCTGATAGCCGCAGTGCAGCTCCGCGCTGAGCAGCTTATCGTTGCCCCCCAGGATGAGGATCTCCTCCCACTGGGACTCCGTGCCGCCGAAATAGACGTGCTGCAAACTGCCGCAGTCGGAGAAGGCGTTCTGCCGGATCTCGGTGACCGTGCCGGGGATCACCACGGTCCGGAGACTTGAAAGGCCGGAAAAGGCGTTATCCGGGATACTTGTCGTCCAGCTGTACCGGATATCACAGCCGCTGCCGGAAGGCCCGGCGCTGATCAGGCCGTTGGTTTGATAGGAACTAGAAAACGCGCCGCTGCCTATGGTGGTGACGCTCTTGGGGATGGTAAGGGAGGTAAGACCCGTGCAACCGGAGAAGGCGCCATTTCCGATATTTTTCACTCCACTTTTGATGGTCACGCTGGTCAGTCCTGTGCAGCCGGAGAAAGCGGAATTGCCGATGCTGGTGACGCTGCTGGGGATGGTCACGCTGGTCAGGCCCGTGCAGTTGTAGAAGGCGCCGCCGCCGATGCTGGTGACGCTGTCCGGGATGGTCACGCTGGTCAGCCCGGTGCAGCCGGAGAAGGCGGAATCGCCGATGCTGGTGACGCTGCCGGGGATGGTCACGCTCATCAAGCCGGTGCAGCCGTAGAAGGCGGAATTGCCGATTGTGGTGACGCTCTCGGGGATTGTCGCGGATGTGAGACCAGTGCAGCCGGAGAAGGCATACGAGCCGATGTTGGTGATGCTCTTGGGGATGATCAGTTCCGTCACCTCCGCCCCGTTGAGATACAGGTGTTTCGCATAGGAAAGCGGGTTATCACCAAATTCGATGGAGCACCAGGCAGCCAGATCGCTGATATCCACCCGGGTAAGATTGCTGCAGCCGGAGAAGGCGGTGTAGCCGATCTTGGTGACACTGGCAGGAATGGTCACGCTGCGCAAAGCGGAGCATCCGGAGAAGGCATTACTGCCGATGTTCTTCACCCCATTGGGGATGGTCAGCTTGGTGAGCGCTTTCCCGTTGAGATAAAGCACATGGGCGTATTCCAGCGGGTTTGCACCGCCGTTGATGAAGATTCCAGATTCCCAGATGGTTTCTGATTCAAATTCAATGGCACACCAGGCAATCAGGTCGCTGATGTTAACCCAGGTCAGGCCGGTGCAGCCGTAGAAAGCGCCGCCGCCGATGCTGGTGACGCCGGAGGGGATGGTCACGCTGGTCAGGCCGGTGCAGCCGGAAAACGCTAAGCTACCGATGCTGGTGACGCTGTTGGGGATGGTATAGCCGCCAGTTCTGGCTGCAGGATATTGGATCAGAGTAGCTTTGTCTTTACTGAAAAGGATCCCATCTATGCTGCAGTAGGAAGGATTATCGGCAGCCGTATTGATCTTTGTGAGGCCGGTGCAGCCGGAGAAGGTTCTGTTCCCAATGCTGGTGACGCTGCTGGGGATGGTCACGCCCGTCAGGCCGGTGCAGCCGGAGAAAGCCCAGTTCCCGATGCTGGTGACGCTGCTGGGGATGGTCACGCTGGTCAGCCCGGTGCAGTCCTGGAAGGCGTGGTAACCGATATCCTTCACCGGTTTGCCCCCCAGGGTGGAGGGAATGGTCACTTTTCCCCCTGCGCCGGTATATTTGGAGATGCTTGTATAGTCGCTATAGACAGCATACTCCCAATCCCCGCTGCTCGCCGCCCTCGCCGGGGCGGACAAGGGCAGAAGGCCAAACAGCAGGATGAGGCAGAGGAACAGGGATAAGAACTTTTTCATCTGAAGGACTCCTTTCCGGAGCGGCGGCGGGTCAGGAACTCCGGCTCCGTCCCGCACATCCGTCGGCTCCGCTGACAATTCCGAATGATCCATTTTAACACATCTGGGATATTCAGGCAATATAGGAGCGAATCCTGTCAGCGATAAAAAGAAGCGGATGGGGTTTCCGTCCGCTCAGACCGCAGACAATGTGTCAGCATCCCGATTCCTGTCGTTGCCATGTAAGAGAGCTTGACAGGAATTGCCCCTCATCAGTCAGCTTCGCTGACAGCTTCCCCCGAGGGAAGCCAAGGGTGCGGTGCATTTTCCTGCGCCGCACCCCGGGGTTCTGTGTTCGGTTTTGTGCCTCTGCCCCTCAGCTGACCGTCAGCTTGGCGGGAGAGGAGGTGACGCTGCCGTAGCTGTTGGTCACCACGCAGCGGTACCGGATGCCGTTGTAGGAGGCCTTGGCCGTGACGGCACAGCTGGCGGAGGCGGCCCCGGTCTTGTTCTTCCAGGTGGTCCCGTCGAAGATGTCGCCTCCTTCCGGCAATGCCGGAAGGGTCAGCCATCGGAAAAGAAAGGGAGACAACCCCATGAGGGGCAGGAGCACCGCTGTCAGGTACAGGAGGATCGTGCTCCTGCCCAGATCACGTAAGCGGCCACGACCGGATCCTCCTCTCCGTATTCCTATGAAGGTACAGGCAGCCCGTACCGGAGCAACGCACAGATGAAGGCGCTGAAGCCCAGGAGCCCCAGATCGGGGACCAGGGATACGGCCAGGAGACCGTCCCACAGGCCCCGGTTCTCCCGGGGCGGGCGGCCCGAGAAGATCAGGATCAGGTTCGCCGCTCCCAGCAGCAGGCCGCAGACCGGCAGGACCCAGAACAGCATCCAGAGCCCGTCCGTTGTGAAGGGGCCGTGCACATGGGCGTACAGGAGGATCCCCACAAGGGGCAGCAGCACCGCCGCCAGGTACAGAAGCATCCTGCCCGGGTTCAGCTCCCGCCAGGCCTTCATGACGCCGCTGCCTCCGGCTTTGCTCCGGGCCGGTACTCCAGCAGATCCCCGGGCTGACAATCCAGGGCGGCGCAGAGCTTTGCCAGGGTGGAGACCTTCAGAGCCTTGGCCTTGCCGGTCTTCAGAATGGACATATTGGCCATGGTGATGCCCACCTTCTCCGAAAGCTCCGTGAGGCTCATCTTCCGCCGGGCCAGCATCACGTCGATATTGAAAATGATCTCGCCTTCCATCTCTCCGCCCCCTCAGATCGTCAGATCGTTCTCTTCCTGCAGCAGGGCGGCCTTCCGCACCAGATGGGAGAGCGCTCCGGCAGCCACCGCCACCGCCGCCCCGGCAAAGACCACCAGCAGGCTCAGCAGGACCACCCCGGGATGGCTCATATCCAGGAAGAGCATCGCCAGGTTGCCCAGGAAAACGTAGGCGGCGTCCAGGGCCGCCAGGACCGCGATGCTGCGCAGGAAACGGGCGTTCTCCAGAGAAAAGGAGGCGTCCCGCCCGATGTTCGCGGCGATCCGCCAGCCCAAAACCAGCACGGCATAGCAGGGGATCCCGGAGACCCAGATGAAAATGAGCCAGGGCCAATATCGGCCCGCAAACTCGGGATACTGGCTGCGGAGACTGTCCCCGAAGCTGGGGACGACCATCAGATAGACCGCCAGACCGCAGATCCCCATGCCCAGCAGGATCAGCTTCAGCCATTTGGAAAGGGTTTTCTGTTCCATGACGCACCTCCTGTTTCGGTGGCCTCAGCATAGCACGGTATTTCTTGTTTGTCAACGAATTTTTATTGCAACACGATAATTTCCCAGGATATGCTCCGGCGGAGGCAGCTGCCAGACCGCCTCCGCCGTTCCGAACTTCCGCTCCCGGATCACCCCAGATCCAGGCTGGTGCGGTCGATGACCTCGTCCTGCATGGCCCGGGAGAGGGTGACGAAATAGGTGCTGTATCCCGCCACACGCACCACCAGATCCCGGTATGCCTCCGGGTCCGCCTGCGCCGCCTTCAGGGTCTCCTGATCCACCACGTTGAACTGCACCTGCTTGCCGCCGTTCGTCAGATAGACCTTGATCATGGCCCCCAGCTTATCCAGGTCGGCCTCCGTTTTCAAGGCGGAGGGGTGGAACTTCATGTTCAGCAGGGTGGCCTGCATGGGATCCTGGTCGATCTTCATGGCGCTGCGGAAGACCGCCGTGGGGCCGCAGCTGTCGCAGCCGTGCATGGGAGAGGTGGTGCCGTCCGCCAGGATGGCCCCTGCCCTGCGTCCGTCCGGGGTGGCGCCGGTGAGCTGACCGCCGGGCTGGTGAGAGGTGATGGAGATGCCCGTGGGGATGGTGGGTCTGCCCATGATATTGGGGATGGCCGCCACCGTATCGCACAGCAGCTTATAGCACTCCGCCACGATGTTGTCCACCTCGTCCACATCGTTGCCGTATTTCGGCGCGGCCAGGAAATCCGCCTGCATGGACTCATACCCCTCCCAGTCCGCGTCCAGGGCAGCCTCCAACTGGGCGAGGGTGTACTTCTTCTCGTCGAAGACCAGCTTCTTGACAGCGGCCAGGGAATCCCCCAGATTCACCATGCCGATGGGGTTCACCACGGCGCAGTTCTCGAAGGGCATGACCCGCTTCCAGGTATCCTTGCCGGATTCGATGCCCTCATACATCAGCGCGCTGCGCAGGGGATCGAACAGCAGCTCCTGGGTGATGGCCAGCTCCACGTTGTTCTTTTCGCACACCAGGCCGAGGATATACCGGATCTCCTCGCTGAGGGCGGCGAACAGGGCGTCGTAGCTCTCCCAGGAGGCGAAATCCCCCATGTCCGGGGCGACCCGCAGGCCGGTCTTTTTGTCGATGCCCCGGCGGCGGAAGATATCGAAGATCAGGGGGAAGGTCACCATGGGCACCGGGCCGGTGCGGCTCTTTCCCGGCAGGTTGCCGTCCAGACAGCCGGTCATGACGTAGTCCCGGGCATACTCCGCCGGGCAGCCCCGGGAGGTGAAGGTGGCGATATAGCTCTTATCGCTGACGAAGGCAGGCATCCCCAGGCCCAGCTTCACGCACTCCAGCGCCTTCCGCATCAGCTCCGGCGGGGTCTTCTCATGCACCCGGAGGGTCAGGGTGAAATGGGGAGTCTTCGTGACCATGGCCGCCTCGATGAGCAGATAAGTCAAGTCGTTGGAGGCGTCCTCCCCGGTGGCGGGGTCCACTCCGCCGATGGTATAGTTGTGCCATTTGGCCATGCCGGAGTTCTTCTTCCGCAGCTCGCTGCCGGAGGTGCGGTTCAGCTCCATGTCCTTCAGACGCAGGAGGCAGATGAGCTCCAGGGCCTCCTCCCGGGTGATCCGCCCGGCTTCCAGATCGGCCTTGTAATAGGGGTACATATATTGGTCGAAGCGGCCGCCGGGAAGGGTGGTGCTGGGACTCAGGAACAGTACCTGGAACCAGAAGCACTGGATCGCCTCCCGGAAGGTGCGGGCGGGCTTCCTGGGGACCCGTCGGCAGGTTTCCGCGATGGTCTCCAGCTCCCGTTTCCGCTCCGGGTCGGGCTCCTTCCCCGCCATTTCCGCAGCCAGGGCGGCGTACCGGTCCCCCAGGGTGATCATGGCCTCAAAGGCCATCACTACCGCATCATAATAGCGGTATTTATCCAGTGCCTCCATATCCAGGAAGCGCACCTTCGCCTGTTCCTCCCGGGCCCGGCGGATCAGCTCCTCCGCGCCGTGCTTCAGCAGCTTGTCGTACTCCACGCAAAGCAGCACCAGGCTGGGTCCCAGGCCCAGGCCGGACTGTGCGTAACCCCCGCCCACGCCCCGCTCCTGCTCCTTGTCCTTCCAGGGAGGCAGGATCAGACCGGCCCGGAGCATGTTCAGGATGCGGGGCTCCTGGTAAAACACGTCCCCCTCCCGGCCGATGAGGGTATCCGGCTGATAGCGCCGGTTCAGCTCCTGGAGGTCCTTTTCGTCCTGAGGATCCACGAGAAAGCCGTCCTTCTTCAGGGCGTCGATCTCATTCTGGGGCCAGACGCCGTAGTCCGGGTCGATCTCCAGGCCCATGTGTTTGCTGGAAGCGAGGCCGACGACCAGCTCGTCCTCCCCGATGGCGATGGGCATCCGCTCCGCGCAGGCCTTCAGGATCTTGCCCCGCTGGATCATCACATGGTCGTTCTTCGTATGCTCCCGCACGTCCAGGGTGATGCGGAATTTCTCGATGCAGATGGGGTATCGGTCCACCACCACCCGCTTCTTGATCCTTTCGATGCGCTCAGCCATATCCATATCCGCCGAAGCCTCCCCGTTCACCCTTTTTGTTTTCAGTATAAATCCTCCCCCGCCGGAAGGTCAAGGCGTCCATGGGCCGGGACGCGGCCCTCTCCCCTGCCCGGGAAAAATATCCGCCGGAATTCCGGAAACCTGTGTACAACGGAACGGGAGTGTGCTATACTGCGTTTAAGTACAAGGGAGTCCGCTCGGCGGCTCCCTGTCCTTTTTTGTCTTTCCGGAGCAGAAAAGGAGGAGATCGATATGGCAGCGTTTGACAGAGTTTTGTCCGGGATCCCGCAGATGGACAAATGCTTCGACAATATCCGTCTGGGAGACAACGTGGTCTGGCGGGTGGACCGTCTGGAGGATTTCAGCCTTTTCGTCAAGCCCTATGCGGAGCAGGCGATCCGGGACGGCCGCAATCTGATCTACATCCGCTTCGCCTCTCACGCGCCGTTTTTTGAGGCGAGGCCGGGGATCAAGATCGTGAACGTGGAGCTCTCCCACCGGTTCGAGACCTTTACGGTCGCGATCCATGAGATCATCCGGCAGGAGGGCTACGACGCCTTCTACGTGTTCGACTGTCTTTCGGAGCTGCAGACCGCCTGGGCGACGGACCTGATGATGGGGAACTTCTTCCAGGTGACCTGCCCCTATCTGTTTTCCCTGGATACGGTGGCCTTTTTCCCGCTGATCCGCGGGAAGCATTCCTTCCAGGCCATCGCCAAGATCCGGGACACCACCCAGCTCTTCCTGGACGTGTATTCGGACGCGGTGCACATCTACGTCCGTCCGGACAAGATCTGGAACCGCTACTCCGAGACCATGTTCCTCCCCCACCGGTACGACCCGGGGACCGGGGATTTCCAGCCGATCCTGGACGGCGTCGCCGCCAGCCATTTCTACCAGCTGCTGCAGCAGGACGCCGCCGGCGCGGACCGGGGGAACATGGACAGCTGGGACCGCTTCTTCAACCTGACGGAGGCCATGCACCGGAGCGGCATGGACGTGACGGAGCAGTGCGGCCGCATGTGCGACATCATGATGACCCGGGACGAGCGCCT
>CAMZIY010000081.1 GCA_947307365.1 uncultured Clostridia bacterium
CGCGCCAGATGTTGCTCTCCTGGCCGGAGTAGATGCCGTGGGTGGAGTCGGGGTCATTGGACCAGAACACGATCATGTCGGTGTTCTTCAGGGCGTCCTGCAGCAGGTCGAACTGCTCGGGCTGGCCCAGACGCCAGTAGAAGCCCCACATGTGCGGAGCGCCCCACATCCAGCCTTCCCAGGAGTCGGGGTTGTCCAGGATGGGCGTGTAGTTGATCATGCCGAAGAAGCGGCCGAAGGGGGCCATCTTGTAGCCCACGATGCCCCAGTTGTGGTGGGAGCCGGTGATGGCGGTGATGGCGTGGCCGTCCCGCTTGCCGTCCGGGCCCAGGGGGGCCAGACGATTGATCTCGTCGGCGATGATGGTGGCGGCCTCGTCCCAGGAAATGCGCTCGAAACCGGATTTGCCCCGGTTCTTCTGGTTCCTGTCTCCCTTGGGGTCCCAGTCCACCCGCTTCATGGGGTAGAGGATGCGGTCCTCAGAATACAGACGGTTCCGCTCCGCAAGGATATTCTGGGCGATCCGCATGGCCTTGGGGGGAGAATACTTCTTGCCGTTCCGGTCCTCCACGGTCCAGGCCTTGGGATAATCCTCCTCGGGCACCTGGAGCGGACGGACGCGGGTGATCTTCCCGTCCTCCACGTATACGGAGATCGGGCCGCCGGTGGTCAGATTGGTGTACACCTTTTCCAAATCAGCTTCACTCCTCCTGATCGTTAGTGATGGTGTCATCTCACAAAAAAAGGGTCTTCACATTCATACAGAATAAGAATAAACCTTGGTATTGTTCCAAAGTCAAGCCGGATTTTCGAAAACGCGAAAAAAACTGGGACAGAACGGGCAGGAACACGCCGGATCGGCCGGGATCGGGGCGCTGACGAGCAAAAAGACACCCCCGACGCCTGCGGCCATGGCGCCCTCATCGCCGGATCCGCCGCCGGGGCGGATCCCCGGATAAGCGTCGGTCCCGAAACACAGGCGGCAGCAAAACGCTGCCGCCTGTGTTATTCCTGAAAAATTCGTGCAATGTGTTGCAATATTCGTGCAAATCTCGTATAATAACCGCAAATAATGAGAATAAAGGAGATGTTCACATGTCCGGAACGACCACCAACATCAGCATCCGCATGGATACGGAGCTGAAAGCCCAGGCGGAAGCTCTGTTCAATGAGCTGGGCATGAATCTTTCCACGGCGTTCAATATCTTCGTGCGTCAGGCAGTCCGGGAGGGGGGGATCCCCTTCAAGATCCAGCTGGATAAACCCAATAAGGAGACCGCCGCTGCCATCCGGGAGGCGGAACGCATCGCCGCCGACCCGGAGGTCAAGGGCTACGAGGATCAGGCTGAGCTGTTCCGGGACCTGAAAGGATGAATTACACCCTGCGGGTACGTGAATTGTGCTGCGCACATGAATGGATGCTCCGCATCATGAATTGCGCTTCGCGCATGAAGGATCAGGAGGGCTCTGAAGCATGAAATATACCGTCAAGCCCACCGCACAATTCAAGCGGGATTATCGGCAGGCCCTGCGGCGCGGCGAGGACATGGCCCCTCTGGACGCCGCCATCTCCGCCCTGGCGGAAGGGGAGACCCTGCCGCCGGAAGCCCGGGATCGGGCCCTCATGGGCCCCTGGGCGGGACACCGGGAATGCAGGGTGGGGCCCAACCGGCTGCTCATCTACCGCATCCAGGGGGAATTGCTGGTGCTGACCCTCACCCGCACCGGAACCCCCGCCGCCCTGTACGAAAAAGGAGGGGTGAACGCCATGAAGAAAAGCACCTCTCTGCGCATGCTCCTGCGGAGCCCGGTGAAGACTGCCGTCACCCTGCTGCTCATCGCCGCGGCCTCCTTCCTCTTCCTGTACAATCTTCTGGACTACGCCATGACCAGGCGGAACTATGACCGCACCTACAGCCAGTACCACGGGTATTTCAGCGTCATGCACGGGGAGGATCAGCTGGCGGAGGCCAGAGCCATGTACTTTTTCCTCTCCGACCCAAAGAGCAATCCCGCCTGGACGGGGGAACCCCCCTATGAGCTGTACCACACCAGGACCCTGACGGCGGAAGAGCTGGAGACACTATCTGCCCTGCCCTATGTGACACGGGCGGAGCAGCGGTACATGACCGGGGGCCTTTCGGACTATCGGCGGATCTACGTCTACCGCAGCCTCCTCACCGGTATCAACCTGAACAACACAAAGCGCGTCGTCATCGAGGGCACCTACAACGGCTCCAACCTGGATCTGAGCGTACTGAACCCCGAGATGCTCTACGGCATTGACGTGGACCTGCGGCTGGACGACGTGAAGGTGCTGGTGGGGGACGAGGAGGACCTGAAGCAGTGCCGCTCCTACATCGACAAGAAGCGCCTCTGCGTGGAGGCCTACGCCATCTTCCCGGAACAGGCAGACAACCTGCCGAGAACGGTCTATGGAAATGGGACAATCAACGGTTACACCAAAAACTGGGTGAACGCGGAGGCGCTCATGGGCCTGGAGAAGGGAAAACGCTACGTCTTTGTGGCAACCGTGGATGTGCAGCAGGTGAACGCATCGGGCATTCTGGATGAATCCTATTTCTGGACCATGCCCTACACCAACCTGGGGGACGACTCCCTCTACGGCCTCTGCGACTACGTCACCCCCGTCCCGGAAGGCGTGGATGACTACCTGGAAACGGAAGAATTCGCCGGGCTCCGGCGGATGATGGAGATCATCGAAACAGATAAGTACACGCTGGATATCCACTATCTGGAGGACATGGCCAGCCTGAAGCGCTATCAGGACGGGCAGTTCCAGCTGGCCCAGGGACGCATCCTGGGCCTGGAGGACATGGGCAAGCCCGTATGCGTCATCCCGGAGGGCATGGCACAGGAATATGGCCTCCGGCTGGGGGACAGCTTCCACCTGCGGCTGGGGGACAAGCTCCTGGAGCCCCTGTGCACATTCGGGGCCGTGGCCTACTCCGACCTGCGGTACGCGGAGAACTGGACGGACCAGACTTTCACCGTGGTGGGCACCTATACGGAGAGCAGCCTGGACCGGGTCAGCAGCGAGGAACGCTTCTGGGCCTACGGGGATAACGCGGTGTTCGTGCCTCTCTCCTTCCTGCCGGAGACGGCGGATACGGCGAATCACGAGGCCAAGCCCACAGAGGTGAGCTTCCTCATCGAGGACGCGGACAGCATCATCCCCTTCCGGGATGAAGTTCTGCCCCGGCTCCTGGACATGGGCTATATCGTCCGCTTCTCCGACGGGGGCTGGCCCGCGGTGCGGGAGCAGCTCACCCAGGCCGGGGGCCTCACCCTGGTGAAGCTGGTGGCCTTCACCGTTTCCGCGGTGCTGGTACTGCTCCTCACGGTGTACCTGTACATCCTGCGGAAGAAGAAGGAATTTGCCGTCATGCGGGCCCTGGGCTGCCCGGCGGGGGAGGCCAAAAAGGCTCTTCTTTTCCCCCTCTTCGCCCTGGCGGTGCCCGCGGTGCTCCTGGGGTCTGTCGGCGCGGTGGTCTACACCCGCTATGCCGCCTCGGCAAACGCTGCGGAGTTTGCCGCCCTGGGCCTCACCATGGATGCCGCCATCCCCGTGTCCATCCTCCTGGCGGGCTTCTGCGGGAGCCTGGTGCTGCTGCTGATCCTGGCCTGGGCTGCCCTGGCACGGGTGGCGCATCTGCCGCCCCTGGAGCTGCTGCAGGGGAGCGTGAACCGGAACGCGGGGAAGCGGAAAGAGCTGCCTCCGGAGCTCGCCGAGTCCGTGGAGCTGGCTCCTTTGCCGGTGCTGGAGCCGCCGGTGTACCATAAGCATACGGGACCGGCCCATACCCTGCGCTATGTGTGGAAGCGTCTGCGGCGTACCCCGCTCAAGGCTCTGCTCTCCATGGGGCTCGCCCTGGTGCTCTGCTTCTCCATCGGTTTCTTCGCCCTGCTGCGGAACACCTACCGGGACCTGTATCAGAACATCGAGGTCCATCCCCGGTTTTTGAACGGCTTCTCCTACAATCGGGCTCTGGAGGTGGAGAAGAGCGGCTATGTGCGGGACCCCTACTATGAATATATCAACCGGAATGTGGAATCCAATTTCGTACAGGACACCCTGATCCTCACCAGCGACATCTCCCGGGCAACCGATGCGGAGATCACCTGGCGGGAGGATAAGGGACCGGAGATGTTCAAGGAAAACAAGAGCTTCTGCGTGGTCTCCCGGGAGCTGGCAGACGAGCTGGGCTATACTCTGGGCTCCCGCTGCGAGGTCTGCGGCAGCGGCTATCTGTATACCCTCCAGGCCAGCTATCCGGAGCTCACCCGCCAGGAGCTGATCGACGAGGTCTACCACAAGGCCACCCGTCACCTTACCGTAGCGGGCATCGCGGAGGAGGAGGGCAAGCGGGTGTACGCCGCTGCGGCGGCCTGGGAGTGCCTGGGCTCCATGTTCTCGGATTATCTGCCCCTGGATAAGGCGGAGTACACCCTGGTGGACTACCATATGGCTACTCAGTTCCGCTCCTGGGTCTTCCGGCTTCTGGTGGGCCGCCCCGGCTCCTTCTCCCTGGATACCTCCGAGGCGGACCGGGTGTACCAGACTTACCGTCTGCTGGAGCTCCTGTACCCCATTGCCTTCGCCCTGGCCCTGATCCTGGGCGGTGTGCTCCCTGCCGGAGTGATCCTCCAGAGCGCGAAGGAGGCGTCCCTCCTGCGGGTGCTGGGCACCACCAAGCGGAGGACCCGGGCCATGCTGACCCTGGAGCAGATCTTCCTATGCCTCCTGGGCCTGGGCCTGGCCGTGGCAGCTCTGGTGATCGCCAGGGGCAGCGCCCTTGCCGCCGTCGCGGGCCTCATATCGGTCTACACCGCCGCCCACCTCCTCTCCTGCGCCGTGGGCACCGAGGCCGCCGCCGTATCCGTCACGCGCAGGAACGTGCTGGAACTGCTGCAAGTGAAAGAATAAGGGGACGGAACGCATGAAATATACCGTTAAGCCCACCGCACAATTCAAGCGGGATTATCGGCAGGCCCTGCGGCGCGGCGAGGACATGGCCCCTCTGGACGCCGCCATCTCCGCCCTGGCGGAAGGGGAGACCCTGCCGCCGGAAGCCCGGGATCGGGCCCTCATGGGCCCCTGGGCGGGACACCGGGAATGCAGGGTGGGGCCCAACCGGCTGCTCATCTACCGCATCCAGGGGGAATTGCTGGTGCTGACCCTCACCCGCACCGGAACCCCCGCCGCCCTGTACGAAAAAGGAGGGGTGAACGCCATGAAGAAAAGCACCTCTCTGCGCATGCTCCTGCGGAGCCCGGTGAAGACTGCCGTCACCCTGCTGCTCATCGCCGCGGCCTCGTTCCTGTTCCTGTACAACCTGCTGGACTACGCCATGACCAAGCGGGAGTATGACCGGAACTACGGGCAGTACCACGGGTATGTGAATCTCCTTCATCGGGAGGATCAGTTGTTGGCGGAGACCTATTACAACCGGCTGGAGTACCGCTTCTTTCTCTCCGATCCGGTCTCCAACCCGGCCTATACGGGGGACTATCCCTATGAGCAGTACCATCTCCGGAGCTTCTCCGGGGAGGAGCTGGAAAACCTGGCCTCCCTGCCCTATGTGAGCCGGGTGGAGAAGCATTATATGACCGGGGGCATCGCGAGCTTCCCCCGGTGGGCTTACTTTACCACCCTGGGTTGTTATCAGCATGCCCTCTATTCCTCCCGGGTGGTATTCGAGGCCACCTACGACGGGATGACCACGGACCTGCACAAGCTGGTGCTGCCTCTCATCGGCGGCAGCGGGGTGCAAACGAGCCTGCGGCTGACGGATGTGAAGCTCATTTCCGGCGACGAGGAAAGCCTGAAGCAGAACCGGCTCTATATCAACAAAAAGGGCTTGTATACGGAAGTATACGCCACGATCCCGGAGAAGGCGGACAACCTCATACAGTATGAGGGCATTTATATGACAGTGGGCATTTACGCCAGAAACTGGATCTCTTCCGATACGATCCTGGGGCTGGAGGAGGGGCAGCGCTACCTCTTCGTGGCCTCCGTGGACACCTATGCCAACACCAGCGGGATCGGCGAGGAGGAGCAGGCCTCCGACAAACTCCGTATTTATACCTGCCTGGGGGACGAATCCCTCTACGGGGTCTGCGACTACATCACCCCTCTGGCAGGGGAGCCGGAGAACTACCTGGAAACGCCGAAATTCGCCGGGGTCCGGCAGATGATCGAGATCATGGAAGCGGACCGGTATACGGTAGACGTCCACTACCTGGAGGAGATGCAGGGCATCAAGCGGTACCAGGACGGGGCGCTCCAGCCCACCCGGGGGCGGCTCCTCACCCGGGAGGACTCCCTGGAGCACAACCCGGTGTGCATCATTCCGGAGAGCATGGCCCAGCGCCAGGGCCTGGAGGTGGGGGATACCCTGCGTCTGAAGCTGGGGGACAGGATCCTGGAGCAATACGCCCCCATGGGGGCGGTGGCCTATTCCGTTCCCCGCTATGCGGAGAACTGGACCGAGCAGACCTTCACCATCGTGGGCACCTTTACGGAGGGCGGCCTCAGCCGCCTCCCCACCGAAGAAGCCTTCTGGATCTTCGGAGACAACGCGGTGCTGGTCCCTCTGAGCTTCCTGCCCTCAACGGCGGATAGGTCAAACCACGCATACAAGCCCACAGAGCTCGCCTTCGTCATCGACGACGCGGACAGCATCATCCCTTTCCGGGACGAGGTGCTGCCGCAGCTCCTGGAAGCGGGCTACACCGTGAGCTTCACGGACGGAGGCTGGCCCGCGGTGCGGGAGCAGCTCACCCAGGCGGGGAGCCTGACCCTGGTGAAGCTGACGGCCTTCGCCGTTTCCGCCGTGCTGGTGCTGTGGCTCACGGTATACCTGTATATCCTGCGGAAGAAAAAAGAGTTTGCCGTCATGCGGGCCCTGGGCTGCCCTGCGGGGGAGGCCAAGAAGGCCCTGCTCTTCCCCCTGGTGGCCCTTGCCGTTCCGGCGGTGCTCCTGGGGAGCGTCGGGGCGGCGCTGTATACCCGTTATGCCGCCTCCGCCAACGCCGCCGAGTTTGCCGCCATGGGTCTCACCATGGATACTTCCATTCCCTCCCCCATCCTCCTGGCGGGCTTCTTCGGGAGCCTGGCGCTCTTGTTCCTCCTGGCTTGGGCCGCCCTGGTCCGGGTGGCGAAAACGCCGCCCCTGGAGCTCCTCCAGGGAAACAATGTGCGAAAAACGTCCCGGAAGCAGACAGCCCTGCCCCCGGAGCCCGGGGAGGAGCTCGTCTGCGGGGAGCTTCCGGTCCTGCCGGAGCCGACGTACCTGCCCCATACCGCCCTGCGCCATACGATGAGCTATGTGGGGAAGCGCCTCCGGCGCACTCCCGCCAAGGCTTTGCTCAGTTTGGCTCTGGCTTTGGTGCTGTGCTTCTCCATCGGTTTCTTTACCCTCTTGAGAAACACCTACCGGGACCTGTATCAGAATATCGAGGTCCATCCCCGTTTCCTCAACGGCTTCTCCGACAACCGGGCCGCGGAGGTGGCCAAAAGCGGCTACGTGAAAGACCCCTACTATGAATATAAGAGGACGGGCTGCGAATCGAACTTCGTGCAGGACACCCTGATCATGACCACGGACATCTCCCGAGTCACGGAGGCGGAGATCACCTGGCGGGAGGACAAGGGGCCGGAGATATTCACCCAGAGCCAGGCCTTCTGCGTGGTCAGCCGGGAGCTGGCGGATGAGCTGGGTTATGAACCGGGCTCCCGGGCGGAGATCTGCAGCAGCGGATATATCGGCATCCTCTGGCAGAGCCACCCGGAGATGAGCGATGAGGAACTGATCTCGTACTACCATGAGTACACCCATCACTTCACCGTGGCGGGCATCGCGGAGGAGGAGGGCAAGACCTTCTACGCCCCCGTGGCCACCCGGCCCCATTTCGGCTCCATGTTCGCGGATTATATCCCCCTGGATCTGGCGGAGTTCACCCTGATCGACTACCATAAGGCCACGGAGTTCCGCTCCTGGGTCTTCCGGCTGATGGTGGGCCGCCCCGGCTCCTTCTCCATGGAGACCGCCGAGGCGGACCGGATCTACCAGACCTACCGGCTGCTGGAGCTGCTGTACCCCATCGCCTTCGCCCTGGCCCTGATCCTGGGGGGCGTGCTCCCCGCGGGGATCATCCTCCAGAGCGCGAAGGAGGCCTCTCTCCTGCGGGTGCTGGGCACCACGAAGCGGAGGACGAGAGCCATGCTGACCCTGGAGCAGATCATCCTCTGCCTCCTGGGCCTGTGCCTGGCCGTGGCGGCTCTGGTGATCGCCAAGGGCAGCGCCCTTACCGCCGTCGCGGGCCTCATAGCAGTCTATACCGCCGCCCACCTCCTCTCCTGCGCCGTGGGCACCGAGGCCGCCGCCGTGTCCGTCACCCGCCGGAACGTGCTGGAGCTGCTGCAAGTGAAGGAATGACGCCCGCTGCGCGGGCGACCCCTCATCAGTCAGCTCCGCTGACAGCTTCCCCCAGGGGAAGCCAGGCTGCTTGTCGTTCCTCTATCCCGCCGCAGCGGATGCCTTCCCTTGGGGGAAGGTGGCATCCGCCGGCTCCCGCAAGGCGGATGACGGATGAGGGGCAATACATACCAAGTATATCTACAGGAGGTAATTTCTATGTCCGTCATTCGTTTGGAGAATGTGAGTTATACCTACCGCGGGGCGGAGACCCCGGCGGTGAACAGCGT
>CAMZIY010000082.1 GCA_947307365.1 uncultured Clostridia bacterium
ATGAAGCTCATCGAGGCTGCCGTGGAGGATACGGGCCTGCCCATCTGCGTCCATCTGGACCACGGCGCGGACTTCGATATCTGCAAATCCTGCGTGGACGGGGGCTTCTCCTCCGTCATGATCGACGGCTCCAGCCGGAGCTTTGAGGAGAATATCGCCGTCACCCGCCGGGTGGTGGAATACGCCCATGACCACGGCGTGGTGGTGGAGGGCGAGCTGGGCCGCCTGGAGGGGGTGGAGGACGACGTGAAGGTCTCCGCCGCCGATTCCAGCTATACGGATCCCGCCCAGGTGGAGGAGTTCGTCCAGCGCACCGGGGTGGACTCCCTGGCCATCGCCATCGGCACCAGCCACGGGGCCTACAAGTTCAAGCCCGGCCAGAAGCCTCAGCTCCGGTTCGATATCCTGGAGGAGGTCTCCCGCCGTCTCCCCGGCTTCCCCATCGTGCTCCACGGGTCCAGCTCCGTGCTGCCGGAATATGTGGAGACCGTGAACCGCTTCGGCGGCAGCATGCCGGACGCCGTTGGCATCCCGGAGGATATGCTGCGCCAGGCCGCCACCATGGCGGTGTGCAAGATCAACATCGATTCCGACCTGCGCCTGGGCTTTACCGCCGCCGTGCGTCAGCATCTGGCGGAGAATCCCTCCCATTTCGATCCCCGGCAGTACCTCACCCCCGCCCGGGACAACATCCGGGAGATCGTAAAGCGGAAGATCGTAAAGGTGCTGGGCAGCGACCACAAGATCTAAACTCCGGAAAAGCATTTTGCGCGGGCGGCCGAATGGCCGTCCGCGCCGTGTTTTGTTTTCCCCTGGCGAACCTCTTACCTCATCATATGAGCGGGCGGGCGGACCGGAGCTGCCTACAGGATCCATTCCCGGGTCTCAATCAGCCGGTCTTCCCCATCGTACAGCCGGATGGCGGCTTGATAGCCCACGGTTCGGTAATAGCCAAACTTATAGGCATCAAGCAGTTCCTGGGTCACCGGCAGACTGAACAGGAAAAAGCGTTCCCGGCTGCCTGGGTCTCCCGCCCGGATATCGGCTATTCTGCCCCGCACCTGGGTAAGGGTGATCTCATCGGTCCCGGACAGCCGGAGCTGCACCGTGGCCCTGACTGCCGCCGGATCATCCGCGAAGAGGAACAGGGGCATGACGCCGTCCTTCAGCAGATCCGCTGCATCGGCAGCGTCGCATTCCGGCAGCGGCGTCAGCAGGATACCGTCCGATTTTTTCAGGCGTTTAAGGGTCCCCGATCCCGCCCCATGCTGATGGAACCAAAGAACGATCTCCTCCCCGTCGTCCCCGATCAGCAGACGGTCCCAGCTCACCGTGGGCCAGTCCTTCGGGACATCCAGGCGGTCGATGATCTTCGAGGGGCCCATCATGTTTGCCTTTTCCGCCCTGCGGAAGTGGGCCGTCTCCCCCAGGATGGGACAGCCCAGGGCGACGTAAGCGGCGGTCAGCAGCGCCAGGGCCAGGAGAGCGTCCAGGGCGAAGCGGAGCTGGCGGGGTATCTTCCTCCAAAACCGCCTCATGCTCCCACCTCCCTTTTGTCGCTCAGGTCAATGGTCAGGCACAGATTTCTGCCGGACTTCAGGTAGCGCAGCTCGATCCATTCCGCTTCCTGGGACCGGCTGCCATTGAGCGTGATTTCCCAGGTCCAGGTCAGCAGTCCCGTGCGTCCCCACATGCCTGACAGGTACGGGACGCCGCTTTCGGCGCTGTCTGCGCTCCATGAATCGTTCTCGAAGTAGACATTTCCCAGGGAGTCCACGGCGGTAAAGGCCTTTATGGCCGCGCAGGGCTCCGCCCAGGGCCGGGGGTTGAAAACCTTAACCTCGATCACGAGGAAATCTCCGTCGTAGGTATGGTTTTCCCAGCCCACATAGCTGCGCTGCGCCGCACGGGTGACGGTGAAGGTATACCCGTCGCAGTGGCCGCGGACCGTCGGCTCGGCATACCAGACCAGCCGGAATTCGCCTACCCCGTCGTCCCAGGTCTCCCGGAAGAGTCCTTCCCCGAACCGGGCATCGTTGATCTCCAGCCCTTTGATATACCCGGGAACGGTGAGCAGTGCCAGCACCGCGGCGATGAGCAGGCACCACCGGGCAGCCAGGAGGGCATAGCCCCAGAAGGGGCGGTGGATGCGCTCCAGCTGCCGGGCGGTCTCCTTCGGGTCCCCCATGGCGGAAACCACCTCTGCCTCCGCCTCCTTATCGGACATCCCCCCGGCGGTCAGCTCCTCATACTGGTCCTCCATGTGGGCGTAGAGTTCCTCATAGACCTCCCACCGGTCCGGCACGAAGCGGATCCTCCCCACCGCTGCGGAGCACCAGCGGTCAAAATCGATGCTTTTCATCACTCTGTTCCTTATTCTGCAGCGTCCGGCACCGTGCTGCCCTGAGCGTCCATGGCCCGGGAGCGCACGACGTATTCCCGGGTTTCCAGAAGCATGCCGCCGGCGTCGTACAGGCGGATCGTCGCCGGGAACTCTGCCGCGGAGTTGGCCGTGCTGCTGTTTGTTTCCCATAAGTCCCACAACAGGGCTCGTTTCTTCGACCAGCTATTCTCCGGCATGGGGATATCGAACCAGAAAAACCGCTGCCGGGTATGCTGATCCCGTTCCTCGTCAGGCGCGTCCGCTCCCCGTACCTGGCTGAGCTCCAGAACGACGTCTTCGGAGAGGCGAAGCTGTACCTCCGCCCTTACCGCCGCCGGGTCGTCCGCGAAGAGGAACAGTGGCACCACCGACAGATCCCATGACCCAAGCACGAAGGATGGGGGCGTCGTCAGCAGGATACCGTCGGTCTTTTCCCTGCGGTACAAGGCGCCGTAACCGTTGTAATTCGTGTAGAACGGGCAGAACAGGACCTCCTCTCCCGCGTCCGCCAGGAGCAGCCGGGCATAGCCCACGAGGGCCCACTCCTCCGGAACGTGGAACAGGTCCAGGATCTCCGAAGGTCCGGCCAGGTTTGCCTTCTCCGCCCGCCGGAAGCGGGTATCGTCCCAGACCGCCGGGATCTCCCTGGTGAGGAGGAATCCGAACAGGAGGATAAGGGCGAGGAATACGTCAAGGAAAAAGCGCAGCTTTCTGGGGATGCGCTTCCAGCGACGGATCAGCTTCTTCATGACTCCCTCCCCTCCCGCAGGTCCAGAACCAGCCGCACATCCCGCCCGCACTGGTCGTAGCGCAGCTCCAGCCAGTCCGCCTCCTGGGAACACCAGCCGTTCAGCCTCAGCTCCCAGGTCCAGGTGCAGAAGCCCGTATGCAGGTCAGTACCGGTCACGCATGCCCGACGGTGACTTCTGGCCCGGCCGTCCGCGGGATACACGTTGCCCAGGGAATCCACCGCATAGAACTCCCCCCAGGCCTTGCAGTCCAGGGCCCATGGCCAGGAGTTGAACACTTTCACCTCCAGGAGAAGATAAACCCGGTCGTCAGAACTGTCCACGTTGTTGGTGAAGCTCCGCAGCGTCGCTTCGGTCAGGGTAAAGGCGTACCCGTCGGATTTGTCCCGGCTCATGGGCTCTCTGTGCCAGACGACACGGTCGCTGCTGTCCGCCATCTTCGTATCCTCATGATACTTTTTCTCCCTGGAGGCGGAATCAAAGGCAAACCCCTCCAGATAGCGGGGCAGGGCAAGCAGGACCAGCACCGCGGCGATTACCAAACAGATCCGGGCTGCCCGCAGGGCATAGCCCCAGAAGGGGCGGTGGATGCGCTCCAGCTGCCGTGCGGTCTCCTTCGGGTCCCCCATGGCGGCGGCTACCTCGTCCTCCGCCTCCTTCTCGGATAACCCCCCGGCGGTCAGCTCCTCATACTGGTCCTCCATATGGGCATAAAGCTCCTCATAGATCTCCTTCCGGTCCGGCTTGAACCGGATCCCGCTCACCGCCAGGGAGCACCAGCGGTCGAAACGCAGGACGCTCATTTCTCACGCCAGGCCCGGCACGGCGTTCAGCACCGTGTCTACCCCCTGGGAGAAAAGCCGCCATTCCCGCACCTTCTCCCGCAGACGGGACTCCCCCTTTTCCGTGAGGCGGTAGTACCGGCGCTCCCGCCCCGTGGGGGCGGTTGTGTGATAGGACGCCACCTCTCCGGCGTTCTCCAGGGCATGGAGCAGGGGGTACAGGGTCCCCTCCTTCAGGGAAAAGACGTTGTTTGACCGGCGCTTCAGCTCCTGCACCATCTCATAGCCGTATTTGTCCCCGTCCTTCAGCAGGCTCAGCACCAGCATGGCGTTGGAGCCGCTGATGAGGGATTTATCGAATTCCATGCTATGACCTCCTATGCATCGATGTTCTAAGTATAATATACCTCGATGTCCGAAGTTTGTCAAGCAGAAAAACAACCCCTCCGGACCAAGGTCCGGAGGGGCTTGCCGCGAAAAACGCGGTTCAGTCGCTCACGTAGGGCAGCAGGGCGATCTGACGGGCCCGCTTGATGGCGGTGGTCAGCTCGCGCTGATGCATGGCGCAGGTGCCGGTGGTCCGGCGGGGCAGGATCTTGCTCCGCTCGGAGATGAAGCGGCGAAGCTTCGCCACGTCCTTATAGTCGATAAAAGTCGCCTTATCCGCGCAGAACTGGCATACCTTCCTGCGCTTGCGCGGCCTGGCCGTCTTGTCGTTCCGGTCGCCGCTGTTCATGTTCGCCATGATTACTCCTCCTTATTCTCGATCAAAAGGGCAGGTCGCCGTCGTCCTCGACCTCTTCGAAATCGGTCTTGATGGCGGGAGCGTCATAGTCGCCGTAGCCGCCGCTCCTGCCGCCGGAAGGCTGCCCGCCCTCCCGGCTCTTTTTGCTGTCCCCGAAATAGACGTTGTCCGCCACGACTTCCGCGCTGCGGCGCTTTCCGCCTTCCCGATCGGTCCAATCCCGGATCTGGAGACGGCCGGAAACAACGGCCATCTGGCCCTTGGTGAACCACTTGGAGACGAACTCCGCCGTGTTCCGCCAGGCCACGATGTCGATGAAATCCGCCTGCTTTTCGCCGCTGTCACGGCTCTGAAAATCCCGGTCCACCGCAATGGTAAAGCTCGCCACGCTGACGCCGGACTGGGTCTGCCGCAGTTCCGGATCCCGGGTGAGTCTGCCCATGAGCACGATGTGATTCAGCATTTTCAGCCCTCCGCCTTGACGACGAGGGAGCGCAGGATGCCATCGGTAATGCCGAGGATACGCTTCAGCTCAGCGGGGAATTCGGGGCCGCTGGTGAACTTGATCAGCTCATAGACGCCCTCGGTCCGGTCCTCGATCTCGTAGGCCAGACGCCGCTTGCCCCAGTCCTCGATTTCATCGATGGTCCCGTTGGCTTCCACCAGCGCCTTGAACTTTTCGGTCAGGGCGGCGATTTCTTCCTCGGTCTTGTTGGGATCGATGATGAAGAGAAGCTCGTACTTGTCCTGGATCTTTGCCATTATTGCACCTCCTTATGGTCTTCCGGCCTGCGTCGAGCGCAGGCAAGGATAAAGGCTGGTACAGCGTACCAGCCTTTCTATTATACACAGAACATCGGGCTTGTCAATCCGGAATTTTCCCAGTTTCCGACTTTTTCAGAACTGCATGGGTTTCAGGTCTTCCGCGATCTTCGGCCGGAAGGGCAGCTGATCCAGGATATCCTTCTGCAGGTCGACGCCCGGGGCGATCTCCCGCAGCTCCAGCCCCTCCTCCGTCAGCCCGAAGACGCAGCGCTCGGTGACGTACAGCACCTCCTGATTGATGGCCCGGGCGTTCTCCACGGCGAAACTCCGGGTGGGGATGGTCTCCAGGAACTTCCGGTTCCGTCCCTCCCGGGTGATATGGACGCTCTCCCCGTCGAAGGTGCCCTCCAGCCCCCCGGCGGTGAAGGTCATGCAGAACACCACCTTCTTGGTAGTCTGGCTGATGTTGGCGAAGCCGCCGATGCCGCTGAGCTTCCCCGGGGCCTGGTGGCCGTTCACGTTGCCCTTGGCGTCCACCTGCAGGGTGCCGATGAAGCAGATATCCAGGCCGCCGCCCTCGTAAAAATCGAACTGTCGGGCCATGTCCATCATGCTGTCCGGTCCGATGGAAACGCCGAAGCCCATGCCGCTGAGGGGGTAGCCGCCGGTATGGCCGGATTCCACGGACAGGTGCACCTTTTCCAGTATCCCCCGATCCAGGGCCTCCGCCGCGATGAGCTCCGGGATGCCGATGCCGATGTTGACGATCTGCCCCTCCCGCAGCTCATGCACGGCCCGCTTGGCGATGGCATGGTGCAGGGCGGTGCGGTGGCTGGTCTCCCCGATGCGGGAACTGATCTCGTCCCGGCAGGCCTTCAGGATGCTCCCGGTGGGCACGTACTTGCCGCAGATATACTCATAGAAACCGCTGACGTTGGTGAGCTGCTTCTGGTCCGGCACCACCACCACCGCGTCCACCAGGGCGGCGGGCACGTTCACCATCCGGGGCAGGATATGGTTGTGCACGATGTTCTTCACCTGCACGATGACCTTGCCCCCGTTCCGGTGGGTGGCCTGGGCTACGGCCAGACAGTCGATGCTGGCGGCCTCGTTCTCAAAGGTGATGTTCCCCCGCTCATCCGCGCTGGTGGCCTTCAGCAGGGCAATATCCACCTTGGGGATATCGTACAGCAGCCCCTGCTCCCCGTTCTCCTCCGCCAGGTGGACCAGGGTGCGCTTGGAGCGCTCGTTCAGCCGATACTGGGCGTTCCGGGGGTCCACGAACAGGTTCAGGCCGATCTTGGTGAACAGGGATTTCTGTCCGCAGGCAGCGGCCCGGATCATATGGCTCATGACGCCGCCGGGGAGATTATACCCCTCGATGCGGTTCTCCTGGATGGCCTTTACGGTGCTGTACAGGCTGCCGAAAAAGCCGATGACGACGCAGTCCACGCCGCCTTCGCAGATATAGCCCTCCACCTCGCTGCCTTCCTTCCACTCGGCAAAGCTGAAGGCGCTGTACACCGTCAGGTGCTTGGGATGGCCGGTGGCCCGGAAGCGGCGGGTGATGGCCTTATTCAGATCCACGGGCGAAGCACAGGCCGCAAAGGCGTTCACCCAGATGGTATCCCCATCCCGGATGAGATCCATGGCTTCCTCCATGGTATAGATCTTGTTCATTGAGGTTTCCTCCTCGGGTAGTTTCCTTCTGCTCATCATATGGTGAGTACGGGGTTTTGTCAAGTTTTATGTTGCAGAGAACATGTTACGGTGGTATAATAAAATCTAAACAATTTGACTTGCAAAGGAGGTCCGCGGCTATGGAAGACCGTTCCAGCCCCATGCTCGCCCTGCTGGGGCGAAAGGACTGGGGAGAGGAACAGGCCCGGCTGGATCTCCTGCTGGCCTCGCCCTACGGAGAAGCCCTGCTGAAGGCGTTGAAGACCCTGAAGCGGGACGTGCTGTATCAGAGCCACGTCCACGGTCTGGGCCATATCGAGCGCACCCTGGTCCACGGGGCCATGTGCGCCCAGGCGGAGGGGCTGGATGCGGCGGATACCGCCCTGCTCATGGACATGTGCTCCTACCACGACACCGGCCGGGAGAGCGACTGGCTGGACGGCGCCCACGGCTTCCGCTCCTCTCTGAAGCTGGCGGAGCTCACGGGCCGGAGCGGAGAGGACCTGAAGATCATGATGGCCGGGGTGGAAGCCCATTCCATCGGGGACAAGTATATGGAGGACGTGATCCGGAAGCACGCCCCGGCGGACCCGGAGCGCGCCCTGCGGATGGCGCGGCTTTTGAAGGATTCGGACGGTCTGGACCGGGTGCGGATCCGGGATCTCAACCCCAAATACCTCCGGTTCGAAAGCAGCCGGAAGCGGGCTCGCTTCGCCCAGCTCCTCTTCGACCGGTACCGGGCCATCCAGGGAGAATGGGGCGTCCAGCAGGAGCAGGACGGCTTCGACCTGGGGGTCATCCAGGCTCTGAAACAGTTCGTTTCCGGCTGCTTTGACCAAAAGAAGCCCTGCGGGGAGACGGCGCTCCTGGCCCTGGACAAGCTCATCCGGGAGGATCACGCCGGGGATCTGATCCCCCGCCTGCCGAAGGACAGTCCCGTCTGCGGCCTCCATGACGCCGCCCTGCTGTACCTCCGCACCGTGTTCCCGGAGGATGATCCGGCGGAGCTGGAGGCGGAGTTCAGCGCCCGCTTCAGGGCCCAGTACGGCTCCCTGAACTGCGCGGAAATCAAGCCGGACGAGGGCTGCGGCGGCTTCGCCGTGGACGGCATCCTCTTCGCCCTGCAGTTCTATCTGGACAAGCTGAAGGACCGCGTGAAAGATGATTAAGTAAATGAAAATAAACGGAGTGAGAAGAATTTGAAGCAGTACAAGTGGGCATTCGAGTGGATGGGCAAGTACAAGTTCCGCCTGATCCTTGCCATCTTCTTCGACATTGTCGGCGTCGGCCTCATGACCTGGGAGCCTTACATCTTCAAGGACATTGTGGACGACGTGCTGATGCCCCAGCAGTTCGAGCGGCTCTTCCCCATGCTGGGGCTGAGCGTCCTGGTGGGTCTGGCCTTCTCCGCCTGCCGGTATTTCACCAGCATCTGTGCGGAGCAGGCGGCGGAGGCGGCGGTGGTGCGCCTGAAGGGAGCGCTCTTCCGCAAGCTCATGGTCCTGGGCCCGGATTACTACCGGGAAAACAAGGCGGGCGACATCATCAACAAATGCTCCGGCGACGTGGAGGTCATCAGCCGGAGCCTGAGCTTCGTCATCCCCCGGG
>CAMZIY010000083.1 GCA_947307365.1 uncultured Clostridia bacterium
TCCAGATGCCCGTGCGGAAGCGCAGCCACACCACGATGAAGCCGAAGGCCCAGCCAATGGGATTGGCGTAGTACAGGGAGGGGAAGCCCAGGTGGAAGCCGTAGTTGAAGATATAGGTGGCAGCCACCCGCACGCCCAGCACCGAGAGGGTCACGCAGGCGGCGGCCAGCACGTCCCCGGAGCCCGTGAGCACGCCCGCAGTGGACATGTACAGGGCGAAGATGACGAAGAAGGGGGCGATGAAGCGCAGATGCTGGATGCCCAGAGTCAGGGCTTCTCCCGTCACCCCGAAGAGGCCGATGAGGGGTTTGGCAAAGACCCAGAGGAGGAGGGAGATGAGGAGCGCTGTGGGGACGATGATGTAGCGGGCCTGCCGCCTGCCCCCCAGCACCCGGTCATACTTCCCGGCTCCCACGTTCTGCCCCGTGAAGGTGGCCAGGCCGTTGTTCATGCTCTGCACCGGGATGAACATGTAGTTCTCGATGCGGGCGGCGGCGGTGTTGGCCGCCAGAGCCACGGTGCCCAGGTCGTTCACCACCCGCTGGATCAGGACGTTGCCCCCGGAGACGATGCACATCTGCACCATGGTGGGGACGCCCAGCTTCAGGATCTGCCCGCAGCAGGAGGGATCAAAGGCAAATTCCCCCCTGGCGTAGCGGAAGAATTCATACTTCCGGTGCATATAGAAGAGGCTCACCAGGGCGCTCACCCCCTGGGCGATGACGGTGGCGATGGCGGTGCCCTCCACCCCCCAGTGGAAAACGATGACGAACACCAGGTCCAGCACGATGTTCACCACGCTGGAGATGCAGAGGAAGTAGAGGGTGGCCTTGCTGTCCCCCACGCTGCGCAGGGCCCCTGCGGCCACGTTGTACACGAACTGGAACACCAGGCCCAGACAGTAGATGCGGAAATAGCCGGAGGCCATATCCAGAATGGCGTCCGGAGCCGCCAGAGCCTTCAGCAGAGGCCGGGCAAAGCAGAAGCCCAGGATGGAGATCAGAAGGCCCAGGGCTGCCAGAAGACAGAAGGCGGTGGACAGGTTCCGCCGGAGCTTATCCATCTGCTTTGCCCCGAAGAGCTGGGCGAAGATGACGCTGGAGCCGTTGGTAAGGCCCACGGCGAAGGACACGGCGAACATGGTGAGAGCGGAGCAGGTGCCCACCGCCCCCAGGGGGATATCCCCCAGCTTCTGGCCCACCACCACGCTGTCCACGGTGTTGTAGAGCTGCTGCAGCACAAGTCCGCCCATGATGGGCAGGGCGAAGGCCAGGATATGTTTTCCCTCCCGGCCTGTGGTCATATCTCTGGCCATGGCTCAGCTCCCGGATATGACCACGTTCCGGAACACCACCCAGGGCAGCACATAGCTGCCGGAGCAGACCAGCTCCGCGGAGATGCCGCCGATGTTTTTCAGCATGTCCGCCAGGTTGCCAGAGATCATGGTCTCGTTCACGGCGCAGCCCAGCTTGCCGTCCTGGATCAGGAAGCTGTTCTTGGCCACGCCGGAGAAGTCGCCGTTGGGGCTGGGCTCGCCTCCGGAGAAGCGGCCCACCAGGAGCCCGTCCGCAATGCCCGCGATGAGCGCCTCCTTCGTTTTCGTACCCGGAGCCATCACCAGGGCGCCGTCCGTATTCAGCGCCCGGGGCAGGCCGGTGCGGTTGGCGCCGTAGAGACTCAGCATGAAGCTCTTCAGCACGCCGCCCTCCAGCCAGGTATAATCCTGTGCGGCGAAGCCTTCCCCGGTGTACCGCTCCCCGCCGCAGATGCGTTCGTCCAGGGGCTTGACGTATACTGTCAGGGCCGGATCCGCGACCGGTTGCCCCAGCTTGTCCTTCCAGAGGCTGGTCCCGTCGATCAGGGCGCTGTCCCCGCAGAACAGCTCTCCCGCCACCTCCAGGAATTCCGCCAGCAGGTCCGGGTGTACCAGGATGTCTCCCATACGGGAGCCCTGTGTGGTCTCGGAAACGAGGCTGCGCTCCGCAGCCTCCAGGTCGTTTGCCAGAGTCCCCAGCTCCAGGAAGGGCTTTTCCAGATCCGGAACGGAGACGGAGGAACCAAAGAAGCTGGTGGCCGTATCCCCCTGGTGGCCGGAGAACATCAGATCCACCCCATAGCGCCCCACCCGGTTGGTGAAGCGGGAGCCTACGGAGTTCAGATAGACTTCCGTTTCGGTCTTGTGCTCCGTGATCATCTCCTCCACGATCACGTGGGGGAACTTCCGTCCAATGTCCTCCAGCAGCTCCTTCGAGCGGTCGAAGAGCCGGTCCGGATCAGCCGTCAAGGCGCCGGAGACGAAGTCCCCGGTCTCGGGAGCGGGAGCCAGATCCCAGGCGGGATCCGCGTCCCCGGACTCCGCCACCGCCAGACAGTCCTCCGCCCCCTGGCGGATGGCGTCCCCGTCCAGACGGTTCAGTTTGGCGGTGCCCCGCCTGCCCCCCTTGATGGCGGTAAGGGAAAGGGACTGATCCAGCAGGGTGCGCATAAGGGTGAACTCCCCTCCCAGGGCGTTCAGCTCCACGGTTTCCCCGGAGGCGGCCCGTACGCTGGCCTTTTCCGCCCCCAGGGCAAGGAGGGCGTCAAGAGCGGCCTGAGCCGCCTGAAACAGTTTATCCATGTTCATCGACCTCCGATCGTCAGCTGGCAGCGCAGGGCGGGACCGCCCAGACCCACCGCCATGGGCTGCTTCTTGCCGCAGAAGCCGGAGCTGGACCAGATCACCTCGTCGGAGACCATGTCCACGGTCTTCAGCATATCGAAGGCTACGCCGGAGATGGTGGTATCCAGGATGGCTTTGCCCAGCTTTCCCTTTTTGATCTCGTAGCCCAGGGTGACGCCGAACATGAATTCCCCTGTGGTGTCCGCCTGGCCGTTATTGGTGTTGATGAGGTAGTAGCCGTCCTCCACCGAGGCGATGATGTCCTCCAGCCGGTCCTTCCCGGGATGCACCGCCGTGTTCCGCATGCGGATAAGGGGCTCGTCGGAGAAGGAGTAGGCCCGGGCGTTGCCCCGGGCTTCCTGGCCGAAGCGTGCGGCGGATTCCCGGTCATGCATGAAGCCCACCAGGACGCCGTCCTTGATGAGGGGCACGTCCGTTGCCTCCACCCCCTCGTCGTCGCAGTACACGGGAAGGGGAGCGGGTTTCCCGAAGGCCTCGCTGGCGAAGTCCGTCATGCTCACCAGGGGGGAGGCGACGACCTTGTTCAGGTTGGGACCGCCGACGCTGCCGCCGATCACCAGGTCCGCCTCCACGGTGTGGCCCACCGCCTCGTGGGCCAGCATGCCGCTGAGCTCGCCCCCCAGGATGCAGGTGAATTTGCCCGCCCTGGCGTAGATTCCCTCCCGCTTGTCCATGAGCTGGGCGTGGAGCATCTCCACCTCCGGGCGCAGGGCCGCGGGATCCCCGAACCAGTCGTCAAAGCCGCCGAAGCCGCCGAAGGCCTTGAAGAGCTCCACGGGGGCCCCTTCCTTCGTTTCGGCGGTGAGGTTCACGTACACGTAGCAGCGGGGGATGGCGGTATGGGCCTCCGCCCCGTCCCCGGTGAGGAGGTGCTTCTCTGTGCTGTCGCAGAAGACCACCAGGCGGCGGCTCACCAGATTCGGCAGACCGGCGATCCAGCCGTCCAGCTCCCGCAGATAGTCCAGATAGGCCTTCTGCTCCGCGTCCACCCATTGAACGGCGGGGGAAACGAGGGTGCGGGGGACGGGCTTTCGGGCAGCCTTGCCCTTGTTCAGGTGCCGGTCCAGTACGGCGGCGTTGTTCTCCGCGCTCTTCAGCACGGCCCGCAGGGCCTCCCCGCTCACCTCCGGGGCGGAGGCGAAGCCGTAGGAGCCTGCCCGGCAGACCCGGGCGGAGACGCCGCTCACTTCGCTGCGCTGGTTCGCCACCGGGCTGCCGGACAGGAGCATCACCCGCCGGTCCCGGTTCAGCTGGGCCCGCAGCTCCCCCTGCTCCCCTGCGGGGATCAGGGAGGAGAAATCGGCGGGAATGATCAGATCCATCAATGTCGGGTTTTCCTTTCTTCTCAGATTCACGGAAGTTCAAACGTGGTGTTCCGCACACCGACCTTCTCTGATCCGACCGAAGCGGCCGCTTCGATCGGAAGAGGAGGAGCGATCGAGAGCATGCGAGCTTCGGCGGTACTTGCGAAATCCGCCGAAGCGTTGCCCGCGAGATTTACGACGACGAACAGGCCAGGGCCACGCCTCGCATGAGATGGGGCTGGGTGAAGTCCGGCACATGGCCTCCGGGTCCCTCTTCATAGGTGTAATCCGGCCAGGCCAGCTTTTCCATCAGGACCCGGAAATCCTGGTTCACGGGGTAGAGGAAGTCCTCCGTGCCCACGGCCTGGTAGATAGTGGGCAGAGGCCTGCTGCTGTTTCTCAGCTGCTCCGCCGCCGCCCAGGGATCGTGGATGCTTCCGGAGACCTTGTCCAGGTCGCCGAAGATGCTCTCGAAATAACCCCGGCTGAAGCCGTCGGAGCCCGTATCCGCCCGGCGCTGAACATCCCGGGTCACCAGCGCGTTGCTGATGCCCACGATGTGGCCGAAGGTCTCGGGATACCGGAGGCCGTTGAGGATGGCCCCGTAGCCGCCCATGGAGACCCCGCCGATGAGGGTGTCCTCCCGCCGGCGGGACAGGGGGAAGATATTGCGGGTGTACTCCACCAGCTCCTCCCCCACATACTCGCCCCATTTGAAGCCGAACCAGTCCTCGTCGTCCGTGTAGAAATGGTTCTCCCCGTCGGGCATGATGATGGCCAGGTTGTGCATGGCGGAAAGGCTGCCCAGGGCGGAGGCGGTGAGCCAGAAGCTGCTGCTCCCCGTGACCCCGTGGAGAAGATACAGGGCCTTGATGGGCTCCTCCTTGGGCATGGTGGGACCGAAGCGGTCCGTGGGCAGGATGACGTTGAAGGCCACCTGCCGGGTGAGGCACTCGCTCATGAAGCTCGCTTGGATCAGCGCCATTACTTATCCCTCCATTCCGGAGCCAGGTACTGTTCGTCCCGCAGCTCCACCCACATGGGATTCACCCACTTGTGCTCCTGCTTCCAGCCGCAGAGGTCCAGAGCCCTGGGGAGGCCCCAGCGCCAGAAGGCCCATTCATGGCTCCCCGGCCCCTCCTCATAGGTATGGGGGAAGCCGATGGAATCCAGAAATTCGTGGTACTTCCGGTTGGAGGCTGCCAGCTGGTCATTGTAGCCGCAGCTGATGTGCAGCCGGGGCAGGGGCTTTCCTTCCTCCAGCAGCTTTTTCGCCAGATACTCCGGGTTGCCGATGCTGGTATCCCAGTCCGCCGGGTCCCCGTACATGCCCCGGAACCGGGCTTCGGAGGCCTTGTCCCGGATGGTGTCCGGTCCCATGAAGCCTCCGCTGAGGGGCAGACTGTACCCGAAGGTCTCCGGGTACCGAAGGGCGGTGACCAGGGCGCCGTAGCCACCCATGCTCAGCCCGGCCACGGCGGTATCCTCCCGCCTGTCCGACAGGGGGAAGCTCTTCCGGGTGAAGTCCACCAGCTCTTTGCCGATGTACTCCCCGTATTTCGTACCGCTGACTGCGTGATCCATATAGGCGCTGTTCTCCCCAGAGGGCATGACGATGGCGCAGTCGTACAGTCTGCTCCAGCCGTTCACATCCGTGTTCAGCAGCCAGTCCGTATGATCCCCCCGGAAACCGTTCAGCAGGTACAGGGTACGGCATTTTTCCCCTTCCTTCCGGCCCATGCGATCCGGCAGCAGCACGTTCACGGGCACCGAATGCAGCAGGGCGGAGGAAAAGAAGCTCACTTGAAACCAGGCCAATCTGCTCATCCTTTCTTTGATCGTATTCTGTAATATATAATTTTACCATATAACCAAGGGCAGGACAAGGGCTTACTGCCTTTCCCCGACCTGACCGGGGCGCCGTCTTGCAATCCGCTGATTTCCTTGATACAATCCATGAGAAAGGATGTGACCATGATGCCGGATATGGAAAAACTGGGCAAGCTGGCGGAGGACTTCGGCTTCACCGCCTGGGGCGAGCTGGATATGAAGACCCTGGAATTCAAGCCGGAAGTCCGGGATATGTGCGAGGCCAACACCTGCGGCCAGTGGAACCGGACCTGGGCCTGTCCCCCCGCCTGCGGTACGCTGGAGGAAATGCGGGAGCGGGTGGAAAGATACCGCTGCGGGATCCTGGTGCAGACCGTGGGGCAGATGGAGGACAGCTTCGACGTGGAGACCATGATGGAGACCGCCGCGAACCATAAGAAGAACTTCGACGCCCTGTGGGACGAGCTGAAGAAGGAGTATCCCGGCCTGATGGCCATGGGTACCGGCGGCTGCAGCCGGTGCAAGAAGTGCACCTATCCCGACGCCCCCTGCCGTTTTCCGGACAAGCTCTGCGCCTCCATGGAGGGCTGCGGCCTGGTGGTGAACGAGGTATGCACCGCCAACGGCCTGAAATACAACCACGGGAAGGACACCATCTGCTATACCGCCTGTTTTCTGCTTGAGTAAAACAGAAAACCGCGAATATCCTAGGAGGTCGTGATATGTCGGACTTTCCCATGCCCGCCAGACCGGGGATGCCCGTGCCTCTGACGCTGGATGAGAAGGGCTTCTGCGCCCTGCCCCCCGTGCCGCCTTCCGACGGGGAGAAACGCTCCGCCCCGGGGGTATACAGCGGATACACCCGCCCCAAGTACAACGGGTTTTACCGCCACAGCCTGTATGTACCGGTGCGGGATGGCACCCGTCTCGCCCTGGATTACTATGTGCCCGCCCTGGACGGGGCGGAGGAGAAGGAGCCTCTGCCCGTGGTGTGGCAGTTCACCCCCTATGGGCGCTGCTCCTGCCGGGACGGGGTGATCCGTCCGGGAGGCAGCCACCTGGCGGACTTCATCCGCCATGGCTACGTGGCGGCCGGAGCGGAGCTCCGGGGCACCGGCGTCTCCTTCGGCATCCGGGAGGCCACCAACAACCCCTATGATCAGACAGACGGCCGGGACATCAATGAATGGATCTGGCGGCAGCCCTGGTGCAACGGACGGATCGGCATGGTGGGCGGCTCCTACGTGGGGCAGACCATCCTGTCCGCCCTGGCGGGGCAGCCGGAGCACCTCCGCTGCGCCTTCATCACCTGCACCGATTTCAACAAGTTCGACGGCTGGGTGCGGGGCGGCGTCGCCCGCCGCTTCGGGGCGGGGAATCCCGACGTTCCCCTGGAGATCCAGCTGGCCTCCGCCGTCCCCGTGGACGGGGACGAGGACCGGTCCCTCCTGACTCAGGCGGTGAATCAGCACGCTCTCAACGGTCCCCAGGTGGGCCCCTTTGAGGAGCTCCATCACCGGGACGACTGGTCCGAGCAGGCGGACGGAGAATACTGGAACCTGGTGAGCGCCAGCACCTACAGGGACAGGATCAACGGTACCGGCGCGGCGATCTATCTCCACGGAGGTCTGTTCGACGTGTTCCGCCGGGATACCTTCGTGATGTACCGGAACCTCACCGTGCCCAAGAAGCTGATCGTGGGCCCCTGGTATCACTGCGGGGAGACGGGGGTGGACATGGCCGCCGAGCAGCTGCGCTTCTTTGACTACTGGCTGAAGGACGTGCCCAACGGGATCATGGAGGAAAGACCCATTTACCTCAAGACCCAGTTCATGCCGGAGGGAGAGGACTGGGCGTTTTATGACCGCTGGCCCCTGCCGGAGGCGGAAAACCGCTCCCTGTTCTTCGGGGAGAGGGGAGCGCTCGGCCTTCAGGCTCCCCAAAGGGAGGGGGACGGGGACGACTACACCGCCCGGTACGATATTGCCACCGGGGTGGAGAGCGGGGACCCGGCCGACCTGGACGCCAAAGCGCTGGTATATACCTCCGCGCCGCTGGAGAGGGACCTGCGGGTCACGGGCCATCCCCTGGCCTCCCTGTGGGTCTCCGCGGACCGGCCGGACGCGGATTTCTTCGTCTGCCTTACGGACGTGGATCCGGAGGGGGCCGCCTTCCTGGTGACGGAGGGGCATCTCCGGGCCTCCCACCGGAAAACGGCGGAGCCGCCCTATGATTTCCTGGGTCTGCCCTGGCATCCCTCCGGGGCCGGGGACGTGAGGCCCCTGCGGAGCGGACAGCCCACCCGGCTGGATATCGACCTGATGCCCACCTCCTACGTGCTGCGGAAGGGGCACCGCATCCGGGTGGAGATCTCCAATCACCTGCGGGGCTTTTATGCCCAGGAGGCCGATCCCCCGGCGAAGATCCGACTGCATCGGGATCCCCGGTATCCCTCCTATATTGCGCTCCCTGTCGTTGAAGCCTGATAAACAAAACCGACCCGTCCGGGCTGCCGAATGGCGTACCCGGACGGGTCTTCATCTGTTTCAGCGGATCGGAAAGAAACGGAGCGTTCGGTTTCTTATACTTCGGGAATGGGATAGAGCCGGTTGACCTGGCCCCAGAGCTTCGCCTTGTGGTAGCCCAGGTTCACGACCTCGAAGAACTTGTCGATGTTCGCCAGAGGCGTGGCGGCGGTGATATCGCAGCCGGAGGAGATCATGAAGTTCTCAAAGACCATGCACTTCCGCAGAAGGGCCTGGGTATCCAGGGCCATCTTATCGGTGCTGTCGCACATGAACACGGCGGAGGGGCTGATGTTGCCCATGACGATCACGTCC
>CAMZIY010000084.1 GCA_947307365.1 uncultured Clostridia bacterium
CGACGACGAGACGACTGCGGCAGCGGCTGCTGCTGTCGAGTATAGAGCGGCGGGGATCCATCCGCCGCAGATGAAACCGACAGGAGGTGTAACCCAGCATGTCTACGTTCAGAACCTATCAGCCCAAGAAGCGTCAGCGGTCCAAGGTCCACGGCTTCCGGAAGAGAATGTCCACCCGCAACGGCCGCAAGGTCCTGGCCCGGCGCAGAGCCAAGGGCCGCAAGGAGCTCACTCTGTAAGCTCCGGGGCAGATCCGCATGAAGACCACCCAGTCCCTGAAAGGCAATTATGCGTTCCGCAGGCTGTATACGAAGGGCAAAAGCAGCGTTCAGCCTGCGGTAGTGCTGTATTGCCGGAAAAACGGCGCCCGGCAGAACCGCCTCGGCCTCACGGTGGGCACGAAGGTGGGGAAGGCCGTGGTGCGAAACCGCGTCCGGCGCCGCCTCCGGGAGATCTATCGTCTCCACGAGGGGGAATTCCGGCAGGGCTGGGATCTGGTGATCGTGGCACGGAGCTGCGCGGCGGAGGCAGCCTACGGGGAACTGGAAAAACAGCTGCTGCGGGCTGCGGGCCGACTCGGCCTGCTGGCGCCATGAAGCGCGCGCTTCTGGCGGCGATCCGCTTTTACCGCCGCTGTATTTCCCCCCTGCGGAAGCCCTGCTGCCGCTATATCCCCACCTGCTCAGAGTACGCTCTGGAGGCCGTGGAAAAGTACGGCCCCTGGAAAGGCTCCTGGCTGGCACTGAAGCGGTTCCTGCGCTGCCACCCCTTCCACAAGGGCGGCTATGACCCCGTGCCCTGAACCCGACGCCGATGGACGCCGCCAGCCGCGCGGTCCGTCGGCAGAATTCTATGTCCCCGAGGGGAAACCCTGAGGAAAGGAGTTCCTGAATGGATTTTATCGCCAAACCCTTTGGCTGGCTCTTGATGTTCCTCTATGAGCTCACCATGAACTACGGCGCGGCCATCCTTCTCTTTGCCCTTGTGGTGAAGGTGGTGCTGCTGTATTTCTCCGCCAAGAGCAAAAAGAGCATGATGCGGTCCGCCCGCTTCACCCCCTACCTCAAGGAGCTGGAGGCGAAGTATGAGGGCAACAAACAGAAGTACCAGGAGGAAGTCTCCAAGCTGTATAAGGAGGAGCACATCAATCCCATGGGCGGCTGCCTGTGGTCCCTGATCCCCTTCCCCATCCTTCTGGCGCT
Source organism: uncultured Clostridia bacterium (assembly GCA_947307365.1). Lineage (GTDB taxonomy): Bacteria > Bacillota > Clostridia > Oscillospirales > Oscillospiraceae > UBA1774. The sequence continues at coordinate 1,203 of CAMZIY010000084.1, forward strand.
GTACCGGGCCATCCGTTTCCCCATCACCATCATGATGGGGGTGCCTTCGGAGGCCTACGAGAAGATCAAAAACGTCCTGTACGCCATGGGCTTCGAGCTCAGCGGCGGCGCCCGGACGGCGGCCTATGCCCAGATCTTCCAGTCCCAGTTCATCACCGAGCATTTCGAACGCTTCGCCCACCTGAGCGAGAAGCTGAAGCAGATCGACTACAGCTTCCTGGGCATGAACCTGGGCGAGACGCCCAACTGGCGCGTCTGGACCTTCGGCCAGGACGGAGCGGCCATCTGGCCCCAGCTGGGCCTTTTCCTGATCCCCGTGATCTCCGCCGCCCTCAGCTTCCTGCAGAGCAAGATCAGCCAGGATCAGACCCCCGCCGCCAACGAACAGGCGGGGAGCAGCACCAAGACCATGATGTACCTCATGCCCCTCATGAGCCTCTGGATCGGCTTCGTCATGCCCGGCGCCCTGGGTCTGTACTGGTGCGCGGGCGGCCTGCTGCAGATCATCCAGGATCTGGTCCTGGGCAAGATCTTCAACAAGCAGCTGGACGCCGAGGATGCAGAGCGCAATGCCCGGCTGAAAGCCCGGGCGGAGGAGCTGGAGCGCAAGCGCGCCGAGACCGAGCGTCTCCGCGCCGAAGGCGCCACCACCGTGAATCCCAACACCAGCCGCCGGAAGGTGCAGAAGAGCGAGAAGCAGCGCTCCGAGCAGCGGGCTGCGGAATGGCAGGCCGCCAACAATCCCGGGAAGAAGAAAAAGGAAGATGACAATCCCTCCCGGGTGGGAGACCGGATCTACGCCCGGGGCCGGGCTTACGTGCCCGACCGCTTCGATCCCGACTATGTGGTCCCGGAGCCGTCTGAGGAGCCTGCGGAAGCGCCGGCCGAGGCGGCCGAGGAGATCGCTGCGGGGGAGATCGGGGATATCCCGGAGATCGGAGACATGCCGGAGATCCCTGAGATCGGGGAGATCCCGCCGACCTCCGCGCCGGAGACCGGCAGCGAAAATAATGGAGAGTAAGCTATGCTGAGATCGATAGAAACCACCGCGAAGACCGAGGATCTGGCCATCGCCTCCGCCCTGGAACAGTTGGGCAAAAGCAGGGAGGAGGTCTCGGTGGAGATCCTGGAGCGGTCCAAGTCCGGCTTTTTGGGCATCGGCTCGACGCCGGCCCGGGTCCGGGTGAGCTACGAGTATATCGAGACCCCGGCGGAGAAGGCGGAAGCCTTCCTCAAGGGCCTGCTGGAGCGCATGGGCTCCGACGCCGTGCCCGAGGTGGAGGACCGGGGGGAGGACGGCCTGTTCATCCGCCTCACCGGACAGAAGCTGGGCATGCTCATCGGCCGCCATGGGGAGACCCTGGACGCCATCCAGCATCTGACGGGCTACGTGGTGAACCGGGGCGTTTCCAAGCGCACCCACATCAGCGTGGACGCTGAGGACTATTGGGCCAAGCGGGAAGAATCCATGAAGAGCCTGGCCTACAAGGTGGCCGCGAAGGTCATCAAATACCGGAAGAATATGACCCTGGAACCCATGAATTCCTATGAGCGGCACGTGATCCACACCGCCCTTCAGGATTATGAGGAGGTCAGCACCTACTCCGTCGGCAGCGAACCCAACCGCAGGGTGGTGGTGGCCTACGGCAAAGCCCGTCGGGGCGACAAAAAATCGGCGGAATGATTTTCTGCTTGGAAAATATCAGGAGGTAATGCGCTATGGTGTTTGAAAAGCTGCGGGAGATTTTTGCCAATCAGTTTGGTCTGGACCCGGAGACCATCACAGAGTCCACCGACATCGTCAGCGACCTGGGAGCGGATTCCCTGGACGTGGTGGAGATGCTCATGAGCCTGGAGGACGAGTACGGCATCACCATCGAGGACGAGAAGGTGGCGGAGATGAAGACCGTGGGCGACGTGGTCCGCTGCGTGGAAGGACTCATCGAGAGCTGAGAACGATCCGCTGCGACCCTATGCACCCGGCACAGCCGGGTCAACACAGGAAAGGAGAGCCGCCTTCGGGCGGCGGTGAATCATGGACGACGAGAAGAAAGAAGCGGGCTACGAGATCGTAGAGGAAGACGACGGCGCCGGCTGCGAAAGCTGCGGCGAGGACTGCGAAAGCTGCGGCGGGAACTGCGAAGGCTGCAGCGGCGGCTGCCACAATCCGGAGGATCTGCGGGCTGAGCTCAATCCCATGAGCAAAGTGCGCCGGGTCATCGGCGTGGTCTCCGGCAAGGGCGGCGTGGGCAAGAGCCTGGTCACCTCCATGACCGCGGTGCTCATGAACCGCCGGGGTTACCATGTGGGCATCCTGGACGCGGACATGACCGGTCCCTCCATCCCCCTGACCTTCGGTATGCATGAGCGGGCCAAGGCCAACTCCATGGGCATCCTGCCCAACCGGACCGAATCCGGCATCGACATCATGTCCCTGAACCTGTTCCTGGACAATGAGACCGATCCCGTGGTCTGGCGGGGCGTCGTCGTGGGGAACACGGTGAAGCAGTTCTGGACGGACGTGATCTGGGACGACGTGGACTATCTCTTTGTGGATATGCCTCCCGGAACCGGGGACGTGCCCATCACCATCTTCCAGTCTCTGCCCATCGACGGCATCCTGGTGATCACCAGCCCCCAGGAGCTGGTAAGCATGATCGTGGCCAAGGCCGTGAACATGGCGAAGATGATGAACGTGCCCATCCTGGGCCTGGTGGAGAACTACGCCTGGTATGAGTGCCCGGACTGCGGCAAGAAGCACAAGATCTACGGCGACAGCCATCTGGAGGAAGCGGCGGCGGAGTACGACCTGCCCATCCTCGCCCGGCTGCCCATCCGGCCCGACGTGGCCGCCAGCGTGGACGCTGGGAAGATCGAGACCGTGGATTTCCCGGAGCTTGCCCCCGTGGCGGACTGCCTGGAGACCGCCGCGCCCATCGTGAAGACCGAGTAAAAAACTGCCCGCCGGTATCATACCGGCGGGCTTCAGCGTGTCGACAAGGTTTTGCCGCCCCGCTGAACCAAGTTTTTCGAACTGTCTCTTCCATATCCTTTGTTCGAAAAACTTATGATTGAACGCGAAAGATGCCCCTGATGGGTTTCTTTCACACTATCTTCCTTTCCGATATCGTGCCGTTTGCGGGCTCGTCTGCAATCTGTGCCTGCCGGTACGATACCGGCAGGCTTGCTTTTATTGATGAAAAGGAGCGGAGATCATGGATCAATTCGTCAAGGTGCCCGGAGACAATCCCATGAACAGCAGTCTGGATGTGAGCCGGGTGAAGCGGAAGTTCCTGGACCTGGCCTACGGGGAGCATCCCAAACAGAAGCTGGATATCTATCTGCCGGAGACCGGGGAGGGGCCTTTTCCCACCATCGTGTACATCCACGGCGGCGCCTTCATCGGCGGGGACAAGCGGGACGACCAGATGCTCTACGTTTCGGACGGCATCGCCCGGGGCTACGCCGTGGTGAGCTACGAGCAGCGCCTTCTCCCGGAGGGGGTCTTCCCCCTGCCGGTGTACGATACCAAGGCCGCCCTCCGGTGGCTGAAAGCCCATGCCGGGGAATATCATCTGGATCCGGAGCGTTTCGCCATCGCCGGGGACAGCGCCGGGGCTTACCACGCCCTGTTCGCCGCCGCCACCCAGGAGGTCCCCGCCTTCGACGGGCCGGAGGCCCCCATGGGGGGAGACAGCCGGGTGAAAGCCGCCATCGGCCTCTTTGGAGTGTACGACCTGGCCATGCAGGCCCAGTTCAGCTTCGACCAGGGCCCCTTCCCCGGAGCGAAGGAGGTCTTCAACTTCGCGGATATGTTCGCCGGGGGCGACACCCGGAAGTGCAGGGCCCTGGGATATCTGACGGACTGCAAGACCTGGGTCACCCCCGCCATGCCCAGGGTGCTCATCCAGTGCGGCGACCACGACCAGATCGTGCCCTACAAGGCCTCCCTGGAGCTGGCGGACCGGATCCGGGCCGTGTGCGGCGAAGACCGGGCGGAGCTGGATATCTTCCCCGGCGCCCTCCACGGGGACCCGGCATACATCACGAAGGAGAACATCGAGCGACTGTTCCGATTCCTGGACAGCGTGCTGAAATAAGCGGAAAGACAAAAACGAAGGAGCGCTGGTGAGGCGCTCCTTTTTCTGCATATACGGGATCCGGTACCGCGCTTTCCCCGTCAGTCCTTCGCCGCCGGGCTTTTCTCCTCCAGACCGGCGTACAGCTCCGCCCGGTCGTACCCCGTGTGGTAGCGGTAGGGGTCCAGCAGTCGGAAGAGGGAACGGCGCAGGCCGGCGCCCAGGTCCACCCGGTTGATCATGAGAAAGCCCCGGAAGGGGGGCATATAGGTGACGATATCGTTGATATCCGCAAAGTTCCAGCACTCTTTGCACAGCGTGTCCAGGTATTTCTTCATGCGGTCGGCGTTGGAACGGATGCTTTTGAAGGGCCGGACGCTCCCGAAGGTATAGAGATGGGATCTGACGCCGAAATTATAGTTCAGGTCCTGGCAGCACAGGATCGCCTGTCCCGAACCCAGGGACCAGCCCAGGATCTCCGTTTCGGCCCCGGGATGCTGCTCATGGAGGAGCAGCCACTGCTTCCGCACCTCCCGCTTGATGGTCAGATACATGTCGCCCCAGCCCCGGTGCACCCGGAGCTGCAGAGGCTGACCCTCGAACTCGATGGAGTCGTAATACTTCACCGCGAATTCGCCCACGTTGGCGATCCAGTCCGAGAATCCCACGGTGCGCTGGAAATTCAGCTGGATCACGTTCCGGTCCTCTTCATAATGGATCTCGTAGTTCACCTCATGGCGGATCCCCAGCAGGCGCTCCAGAGCGGTGTTGGTGTACCGGACCGCAGTGTATTCGATGGGGCGGGAGACGCCGCCTCTGTGGTTGTAGTCCTCGCTGGTGTTGATGAAATACTGCTCAAAAGGCAGACGGCGGTAATCCAAAGAAGCCCCTCCTCTCTCTATGCTGGATCCGACGTGCTCCGGCTGAACAGCTGATCCCGGGTCCCATAGATGGTATCGTACTCCCCGAGCTTTGTGAACCCGTATTTTTCGTACAGGCCCCGCTCGCCGCTCATGAGATAGACGGTCTCATATCCGATGCTCCCGGCGTAACGCAGGGCCTCTTCAATCATGCTTTGGGAGATCCGTTTCCCCCGGCGCCCTTCCTCCACAAACACGAAGCCGATAAAGGGGGAATAGCCGTATGCTTCGGGCAGCTCGTCCTGCTCCGTGAAGGTGCAGTACCCCACGACGCTCCCGTTTTCCGCCGCGGCGATCACCCGCTCCCAGTCCTGAAAGCCGTTCCGTTCCATCCGCTCGGCCAGAACGGGTCCGGCCCGCCAGGAGGAGTCCCGGGCGAAGGCGATCGTCTTTTCCCAAAGCGGGTGTCCGTATCGAATGCACAGCGTTTCCAAGCGCAGATCCTCCGTATCCTGTTTCCTTCCGGGTCTTCTAAATGTTCCGCCCCAGGAACTCCGCCAGGGAAGGGAGCGTATCCGCCCGGCGGTAGCGGGAGCCGTCCCGCTCCCGGGTCATGAGGCCCAGGTCCGTCAGATACCGGCGGAGAGCGGCGGGGTCGTGGAAGGTGTGCCAGGCGTCCAGCGCGTCTCCCAGCTCATCCTGGGTATAGTCCCGCCCGGGCTCCAGCCTGTCCGCCAGATACCACACCGCCGCCAGCTGTTTTTTGTATTTGGAGGGCAGGGAAGTGAGCCGGCCCTTTTCATCCAGAAAGGCGCGAAGCTCCGGGATCACCGGTTCAGGGCCTCCATAAACTTCACCATGTCGTCATAGGGGGGGAGGTCCGCGATGTACCGGGCGTAATGGGCGTATTTCACCGTGCCCTTCCCGTCCACCACGAAGACGGCGGGGAGCTGCATCTCGTCCCCCTCGTACTTGCCGTGCTCATACCCCAGCTCCTTGCAGGCCGCGCCCTTCTCCATGAGCTTTTCCAGGCCGCCCAGGTCCTTGCCGGTCATCTCGTCCCGGTCCTTGGCGGCTTCGATCTCCAGAGCCTTGTAGAACTTCATCTCCGGGTCGCAGAGGATATCGAAGGGGATGGCCTCGCCCTCCGTGGCCTCCCGGAACACGGCGGGGTCGGACTGCATCACCACCACCACGTTGGCGTCGGCGGCCTTGAACTTCCCGTACCGCTCCGCCAGCCGGTGGGTATCCAGGTGGCAGGGGGGGCAGCCGATGTACCGCACCGCCCAGATCAGGGTGTTTTTGCCGCCGATGAGACCGTAGAGGCTGTCCGCCGTGCCGTAGGCGGTCTGCACCGGCATATCGGGAATGGTATCTCCCACATGAAGCTTCATTGGATCTTCCTCCTTCTGATCGTTTGGCTCAGTATAGCATCGGTTTTGCGATGTGGCAAGAAAGCCGGGAAAAGTTGTAACCCGGCGGGAATTGTGGTAAAATACCTTGTCACTATGCGATTCTGATTTGGAGAGTACCTCATGTCTGGTGGAAACAGCAAGAAAAACTGGACCTTCGGCACCCTGAAGAGCAGGGGATGGACGGAGGCTCTGCTGAAGGAGCTTCTGCCCCCGCCGACGTACCATCATTATAATGGCCGCCGGGTGCGCACCTGGGAAAAATCCGTCATTCTGGAGGCGGAGGCGGGGGAGCGGTTCCGCTCCGTCGTCCAGGCCGCGGCCCAGGCGGAGACCCGGGCCCGGGAGGCCGCCATGGCGGAGACGGAGGACGCCCTGAAGGCCGCCTGCCAGCTGCTGGAGGAAGCCTGGAACGCCTGTCCCCGCACCGGAGACGAGCGCTGCGCCAGGCTGGCGGAGCTCTTCCATAGGGGCATCGTGGAGCGCATGGCGGGGAATACCGCCTCCGCCAGTCTCCGCAGCGGCAAGGCCATGGGCTATATCGGCCAGTTCCTGGCCCTGGAGAAGCGGGCGGGCCTGCCGGACGTGAGCGCCGCCGCGGACCTGCGGCATTTTGCCAACACCGGGGTATGGCTCGGCCGGAACCCTGCGTCGGACTGGTGCAAACGCATCTGGGACCATTATGTGCCCGTGCTGGAGGCGGTGGCCGCCGCCGCGCTGACGGAATTCACCCAGGCCCAGCCCGAGGCGGATATGGACGCCCTGCTGAACCTGGAAAAGTTTCCGGCCCAGGAGCTGCTGGACCATCCCCTGAGCTACGTGTATTCCGTTTCCTACGTTCCCCGGGCGATCCGCAACAGCCTGGAGACCCTGGTAGCCCTGAATCCCAAGGACGAGTATCCGGAAGCCCGGGCCATGGAAAGGCGCTTTATCCTCCACATCGGCGGCACCAATACGGGGAAGACCTACGCGGGCTTCCAGCGCCTCATCCGGGCGGAGACCGGCGTATACCTGGCTCCCCTGCGCCTCTTGGCTCTGGAGGCCCAGGAGACCCTGCTGGATTACGGGGTGAACTGCAGCCTCTCCACCG
>CAMZIY010000085.1 GCA_947307365.1 uncultured Clostridia bacterium
TGCCTTCCCGGCACTCGTTCAGCTTCTGCTTGCCGGCGATGATGTACATGCTCAGTTCCTTGAAGTAGGCCTGGTTCAGCTCATACATCTTATCCAGCATGGCTACGTCCTTCAGCAGCACCACCTGATGCTGCTCCAGCTGATCGGTGATCTTGTTGACGCTCACTTCGGCCTTGTCATACTGGGCTTTCATCTCTTCGATCTGGGTGCCGGCCTTGCGGAACAGACCTTTCAGGCCCTTTTTCTCCTCCGGGTCGAAGTTGATGGTCTTCAGCTGCACCACCAGGCCGGTGAGCATGTCTCCCACCTCGCCCATGTCCTTGGTGCGCACGGTGTTCAGGGCCGCGCCGGAGAACTCGGAGATGTTCTTCTGCGCGCCTGCGCCGTACTGCAGAACGGTGTTGGTGTCCTCGATATTGATCTTCTTGGCAAAGTCCTCCACGGCCTTCCGCTCCGCCTCGGACAGAGACTCCATGGAGAATACGGGGGCCTCCACCTTCTTTTCCGCAGAACTGATGAGCTCGGCGGGCTTGGGGGCCTCGACGGTGGGGTCAAGGGTAAGGGTGGGCTTGTACTCGAAATCCATCTATGCGTCATCCTTTCGTGTGAATTCGATATATCCTGCGGGCCGATCGCCCGTTTCAATTCGTCGGGATCTCAAAATCCGGCGCGGAGAGCCCCTCTGCCCGGAGCTTGGTCTCCAGCACGCCGATCTCCAGGTCCAGATCCGTGGCGTTGTTGGCAAAGAGCCCGTCGTACTGGGACCGGCCGGAGGCAATGATCTCATCCAGCAGGGCCTCCAGACGGCTCCTGTCCCCCTGGGCCCGGTCGTATTCATGGAGCACCCGGATGGCGGTGGGGAGGTAATACCGCAGAAAACGCCGGATAAGGGGGAGGTCTGCGGGGTCCGTCCGTATGTCCTCCACGATCCGGTCCGTCAGGCTGAGCAGATCCATGATCCGGCTCTGGACGCTGTCCTCCCGGATGCGGGCATAGAGCTTTCCCAGCTCGCCCAGAGCCAGGCGGCCTTCCTCCAGGATCTCCCTCTGGTCGGGGGTGAGGGCAGCATCCGCCTCCCTGGCCAGCCGTTCCTTCTCCCGGAGCGCCGCGGCGGCGGCGTCTGCTTCCGCCAGCTCGGCGGCCTTGCGGTCCGTTCTGCGCTTCTGCAGGAACCACATGCCCCGGAAGGCCAGGATGCTCCCGGCGGTGGGGATGGCCAGGAGCCAGGCATTGGAGAAGGGAAGACCCAGGATGGCCCACAGGGCCCATACCAGTCCCGCCGTCACCAGAGAGCCGATCAGCCTGGAGACCGGGAAACGTTTCTTCTTCTCCAAATGCGCTTCCTCCGTACCATTCATTCCATCCATATATTTTATCACGTTTTCCGCCCCTGTCAATCGCCACCTCCGGAGGAAGAAGAAAAACGGGAACCCTCTCGCATTCCCCGGGGAGTTATGGTATAATATCCATAATAGGGGAATGTGTACATAAGAGAAAGGAGCGTGCCGACATGACGGAGCATATGCCGCCCCTGGCCGTGGAACCCCTGGACCGGGAATGGGGCGTGGGCGTCAGCGGACTGACGGAGGACCCCTCTCCCTTTCCCCGGGTGAACCGCCTGCTGTACCGGGCGAATCATCTGGAATCCACCGCGGACGATCAGCGGGCGCTGATCGTGACGGAATGCTATACGAAATATGCCGCCTATTCCCCCGCCCTCCGCTGGGCCCTGACCCTGCGCGAGCTGTATGAGCGGGTGGATATCCATATCTGGCCGGAGGAACTCATCGTGGGAGAGCTGGCGGCGAAGCCCTGCAGCGCGCCTCTGTATCCGGAATTCAGCGTGGACTGGCTGGCGGACGAATTCCTCTACCGGCCCATGGAGGAGCGCACGAACGACCGCTACGTCATTTCCGACGAGGTGAAGCGGACGGTCTTTGACCTTTTGCAGCCCTTCTGGAAGGGAAAGACCGTGTCGGAGGCCATCATCGCCGACTACTCCGAAAAGGAGAAGCAGGGCAACCACCTGGGCAAGGGCGTGGTGCTGGACGGGCTCTACGTCTACGCCGGGGTGGGCCACGTCTGCGCCGACTATGCCAAGCTCTTCCGCCTGGGCTGGAAGGGCATCCGGGCCCAGGTGCGCTCCAAGCTGGCGGCCCTGGACACCTCGAAGCCGGAGGACGCGAAAAAGCGGGACTTCTATCTGGCGGAGGACGTGGCCCTGGACGGGGCGAGCACCTATATCCGCCGCTACGGGGAGCTGGCGGCGCGCATGGCCGCGGAGGAAAAGGACGAACAGCGCCGGAAGGAGCTGGAACGGGTCAGCGCCAACTGCCTCTGGGTCGCGGAGAACCCGCCCCGGGATTTCTGGGAGGCCATCCAGCTCTGGCACATCGCCACCAACATGATCATCATCGAAAGTAACGGCCACAGCGTCACCTACGGGCGCTTCGACCAGCTTTTCTACCCCTTCTACAAGAGGGACACGGAGACCGGGAACCTGAGCCGGGAACTGATGCAGGAGCTTATTGAGCACGCCTTCGTGAAGATGCACCAGCTGCGCAAGATCCGGGACACGGGGGCCATCATCTTCTCCAGCGGCACCATCATGGGCGGCACGGCCCTGGACGTGGGCGGCGTGGACGAGAATGGCAACGACGCGGTGAACGACCTGAGCTACATGGTGCTGGACGCCCACGCCCACACCCGCATCCCCAACCCCTGGATGGGGGTGCGCCTCAATGAGAAGAATCCCAAGGAATTCTGGGAAAAGACCTTCAACGTCATCCGCATCGGCACCGGGGAACCCAAGATCTTCAACGACGATATGATGATCAAAGCGTTGACCAACTACGGCAAGCCTCTGGAGGAAGCCCGGAACTACGTGGGCGTGGGCTGCGTGGAGCCCTGCGTGCCGGGAAAGACCTACGGCATGCACGATTCCGGCTCCTTCAACCTGGCCAAGGTGCTTCAGCTGGCCATCAACGGCGGCCGGTGCATCGACTGCGGCGAAGCCTGCCCCTACCACGGGACATGCGCCGGCCTGGGTCCGGACACGGGCAGCCTGGCCACGGCGAAGAGCTTTGACGAGGTGGCAGCCTCCTTCAAGGCCCAGATGAAATACTGGTGCGATCTGATGATCAGCTGCATCAACAAAATGGATCTGGCCCAGCAGCGGCTGAAGCCCCTGCCCTACCTCTCCCTCCTCATGGACGACTGCATCGCCCGGGGAACGGACATCACCGCCGGCGGCGCCCGGTATAACCACAGCGGACCGCAGGCAGTGGGCCTGGGCACAACGGCGGACAGCCTCAGCGCCATCAAACAGCTGGTGTTCGAGGAGAAGCGGGTCACCGGCGCGGAACTGCTGGAGGCCCTGAAGGCGGACTGGGCGGGTCACGAGCCCCTGTACGCCTATGTGAACGGGCCGAAGGTCCATCATTACGGCAACGACGATCCCTTTGCCGACGAACTGGCAAAGCTGGTGATCGGGGAGTACTGCGCGAACGTGGAGCACCGGCCCACCCCCCACGGCGGGGAGTACATGCCCGGGGTATTCAGCGTGACCAACAACGTGATGCACGGCAGCGTGGACGCCGCCACCCCGGACGGACGGAGAGCCTATGAGCCCGTGTCGGACTGCATGGGCCCGGTGCATACCCGCTTCGGCAGCCATGATCTCAGCGGCCCCACCGCGGTGGCCAACAGCGTGGCGAAGATGGACCAGAGCCGTATCGGCAACGGCATCATCCTCAACTGGAAATTCTCCCCCGGCACCGTGGCGGGGGACGAGGGCCGGGAGAAGCTCATGGATCTGATGAAGATCTATTTTGAGAACGGCGGCATGCAGAGCCAGTTCTCCATCGTGGGAAAGGAGACCCTCCAGGCGGCCCAGCGGAAGCCGGAGGATTATCAGGGCCTGCTGGTGCGCATCGCCGGATACAGCGCCTATTTTGTGGAACTGAGCGAAGGCCTGCAGAACGATCTGATCGGTCGGACGGAGTTTTGACCGGGAGGAGATAATATGGAGATCATCAAAACCGGCGTAAAGGACGATATCGGGTTCCCCGTGCTGAAGAAGGTGGGGGAGCCGAAACCGGTGATCCTTCCGGATGAGGATCCGGCGGTGGTGCGGGAGCGGTATGAACCCGCCCGGTTCTCCCTGGAGGCCGCCTCCGGGGGAAAGAACACCCTGCTCTTCGACGACCTCGGCCGTCCCTCCGTCATGGTGCGCATCCCCATGTTCCTGTGGTCGGATGTGCTGGAAGGCGCGCCGAAGGAGCCCTGTTCCGCCTTCGTGGCAGGGGGAAAAGTGCTGGACTGCATCTATGTCAGCAAGTATATGAACGTGATCGAATACGGTCGGGGATACAGCCTGCCCGGCCGGGATCCCGCCCATACCCTGACCATTGACGAGGCCCGGGCAGCCTGCGCCGCCAAGGGGAAGGGCTGGCATCTCCTGACCAACGCGGAGTGGTGCGCGCTCATGCACTGGAGCGTAAAAAACGGCACCGTGCCCCGGGGAAACGCCTCCTTCGGCGGAGATCCGGACCGGCCCTGGGACCGGGGCGTCCTGTCCATCCAGCGCCGGGGCCGGGGACTGGAGGAGGAGATGCGCACCCTCACCGGCACCGGGCCGGACCGGTGGAACCATGACGGGGGCCCTTGGGGAGTATCCGATCTGGCGGGGAACGCCTGGGACTGGGTATCCGGTTTCCGAGCCGTGGACGGGGAGCTCCAGTTCATCCCGGATAACGACAGCGCCATGAACGTGGACGAGGGGCCGGAAAGCCCCCTTTGGCGTGCGGTGCTCCAGGACGGGAGCTTCGTGCCGCCCGGGACCCCCGGAACGCTGAAATACGACGGCACCGTCCCGGGGACAGATTCCCCGGAGGACGTGGGGATCCGGGGAGGCTACCGCCTGAATACCAGGATGGAATTCCCCAACTATACCGGGAAGCAAGCGGACACCGCCCACCGGGCTTACGGCTGGTGCTTTTTCAAAACCCTGGCCCCGGCGGAGGGAGTGGAGGTGCCGCCCCTGCTCTATCGTCTGGGGGCCATGCCCCTGCCCGACGGGTATCAGGATTCCAGCGTTTTCTTCCTGCGGAATTACGGGGAGCGGACGGCTGCCCGGGGCGGCAGCTGGTTCGACGGCGCTTTCGGCGGCGTCTGGGAGCTGTACCTGCGGGAGACCCGGGATTTCATCTACCCGGATATCGGATTCCGGACAGCCTGGGCGGAAGTGTGATCCGATTTTGCTTGCAAACCTGGCCGGACGGGTGTACAATGCTTCACCTGTCCGGAACAGATAAACTGAGGCTATGCCTGGATGGCACAGCCCCTATCTGAAGGGCGGGACCCGACGCAGCCTCGCCCATACCATACCTATGCCCGCCGCCGGAGCGCCGTTCCGGCCCGGGAGAACGGGGAGTATCGCCATGATAAAGATCGCTCCTTCCATTTTATCCGCAGATTTCGCCCGACTGGGAGCGGAGGTGGACAGCGTCCGTGCCGGCGGGGCGGACTGGCTCCATTTCGATGTGATGGACGGGCTTTTCGTGCCCAATATCTCCGTGGGCGTGCCGGTGCTGAAATCCCTGCGGAAGTATACGGATCTGTTCCTGGACGTGCATCTGATGATCGACCGGCCCGGACGGTTTGTTTCCGCCTTCAGCGAGGCGGGGGCGGATCTGATCTGCATCCACCTGGAGGCGGATACGGAGGAGAATATCCATGCTGCCCTGGGGGAGATCCGGCGTCTGGGAAAGAAAGCGGGCCTGGCGCTGAAGCCCGCCACCCCCTGGGACGCCGCGCTGCCCTATCTGGAGGAAGCGGATCTGATCCTGGTCATGACCGTTGAACCCGGCTTCGGCGGTCAGAAATTCATGGCGGATATGCTGCCCAAACTGGGCAAGCTTCGGGTCTGCGCTGATGGCCTGGGCATCAGCTGCCTTCTGGAGGTGGACGGGGGCGTGAACCCCATGACCGCCGCCCTGGCCGCCGCCGCAGGTGCGGAAGTGCTGGTGGCCGGGAGCGACGTTTTCGGCGCGCCGGACCGGGCCGCCAGGATCCGGGAGCTTCGGGGAGGCCGGGCATGAGCCTCTATCCCGCGCCTTTCGAGCGCCTTGTGGAACAGCTGAGCAAGCTCCCCGGCGTGGGGAGCAAATCCGCCCAGCGCATGGCTTTCTATTTCCTTCGCCTGTCCGATCAGGAGGCGGAGGCCTTCGCGTCGGCCATCACCGAGGCCAAGCGCCGGGTGCGGCGCTGCGAAAAATGCCAGAATCTAACGGACCAGGAGGTCTGTCCCATCTGCGCTTCCCCCAAGCGGGACAAGCGCGTCATCTGCGTGGTCTCCGAACCCCGGGACGTGATCGCCCTGGAGCGGAGCCGGGAGTACAACGGCCTGTACCATGTGCTTCACGGGGTCATCTCCCCCCTGCGGCATATGGGGCCGGAGGATATCACCGCCCGGGAGCTGCTGGCCCGGCTGGACGGGACGGTGGAGGAGGTCATCATGGCCACAAATCCGGATACGGAAGGGGAGGCCACGGCCATGTATCTATCCCGCCTCATCAAACCCATGGGGATCAAGGTCACCCGTATCGCCTACGGCATCCCCGTGGGGAGCAACCTGGAGTTTGCGGACGACGCCACCCTTTACCGCGCCCTGGAGGGACGGCGGGAGATCTGAAGGTTTAGGACCGGAAAAGAACGGCAAAACTGAGTATGGACTGTACCGGCGGGCGGCAGGCTCAGCCGGATCACATAATCATCAGGGACAGATTTTTATCTGCCCCGGGATACATGTGTGTTGAATTAAGGAGGAACCAAAAACGGAAAAACTGAAAATCATTTCACTTGGCGGCCTGAACGAGGTCGGCAAGAATCTGACTGTGTACGAATACGGAAACGATATCCTGGTGGTGGACTGCGGCCTGGGTTTCCCGGATGGGGATATGTATGGGGTGGACGTGGTCATCCCGGACGTGACCTATCTGGCAAGGAATGCGGACAAGGTCCGGGGCATCATCCTCACCCACGGCCACGAGGATCATATCGGCGCTCTGCCTTATGTGCTGAAGGATATCTCCGCCCCCATCTACGCCACCCCTCTGACCCTGGCCTTGGTGAAGATGAAGCTGGAGGAGCACCGGCTCCTGGATATCGCGGATCTGCAGGAATTCAAGGCGGGAGACCGCTTCTCCGTGGGCTGCTTCGAGGTGGAGGCGGTGCACGTGAACCACTCCATCGCCTGCGCCGTGGCTCTGGCCATCCGCACCCCCGTGGGCATGGTGGTCCACACCGGGGATTTCAAGATCGATACCACGCCTGTGGGCTGTCCCATGACCGATCTGACCCGTTTCGGGGAGCTGGGCAGGGAAGGGGTCCTGGCCCTGCTCAGCGACTCCACCAATGCGGAGCGGAAGGGGTTTTCCCCCTCGGAGCGCACCGTCGGCGCTGCGCTGGACGGCCTTTTTGACGGCTGCCCCAAGCGCATGATCGTCACCACCTTCGCATCCAACGTCTACCGGGTGCAGCAGATCATTACGCTGGCGGCGAAGCATGGGAGAAAGGTGGCCATTACCGGCCGCAGCATGGAGAACATGGTGGCGGCCTCCGTGGAACTGGGGTATATCCAGCTGCCTCCGGATACCCTGGTGGAGATCGGCAGGATCAAGAACTATCCGAAGGAGCAGCAGCTCATCCTCACCACCGGGAGCCAGGGGGAGAGCATGTCCGCCCTGTACCGCATGGCCTTCGGCGGCCATAAGCAGGTGGAGATCGGCTTCGGGGATCGGGTGATCCTTTCCTCCTCCACCGTTCCGGGGAACGAAAAGAGCGTCAGCGCCATCGTGAACGAGCTCTTCCGGAAGGGAGCGGAGGTGATGTACCGGGATGTGTGCTCCGGCCTTCATGTTTCCGGTCATGCCTGCCAGGAGGAGCAGAAGATGATCCTGGCCCTGGTGAAGCCCAGGTACTTCATCCCCGTGCACGGAGAGCAGAAGCATCTCCGCTGCCACGCCCAGCTGGCACAGGAAGTGGGGATAGAGAGCAAGAATATCCTGATCTCGGATATCGGCCGGGTCATCGAGCTGGGGAAAAAGTCCGCCCATCTGGGGGGCACCGTCCAGGCCGGACGGGTCCTGGTGGACGGCGCCGGCATCGGAGACGTGGGCAGCGTAGTGCTTCGGGACCGGCAGCACCTGGCGGAGGACGGGATGATCGTGGTGGCCATGACCCTGAGCCGGGAGGACAACAGCCTCATCTCCGGACCGGACGTGATCACCCGGGGCTTTGTGTATGTGAAGGAGTCCGAAGCCCTCATCGATGAGATGCGGATGCAGGTGGTGGACACCCTGGACGCCTGCATGAACAACAGCATCACCAACTGGACCGCCATCAAATCCTCCATCAAGACCTCCCTGTCCTCCTATCTGCAGAAGAAGACCAAGCGCAGCCCCATGATCCTTCCGGTGATCA
>CAMZIY010000086.1 GCA_947307365.1 uncultured Clostridia bacterium
GCCCGGTGGATGATGCCGTGGGCGGAATCGTCCTGCTGGCCCCGTTTCCGGTTGGAGATGCGGACGGCCTCCGCGATCTCCGGCTCCCTTTCCGGCGTCACTGCCCGGCCGGGCCACACATCGTAATGGTGGGACACGTGCCGGTGGTTGTAATTCTCCTCCATGGCGGGCCAGGCCCATTCCTTCAGAGCCCCCTCCTCGTCCGTCAGCAGGTCCGGCAGATCCGCCAGCTGCTTCTCCCACCGGGGCAGGTTTTCTTCCTCGATCCCCAGGGTGCGGCAGGCTTCCATGAGATTCATGAGCACCTCCCGGCAGATGGCGATATCCATGACGGAGTTGATGCGGGTGGGATGCTTGTCCCGGCCGGTGACGGTGGCGTAATCCGGGTTGGGGGTGGGGTCCTCCGGGGAGAAGGAGGGGAAGAAGATGCTTTTGCCGTTTTCGTCCCGCTCCCGGGCGTAGTCCTCGTAGAACAGGGCGATCTCCTTCAGGGCAGGTACCACCCGGTCCCGGAGGAAACCCAGATCCCCGGTACACAGCCAATAGCCCCAGAACTCGTTATAGATCCAGCCCAGACAGCCTGTCCAGCAGTAGTGGGGATAGGTGCGGGAGGTGTGGTACAGCAGGCCGGAGTCATAGTCGCAGTGGACGCTGGCCAGGAGCCCCCGGGCATCGAACAGGAGCCGGGCGTTGGTGCGGAAGTCCTCGAACTTGGATTCGTAATACCGGAAATACACGTCCATCTCCCCGAAAAGGCCGGTGTTGTTCCCGGCGCAGACCTGGAGGTTCGTGTTGATGTTGTGCTGGCCCCACAGAGGGGGCAGCTTCCCCGTATCGATGATCTGGTAGAAGCGGCCCAGATCATAGAGCTTTTCCAGCAGGGCGGGCTCCGCCCAGCCCGTATTCCGGCACCGGCGCAGCAGCTCCTCCCCGGAGAGGTAGCGATCCTCTCTCCGGCACAGGGAAAGACGGGACCGGTCCATCCGCTCCCCCAGGTATCCCAGGTTCCCCCGGACCCAGGCGTCGAAATCCACTTCCCTTTCCAGCAGCTCCCGGGCAGCCTCCCGGGCGGCGGCGAAGGTGAAGCTCTCCTCGATCCGCAGGACCCTGGCCAGGAGGATGAGTCCCCTGCCCCCGGTCACCCGGACCCCATCCCGGGTGAGGGCGGCCTCGCCCCCCAGGGGGACGAAGCGGAAGGCCAGGACGAAGCCCCGGGCATCGCACAGAGCAGGATCATACTGCCAGGCCGCGGTGATGCACTCCGGGCTCCGCTCCACCTGCCTGATGGCGTTCTCCAGGCTGATCCGACCGAAGGGGCCGGGGCCGCCGGGGAACCGGAGCTTGACCTCCAGCTCCGGCGCTCCCTCCGGGGCGGTGAGCCGGGCGGCGATGAGATCCCCGTCATAGACGCACAGATATTCATGGGTGAAGACGCCCAGGTCCGTGCGCCACCGGGTCGTGATCATGCCGGAGCGCAGGTCCGTCCAGCGGAGGTAATCCCGGATCCCCTCCCCCGCCCGGCAGAAGCGAAGGCGGAAGGCCTCATGGGTGCGGAGGGATTCGATGGGGTAGACGATGGGCTTATCCAGGTCGACGTACCGGTCGTGCCCCGCCTCCCGCTGGGCCTTGTCCAGCAGCCGGTCCGCCTCCTCCGGCCTGCCCTCCAGCAGGGCTTTCCGGATCTCCGCCAGATACGGGCGCAGGTCCGGGGGCCGGGGGGTGGTCCTCCATTTGGGCTCAAAAAGCATCTCCATATTGGCGGTGAGGCCGTCGGCCAGGGGATCCCCGGTGACGTCGATGCGGTGGGAGCCGTTGCCGCTGAACAGGGCGTCCGCCGGGTCCACCGCCGGGGCCAGGGAGCAGATATTCCGCTCCGGCAGCAGGGCGGAGCGCTCCTCCGGGGGGAGGAAGGGGAAAGGGTATTCCAGATGCTTCAGCTTCATTCTCGTATCCTCCCTTTCCGGCTCATTCCAGGGCGAAGGAAGCCAGCATGGCAGACCCCGGTCCCCGATAGGTGAAATACAGGGCGTGGATCCCGTCCGGGATGGCGATATCTGCGGAAAACGCCGTCCACTGGTTCCGGAAGCCCAGGGGGATCCGACCCAGGGGCTCCCCTTCCAGATCGGTTCGGACCTCGAAGCAGCCCCCGGCGTAGCCCCGGGTGCGGAGGGTGATCCGCCGGACGCCCCGGCAGTCGAAATACTTGAAGCCTGCCGTCACCCCCTCCGTCATGGAGGCGATATACTGGGGCTCTTCGTCTCCGTCCCGTCCGTCCTGGGTGAGGCGGGGGCGGTTAGGGGCCTGACGGTCCGGGCGCAGATCCTCCCAGAACAGACAGCAGGCCAGACTTGCGGAGAACTCCCCCCTGCCTTCGAAGGGGGCTCCGCCCCCGTTGGAGGTCATCTCGACCTGGGGCATGGAGCCGTCCGGCAGGACCGTGAGTTTTTCCAGGCAGCCCTGGCGGCTGAACTCCGTGCCGTTGGTGTGCCGGTGATAGAAGATATACCGCTCCCCCGCGGCCTCCACCAGGCCGCCATGGTTGTTGCCCCCCACGTTGGTCCGCTTTTTCGGGTCCTTCCAGCCGCCGACGCCGTAGTCGCAGTTGCTCACCAGCACACCTCCGTAGCGGAAGCCCCGGAGGGGGTCCCGGCTTACCGCCCAGCACAGCTCGTTCATCCATACGGAGGAATAGACGAAATAATACAGGTCTCCGAACTTCCGGATGGAGGAGGCCTCGAAGAACTCATGGTCCTCAAAGCCGGTGCCCCGGCTGGTCTTGGCGCTGGGCACCACGAACACCGGCCCCTCCAGCACCGTGAGCATGTCCCGGTCCAGCACCGTGCCCATGGCGCCGCCCTTCTCCTTTTCGTCCCGGAAGCAGACGCCCCCGGTGTACAGCCAGGTCTTATCCCCTTCCGTCAGCACCGCCGGGTCGAACTGGGGATCGTCCCCGGGCTTCTCCCCCAGGAGGGTCCCGTCCGGGTAATGGACGTGACCGTAATACTCGTACTGCCCGGCGGGGGTATCGCACACCGCCACGGAGACGATGTCCTGGTGGTCCAGCACGTAGTAGAGGTAATACCGCCCGTCCGGCCCCCGGGTCACGTCCGGGGCGTACAGGCACTGTTCCCCGCCCCGGTTGTCCGGGTCCTGGGTCTTCCGGTAGATCACCCCTTCATACCGCCAGTCCGTCAGGTCCTCCTCCGGGGCGGACCAGCAGACGTAGTCCTCCAGGCAGTAGACCCAGCCGCCGAACCGGTCATGGGAGCCGTAGACGTATACCCGTCCGCCGAACAGGTGAGGCTCCCCGTCCGGGATGTACTCCCAGGAGGGGAGATAGGGGTTGCGCAGAGGTTTATCCGCCATGAGGTTTCCCTCCCTCTTTCGTTTTTTTGATTATACCATATTCCGGGGGGAAGGAAAAAGAGGGCGAGGGGGATTTCGCCTCGCTGGGGGGCTCCCTGCCCGGGCGCTTGTTTATTCTGCTGCCGTATTCGTTTGATTGCCTCCGGCGGCCGTATTCCTTTTTGCCCGCCAAATAGAAATACGGAAAAGAAAAACCGCATGGTTTAGTCATTTTCCCCTTTACCTGATCATTTGCTTCTTTCTGACCGAAAAGGCCGCGCGGTTCTCCGCGCGGCCTGACTGCTTCTGCATGCGTTTTCCGGGACCTCAGTTTTCCCGCCCCCCGTGTTTCTCCCGGTATTCTTCGATCACCTGCCGGTATTTCTCCTGCACCTCCGCCACGATCTGCTCCCAGGACTTGGCCACGGTGGTCTCCGCGCTCTTTCCCGCGGCCCGGCGCAGGGCTTCATCTCCGAAGATCCGGCGGATCTCGGCGCTCATGGCCTCCGGAGATTCCTCCGCCGTGAAGCCGTTCACATCCTTCGTAATGACCTCCGCCGCGTTGGACCCGGCGGTGAGGAGGGCGGGGAGCCCCAGGGAGGCCGCCTCCCGCAGCACCAGGGGGGAATTATCGTACACGGAGGGGAAGAAAAACAGGTCGGAGAACAGGATCACCCCCGCCAGCAGGTCCCGATCGTCGATCCGGCCCAGGAAACGGACCATGCCCTCGGGCAGCTCCAGAGAATCGGCATACTTGCGGATCGCCTTCCCGTCATACCCGTCCCCCGCGATCAGAAGGCGGCAGTCCTCCCCGGTCTCCGCCAGCCGCTTCATGGTATCCAGCACCAGGCGGAGGTTCTTATGCCAGATGAGGTGGCCGACGAAGAGGATGGTCTTCTTCCCCTTTTCCAGGCCGTATTCCGCCGCCGCCCGGGCGGCCAGAGCCTCCTGCTCCCCCTCCCCGATCCGGAAGGAGGAGCCGTTGTCCATCACGAAGATCTCTCCCCGGTAGCCGTAGCTCCGCAGGGTCTCCGCCGTGCCCCGGGAACAGGCCCAGACGCTGTCCGCCCGCTGATAGAAGCGGACGATGAACTTCGTGGCCATCCGGGCAATGAACTTTGAATCGGTGATGTTCAGGGCGTCGTCATAATATTTGGAATGGAAGGTGGCGACGCAGGGGATATGATGCTTCCGGGCGTAGGCCGCCGCGAAAGCCCCCAGGAAGAAGGGGGAATGGATATGGAAGAGATCCGCGTGAAACCCGTCCAGATACCGCTTCAAATCCCGGTCCAGCCGGGGGCTGGGCAGGGCATACTCCGAGAAGGAAAAGCCGGACCGCTTCACCTGCACCGTTTCATACCCCAGGCCCGCGTAGACACCGGGCTTCTTTTTCTGCTGGGGAAAGATCACGGAGGCCTTCCCTTCCCGGTTCATCAGGGCGGCGTAATTATGCACCGTCACCACCACCCCGTCGACCATGGGAAAATAGGTATCCACGAATTGTATGACCCGAAGAGCCTGCTTGTCCATGGGCGGCAGCCTCCTGTGCGCATTTTTCCCGTCCGCCGCAATGGGCGCGAACACGGCATGACGGATTTTTTGTATTATATCACAGATCCGCAGCTTTGTTCCCGTTTTTTGACGGATGGTCATCACATTGTGTTTTCCGCCGGAAATGCGGGCTTCCCCCTGTTCATTCCGCCCGAAACATGATACAATGTCAAAACTTTGGGAAGAAAGGGGGCGGTCGCATGTTTGTCCTGCGGGACCGGGATTTCTACAAAAAGACCCTGGTGCTCATGCTTCCCGTGATCCTCCAGCAGCTCATCACCATCGGCATCAATTTTCTGGACAACATCATGATCGGTTCCTTCGGGGAGGTATCCATCGCGGCAGCCGCCTTTTCCAACCAGGCCTACGCCTTCTTCCAGTTCATCTGCATGGGACTGGGCAGCGGCGCGGTGGTCATGTCCAGCCAGTTCTGGGGACGGAAGGAACGGGAGCCCATGCTGGCCACGGCAGCCTTGGCCCTGCGGGTGACGGCGGTCATCTGCCTGGTGTTCACCCTGCTGGGGATGGTTTGGCCCCGGCTTCTCCTCCGGGCCTTCACCAACGATCCCGCCGTGGTGGCCCGGGGCGAATCCTACATGCGCCTCATCGGCGTCACCTTTCTCCTCTCCGGTCTGAGCTCCACCGCCACCTATCTGATGCGCAGCGTGGGAAAGGTGCGGATCCCCCTGGTGGGCTCCGCCATCGCCTTCTTCCTGAACCTGTTCTTCAACTGGGTATTCATCTACGGCAAGCTGGGGGCTCCCCGGCTGGAGCTGCTGGGCGCCGCGGTGGGCACCGTCATCGCCCGGGCCTTTGAGTTTTTCTTCGTCTTTGGGTTTTTCGCCGTGAAGGAGGATTCCTTCGGCTTCCGACTGAAGCATTTCCTGCTCCCCGGAGGTCCCCTCCGGCGGCAGTATGTGAAATTCAGCCTGCCGGTGCTGTTCAGTGATACCCTGCTGGGCCTGAGCCTCACCCTGGTAAGTGTGATCTACGGCCATCTTTCGGCGGAGATCAGCGCAGCCAACTCCATTGCCGGAAGCCTGGTGCGCCTCACCACCGTTGTGAACAACGGCATGTCCGGAGCCAGCGCCATCGTCATCGGCAATACCATCGGCGCGGGGGATATCCCCCTGAGCAAGCGGCAGGGCAACACCTACATCCTCATCTCCTTCCTCTTCGGCCTCATCGTCATCCCGCCGCTCATGGCCCTCACGGGGCCCTATATGAGGCTGTACACCATCCAGCCGGAGACGGAAGCCATCGCCCGGACCATGCTCCGGATCAACTACCTTATGCTCCCCCTCCAGACCGTGGCCTTCGTCATCTCCAAGGGCATCCTCCGGGGCGGCGGGGACACCCGCTTCCTGCTCCTGGCGGATTCCAGCTGCGTCTGGTTCATCTCCCTGCCCCTGGGAGCCCTGGCGGGCTTCGTCTGGCATCTCAGCCCCGGTTGGGTCTACTTCCTCCTGGCTGTGGAATTCCCCCTGAAGGGCATCGTCTGCTTCATCCGCTACTGCACGGGCAAATGGATCCAGGAGGTCCGCGCATCGTAGTTTTTCTCCAAACCCAGTCATTTCTGTGAAAAGAGGTATCCGCGTATGCAGCCCCGCAAGGGAGAGGCCGTTCTGGCGCTTCTCCGCTACACCAGGGGATTTCGTCTCCCCATCCTCCTGAGCTTCCTGCTCATGGCCCTGGAGCTGATCCTGGGCTTTATCTCCCCGCTGGTCCTGGCGGTGACCATCGACTCCGTGCTGGATACCAAGCCCGTGAACGTGGCCTGGTATTTCTCCTGGTTCGTCCCCGCCGTGGGAGGCGTGGAGGTCATCCGCCGGAACCTGTGGATCATGGCGGCCGCCATCCTGGGCATGACCCTTCTCTCCGGCCTGGTGCGCTTCGCCCGGGCCAGGCTGAATACCCGTGCCGGGGAGGGCAGCGTCCGCCGTCTGCGGGACCGGCTGTACGCCCATATCCAGCGGCTTCCCTACCGCTGGCATGCGGCCGCCCAGACCGGAGACGTGATCCAGCGGGCCACTACGGATGTGGATACCGTACGCCGCTTCCTCTCCGGCATGCTGCTGGAGTTCGTGCGCACCATCCTCATGGTCCTGGTGGGGGCGGCAGTGATGTTCACTATCAACACCACCCTGGCTCTCATCACCATCGGCATGGTGATCCCGGTGGCGCTGGTGAGCGTTCTCTTCCATACCCGCATCCACCGGCTCTACACGGACCAGGAGGAGGCGGAGGGGCGGCTCTTTACCGTGATCCAGGAAAACGTCACCGGCATCCGGGTGGTGCGGGCCTTCGGCCGTTCCGGCTTCGAGCTGGATAAGTTCAGCGCCGCAAACGAGGAGAACCGGCGGAAGCTGCTGAAGGTGGACTACACCTTCGCCTCCCTCTGGGCCACCCTGGACCTGCTCTGCGGCATGGAGTACGCCGCCGTGCTCATCGTGGGCATCCTTCTGGCCGTGAGGGGAAATCTCACCATCGGCCAGTTCACGGTGTTCGTGAGCTACGTGTTCACCTTCTTCTGGCCCATCCGGGGCTTCGGCCGGGTCCTGAGCGAGCTGAGCCGCACCCTGGTGGCGGCGGGCCGTCTGGAGGAGATCCTCCAGGCGGAGGAGGAGGCGGATCTGGAGACCGGATCGGAGCCCTCCCTCCGGGGAGATATCGATTTCCGGGACGTGTCCTTCTCCTACGGGGACAACCCCGTGCTGCAGCACCTGGACATGCATATCCCCGGAGGCAGCACCGCCGCCATCCTGGGCGGCACCGGCTCCGGCAAAAGCACCCTGACCCTGCTCCTGCAGCGTCTGTATGACGCGGATTCCGGGAAGATCGCCATCGGCGGCACGGACCTGCGGGAGATCAGCAAAGCGCATCTGCGCAGCCATATCGGCATCGTGCTCCAGGAGCCCTTCCTCTATTCCCGGAGCATTCTGCAGAACATCGACCTCCGCAGCCCGGAGCCCGACCGGGCCCTGGCGGAGGCGGCGGCGAAGGACGCCTCCGTCCACGAAGACATCCTCTCCTTCGAACAGGGGTACGACACGGTGGTGGGCGAACGGGGCGTCACCCTTTCCGGCGGGCAGAAACAGCGGGTAGCCATCGCCCGGGCCCTGGCGGGAAACGGCGATATCCTGGTATTCGACGACTCCCTCTCCGCCGTGGATACCCGCACGGACGCCGCCATCCGGGACGCTCTCCGGGCACGGCGGCAGGGGGTGACCACCCTCATCATCTCCCATCGGGTCACCACCCTCATGGAAGCGGACCGGATCTTCGTGCTGAAGGACGGGCGGGTGGCCGAGGAGGGCACCCACGAGGAGCTCATGGCCCTGGAGGGGGGCATTTACCGGCGCACCTTTGAGATCCAGAGCGCCGCTGTGGAAGAAGGTGAGCCCGCATGAACGAGGAAAAGGATTACGAAGGCAGGAAGATCGACCCCCAGACCTGGAAGACGCTCCTCTCCTTCGCTGCCCCGAAAAAGAAATACTTCATCATCATCCTCCTGGGCAGCATGGCCGCAGGCTTCATCGACACCCTCATGTCCTTCATGTCCCGCTGGGCCATCGACGGCTTCATGAT
>CAMZIY010000087.1 GCA_947307365.1 uncultured Clostridia bacterium
ACTTGTCAAGCCCCCGGAAAGCTTTTTCTGCGGCAGTTCGGGGAAGAAGGGGCGGAAAGTTTCAGAACAGACAAAATAACGGGGAAAGATCGACGAAAATGCCTTGAATAATTCCATATGGGGTCGTACAATGTACAGGATAGAATTCTCCCAGAGAGAAAGACCGGAGGAGTTCACCCTTGATCAACATCGTCCTGGTAGAGCCGGAGATCCCCCAGAACACCGGCAATATTGCCCGCACCTGCGCCGTCACCGGGGCCAGACTGCACCTGGTCCGCCCCCTGGGCTTCGATATCTCGGACAAGGCGGTGAAGCGGGCCGGGCTGGACTATTGGTATCTCCTGGACCTGCGGGTGTACGACTCCATCCAGGTCTTTCTGGAGGAGCATGGGGACAAGCCCCTGTGGCTCGCCACCACCAAGGGCTCCAGGCGGTATACGGACGCCCGTTTCGAAGAGGAGTGCTGGCTCCTTTTCGGGAAGGAAACGGCGGGCCTCCCGGAATGGCTCCGGGAGCGGTACCCTGACCGGTGTCTGCGCATTCCCATGGTGGACGAAGCCCGGAGCATGAATCTGGGCAACAGCGTTGCGATCCTGTGCTATGAAGCCCTGCGCCAGCGGGATTTCGCCGGTCTCCGGGGCTGAGCGCACCAAGATAAAATCGAGAGGAGTTTCTGCCATGCAGTACGCCAAGCGTTCCGTTAGGGATACGGATCTGGAGGGGAAAAGAGTCCTCCTGCGCTGCGATTTCAACGTGCCCATGAAGGAGGGGCTGATCCAGGATGATACCCGCATCCGGGCCGCCCTTCCCACCATCGGCTATATCCTGGATCGGGGAGCCTCCCTGATCCTCTGCTCCCACCTGGGCCGCCCCAAGGGCCAGGTGAAGCCGGAGCTGACCCTTGCCCCCGTGGCGGAGCGGCTCTCCGAACTGCTGAAGCAGCCGGTCCCCCTGGCGCCGGACTGCGTCGGACCTCAGGTGCAGGCCATGGCGGAAGCCCTGAAGCCCGGGGAATGCCTGCTGCTGGAAAACCTCCGCTTCCATCCGGAGGAGGAGAAGAACGATCCCGCCTTTGCCAAAGCTCTGGCGGATCTGGCGGAGGTTTTCGTCTCCGACGCCTTCGGCACCGTACACCGGGCCCATGCCTCCACCGCCGGGGTGGCGGCGTATCTGCCTTCCTGCTGCGGCTTCCTCATCGACGCGGAGCTGAAGGCTCTGGGCGAGGCCATCGATCAGCCGAAGCGGCCCCTGGTGGCCGTGCTGGGCGGCGGCAAGGTGGCGGATAAGCTGGGGGTCATCGACCATCTGCTGGATAAGGCGGATACCCTCCTCATCGGCGGCGGCATGGCCTACACCTTCCATAAGGCTCTGGGCGGCGAGATCGGCAAGTGCATGCTGGACCGGGAGAAGCTCCCCTATGTGAAGGAGATGATCGCCAAGGCGGAGGCCAAGGGCGTCAAGCTCCTGCTGAACGTGGATACCATGGCGGTGAAGGAGATCGCCCCCAACGCGGAGTATATCACCTGTCCCGCCAACGCCGTGCCGGAGGACCGGGAGAGCGCGGATATCGGGGAAAAGACCCGGGAGCTCTTTGCCGCGGAGATCGAGAAGGCGGGCACCGTCGTCTGGAACGGCCCCATGGGCGTGTTTGAGACGG
Organism: uncultured Clostridia bacterium; assembly: GCA_947307365.1. Lineage (GTDB taxonomy): Bacteria > Bacillota > Clostridia > Oscillospirales > Oscillospiraceae > UBA1774. Next base: position 1,658 of record CAMZIY010000087.1, read on the forward strand.
AGGGTTTTGCCGGCGGTACGGAGGCCATTGCCAAGGCCATGGCGAAGTGCCCCGGGGTCACCATCGTGGGCGGGGGCGACAGCGTCGCCGCCGTGCAGCGCCTGGGCCTGGCGGACAAGATGACCCATATCTCCACCGGCGGCGGCGCCTCTCTGGAATTCTTGGAGGGGAAGGAACTGCCGGGCATCGCCTGCCTGCCGGATAAGGAGGAGGCATGAACACCCGGTATCGCCGCGCCGTCCTGGCAGGCAACTGGAAGATGAACCTGCTGAGCGGAGACGTAAAGCCCTATGCCCAGCGCCTGCGGGAGCTGGCGGAGCGCCGGGCCCGGCGGGAGGTGCTGGTGTGCGTGCCCTTTCCTCTGATCCCCGCGGCGGTGCGGGCCTTCCGGGGCTCCCATATCGCCGTGGGCGCCCAGGATGTGAGCGAGGAGCCCAAAGGCGCCAGGACCGGGGAAGTCTCCGCCGCCCAGCTGCGGGATGCAGGGGTAAAATACGTCATCGTGGGCCACAGTGAACGGCGGCAGTACCACGGGGAAACGGATTCTGTCGTAAATCGGAAGCTGACCGCCGTCCATGGGGAAGGCATGACCCCCATCCTCTGCGTAGGGGAGACCCTGGAGCAGCGGGAACTGGGGATCCAGGGAGAACTGGTGACCATGCAGGTGAAGGCAGCACTGAGCGGCCTGCCGGAGGAACTCCTCCGGCGCACCATCATCGCATATGAGCCCATCTGGGCCATCGGCACCGGCCGTACGGCCTCCCCGGAGCAGGCGCAGGAGATGTGCGCCCTGATCCGGTCGGTCCTGCGGCAGCTGTACGGAGCCAGGGCGGCCCGGGCTGTGCCCGTGCTCTACGGCGGCTCCATGAATGCGGATAACGCGGAAGCGCTGCTGCAGCAGCCGGACGTGGACGGGGGCCTGGTGGGGGGAGCCTCCCTGGACCCGGAGAAGTTTTCACGGATCATTGCGGCGGCGGACCGGCTGGAAACGCCGGGGACCGTTTAACAGAAAATGAAGGAGGAAATCAGCACATGAGCGCTTTTCTGGAGATCACCGAGATCGTCGGTCGGGAGATATTGGACAGCCGGGGCAACCCCACCGTGGAAGCGGAGGTCATCCTGGCGGACGGGACCGTCGGCCGGGCGGCCGTGCCCTCCGGGGCGTCCACCGGCGTGTATGAGGCCTGCGAACTGAGGGACGGGGATAAGTCCCGGTACCTGGGCAAAGGCGTCCTGAACGCGGTGGAGGCGGTGAATACCGAGATTGCGGATCTGCTCACGGGGGTGAACGCTCTGGAGCAGCCCCTGGTGGACCATCTGCTGCGGGAGCTGGACGGCACTCCGAATAAATCCCGCCTGGGCGCCAACGCCCTGCTGAGCGTTTCCCTGGCCTGCGCCCGGGCGGCCAGCGAGGCCCTGGGCCTGCCCCTGTATCAGTATATCGGCGGGGTGAACGCCAAGACCCTGCCGGTGCCCATGATGAACGTGCTGAACGGCGGCGTCCACGCCCCCAACTCCGCCGTGGATATCCAGGAGTTCATGATCATGCCCGTGGGCGCCCCCACCTGGCGGGAAGCCCTGCGGATGTGCAGCGAAGTCTTCCACGTCCTCTCCAAAGTGCTGGGCACCTCCAGTGTGGGAGACGAGGGCGGCTACGCGCCCCCGGATCTGAAGAGCGACGAGGCGGCCCTGGCGGCCCTGGTGGAGGCCATCAGCCGGGCGGGCTACACCCCCGGAGAGGATTTCCTGCTGGCCATGGACGGGGCGGTATCCGACTGGTTCAGCAAGGAGGACGGCCTGTACCATCTGCCCAAGCGGGGCATCGCCATGAGCCGGGAGGAAATGGTGGATATGTACGTTTCCTTCGCGGAGAAATACCCCATCATCTCCATCGAAGACGGCATGGCGGAGGATGACTGGGAGGGCTGGAAGCTCCTGACGGACGCCCTGGGCAAGAAAATCCAGCTGGTGGGGGACGACCTGTTCGTCACCAACGTGGAGCGGGTGAAGATGGGCATCGAGAAGGGCGTGTGCAACAGCGTCCTCATCAAGGTGAACCAGATCGGCACCCTGACTGAGACCCTGGATACCATGCAGCTCGCCAACCGGGCGGGGTACACCACCGTGGTGAGCCACCGCAGCGGCGAGACGGAGGATACCACCATCGCGGACCTGGTGGTGGGTCTGAACGCCGGACAGATCAAGACCGGCGCTCCCAGCCGCACGGACCGGGTGGCGAAGTACAACCAGCTCCTGCGCATCGAAGAAGGGCTGTACGACATGGCCGTATATCCGGGCCGCAAAGCGTTCTTCAATCTTCCGGATCTGGCCCGGTAAGGCGTATAATTCTGCCGGAAACGGCAATACTCCCCCATAGAGGAACTCCGCGGAGGCTCTCTCCGCGGAGTTTTTTTCCCGGCGGCAAGGCCGGGTACATTTGGGGGTGAATGAATTTGCGTAAAAACAGGCAGGATGGGGCGGAGCCCCTGTGGAAGCGCATCGGGGCCTTCCTGGGCAGACAGGGCTTTTACCTGGTGCTCTTTCTTTGCGTCGGCGTGATCGGCCTGACGGCCCTCATCTTCTCCAGCACCTGGAAAGCGGTGCAGACCGCTTCCGTGGATCCCGGGCTTTCTCTGCGGATCACCGTGCCGCCGATGCCCACCCTGGCGCCCGCGGAGCGGACGGAGGAAACGCCGCCTCCGGCGGCGGCGGAACTGCCCGCAGCCGAGGACGGGGAAGAGGGACCGGGAGACGGCGCCGGGCTTCCCTCCCTGGAGGAGCCGGATCAGCCTGCGGCGGAGGTGATGGCCTCCGTGTTCCTCTGGCCTCTGAACGGGGAAGTGGAGCGGGGCCATTCCTGGGACCGGCTGGTGTACGACCGCACCATGGCGGACTGGCGCACCCATGACGGGCTGGATATCTCCGGCGGCCTGGGCGCCAGGGTATGCGCCGCGGCGGACGGCGTGGTGGAGCAGGTCACCCTGGATGAGCGCCTGGGGGCCACCGTGGTGCTGTACCATGGGGGCGGTCTCCGGAGCGTGTACGCCAACCTGGCCGCCTCGCCCGCGGTGCAGATCGGGGACGAGGTGACCGTCGGGGACGTGGTGGGAGCCATCGGCACCACCGCCATGGCGGAGAAGGGGGACGTGACCCATCTGCACTTCGCCATGTCCGTGGACGGGGTATCCGTGGATCCCCGGGAGTACCTGCCCCGGAAGTAGCGGCAGGATGGGGGGAAATGGATTCCGCCCCGTCATGATTTCCGCTTTTTCGCGCCTGCGGGCGCGAAGGGAAATGTATCTGCAGTCTGATTTTGTGACCGCGCCGGACAGGCGCGGTCACTTTTGATTTTCAGTTGCGCTGAGTCATTCGGCATGGTAATCTATTACTATACTGAATTTGTCAATGGAGGTATGAAAATGAAGAACTGGAAAAAGCAGATCCTGGCCCTTCTGCTCTGCTTCGTGCTGGCTGCCGGGCTGCTTCCCGGCGCGCTTGCAGCGGGCGAAGAGAACCCGTTCATGGACGTCAAGACAAGCGACTATTTCTATGACGCGGTGGTCTGGGCCTATGAGAACGACGTGACGAAGGGCACCAGCGAAACGGCCTTCTCTCCCTGGGGCGCCTGCACCAGAGGACAGGTGGTCACTTTCCTGTGGCGCGCCAAGGGACAGCCGAAGCCGGAAACGACTGAAAATCCCTTTGCCGACGTGCCGGAGACGGCCTATTATCGGGATGCCGTGCTCTGGGCTGTGGAGCAGGGGATCACCAACGGTACGGGGAAGAACGCCTTCTCTCCGGATACTCCCTGCGTTTATGCCCATATCCTGACCTTTATCTGGCGGTCGGTGACGGGCAAGACCTCCTCTTCCTACGGCGAATGGTATGCCGAGCCCATGGACTGGGCGGAGGGACAGAGCCTGTTGTCAGAAACCGCCCTGGGAAAAAACAGGGAAAAGGTGATGGAGAACTGCCCCCGCTGCGACGTGGTGACCTATCTCTGGCGGGTGCTGAAGCCCGGCCCCAGGAAAGACTTTATCCCCACCAAATCGGATGCGCAGAATTACGTAAAGGCCATCCTCGACCTGATCACCACCGGGACCTACGATAAATCGGTCAATCTGGTGGATATAGACGAAGACTGGAGCGCGGAAAGCTACGTCCGGCAAGGCATTTATCAAGAGCTGGATGAAGTGGAGTGGCTGTCGGATGAAGTGAAAGAAATCTTTGCTTCCGCAGTGATCAAAGGGATGAAGAAGGCTCAATACGAAGTGGGAGAAGCCGTGGAAGCGGAGTACGGATTCGACGTGCCGGTAACGATCCGGGGAGTGGATATCTCCGGCGCCATGGATGAGGCGATCGAAGCCGCCACCGATCGAATCGTGGAAGACCCGGATCTGTCGAACATGACGGAAGCGGAAATCTATAACCGGATTTTCAAAGACGCAGCGGAATACCTCTCCACCTGGCTGGATGATCCTGAGTACGTACCGCCGGTTACGATCTCTCTGCGGTATACTGAGCTTTCCGATGGACTCTATGGCTGCTCGGTGGCGGATGGAAAAAAGGTGGGAGCCGCGCTGTTCGGAGGCTCCTGGACAGAAGAAACCGACGAAAAGGGATAATGGAATCCAGCGGCTCCCATGGGGAACCCTCCCTGCGGAAGGCGTACTGAGGCAGTGATTCCCGGCTGACAGAAATATAAGACCGGCGTGACCAACACGGTCACGCCGGTCAGACTGTAGACAAACCCGTAAACGGCACGATACCGGAAAGGAAGAAAGTGTGAAAGAAACCCATCAGGGGTGTCTTTCGCGTTCAATCATAAGTTTTTCGAACAATCTATCTATTCCATATTCCCTGTTCGAAAAACTTGCTTCAGCGGGGCGACAAGACTTTGTCGACACGCTGACCGGCGTGACCAACACGGTCACGCCGGTTTTTCGCTCTGTTCCGGGTTTTCGGGCCTGGATCCGGCGCCCGCTTCCCCCGGTGACTTGCGCCGTGGAGCAGGACTTTATGCCATGGCAAGCAGGCGGGCCTTTTCTTTCTTTGCCGCGGTCACGGACGTGTCCGTTTCTTCGCTCAGACCCCACTCGTTTTCCAGCAGGTCGACGATCCTGTCATAGGTCTTCGCAGCATGGGCATAGTCGCCCATGATCTCATAGATATCTGCGATCCCCATGAGTGCGTCCTGGAATCTGGGACGTCTTGGGTCTGCGGCAAAGGCCCGTTCATAGCACGCGATGGCCTTCTCATAGTCGGCCTTGACCGCATAGTATTGGGCTGTCTCGAAGAGAACGGCGTCATTGTCCGGCTGCTCTGCCAGCAGGTCCTCCATGATCCGGTCTCCGGCAGGCTCGTCAAAGCGGGAAAGGGCGATGTACGCCCGGTATACCCGCTTCATGACAGGATGCGCTTTTTCCAGGGCGCTGTAGCGGTCCAGCCAGCGCTCCGCCTCGTCGGCCCGGTGGTCGGCGATCAGATTATCCAGCAGGTACATATAGGGCAGCGCAACGTCTGGGTTCTCTTCCGCCAGCTCGCGCCAGAAGCGGATGGCCCGGGAGTGATTGGCCAGGTTCCAGTCCCAGACAGCGTGGTTGTCCGTCTTGTTCAGGATCCACTGGCATTCCTTCTCGCCCGGAGCGCGGCGAATGGCCTCCTTTGCGTAGCGGCTGGCCTTTTTTGCCTCTGCGTTCATACGGTGCCAGTAGAGATAGGCGATCAGCGCGGTCGCCCGCTTTCGGTGGGTTTCGTCGTTCAGCTCGGCCTGCAGGAAGCTCTCGAACTCCCGGAAGATATCCGCAGGAAGCTCCTCCTCCGCGTCCATCCGGTTCTCGATGCGGTTGAGGCGCTGTTCCGTTGTCAGGTCGAACAGGTCATCGATCGAGACGCCGAAAACTTCGGCCAGAAGGGGAAGCGTGGTGATGTCGGGCATTGCTGCGGCGTTTTCCCACTTGGATACGGCCTGCGCCCCGATCCCCAGTTTTGCGGCCAGCTGCTCCTGCGTCAATCCCGCCTTGAAGCGAAGCTGTTTGATTTTCTTTCCCAGTTCCATTTCAGTTACCTCCTTGAGGGGTTCTGCCGTTTGATGTCAACACAAATGATACTGTATCGTTTCCCGGAATTCAATAACGCAGGATGCGAGTTCACTTGCCTGTCGGTGGAGTAAAAAACGGAAGGAGGCGCTTCCCTGGGAAGCATCTCCTTCCGGCCGTCTTGTTGTTCAGCGTTTTTCCCCAGAGGTTCAGCTTTCCCCCTGGGGATCATATCCGCCGCCGATATCCTCTCCGGTCTCACAGGTGTAACGCCATTCCACCACATCCCCCGGTTCCAGCATATAGCCGCTGCAGCCGTAGTTGGGATACCAGCCGTTGACGCTGTACATCCAGCCGGAGCCCGCGCCGGCGTCCAGTTCATAGAGGTTATAGATCCCTTCGATGTAAGCGGAGCCGTACATGGGAGACTCGGAGTATTCCATATGGATCTTGTTCGCTTTCGCCACCCGCAGGAGCAGGTCGAAGACGCTCTCACCCTCCTCCAGGGGAACGGTGACGGGCTTCAGGATCCAGCCGTCCTCCGGGACCAGCTCCGTCTTATCCGGATCCAGCCAGTCCATGTGATCCAGCAGGGCGGCGCAGGAGATGGACATGGTGACCGTGTTTTCCTTCGGGGTCTCTTCCGGAGCCGGGGCTTCCGTGGGCTCCGCCGAAGCCGCTGCGGCGGGGGCGGCGGTCTGCGGAGCTGCGGACGCGGGGGCAGGGGAGGTCTTTCC
>CAMZIY010000088.1 GCA_947307365.1 uncultured Clostridia bacterium
TACGACTTCCTGGTGGAAGCCCGGCCCAATGTGGATATCCGCAAGCCCATGTTCGCAGCCCTGGCCAAGGCCGGCTACCCCATCCTGCAGCTGAAGAGCATGGACCTCAGCCTGGAGGATATCTTCCTCAAGCTGGTGGAGGAGAAGAAGAAGCAGCGGGATCCCCACAACAAGGCCCCCAAGAAGGTGCCCGGAGAGGTCGCCCTGAACGTCAGCGGCGGCGAGGGATCCGAACCGGAGGCTTACGCCTCCCCGGAGCCGTCCGAGCAGCCTGAGCCGGCGGAGGCGGCGGCTTCCCCGGCATCCGAAGGCAAGGAGGAGGATATCTGATGTCCGCGATCTATAAACGGGACCTGAGAGCCTATTTCACATCTCCGGTCGGCTATGTGTTCATTGCAGCGTTCCTGTTCGTGATGAACCTGGTGTTCTTCCTGATGAACATGCTCACCGGCGAGAACCGGCTCACCACCTGCTACACCGTCATGCTGTATGCCATGATGATCCTGGTGCCCATCCTCACCATGCGCACCTTCAGCGAAGATTACAAGCAGAAGACGGATCAGCTCCTGCTCACCTCCCCCGTGCGGCCCGCGGGCATCGTGATGGGCAAGTTCCTGGCTGCCTATACCGTCTTCGTCATCACCCTGGCGCTCATGCTGGTGCAGGTCATCATCATCGCCGCCATGAGCACCCCCAACGCAGCCATCATCATCGGCAACTACATCGCTCTGCTGAGCGCGGCGGCGGTGTACATCTCCATCGGCTGCTTCGTTTCCTCCCTGACGGAGAACCAGCTGGTGGCCAACATCGCCACCCTGGCCATCAACGTGACCCTGTTCCTGCTGGACTACGCCTACGATCTTGTAAACGTGGGCTGGATCAAGCAGATCCTCTACTGGATCAGCATCTACCGCCGGTTCAACACATTCTACGTCGGCGTCTTCTCCGTGGCCGACTTTGTATTCTATCTCTGCGTCTCTGCCGTCTTCCTTTTCCTGACCGTCCGGGTCCTGGAAAAGAAGCGCTGGAGCTGAGGGGAAGGAGGTACGACACATGAAACGCAGAAAAGAAGACGAGCTGCTGAACGAAGGTTTGATCGACGCCGAACTTGCGGCGGAAGAAGAAGAGATCAAAAGCCGGAAATTCAAGTACGGCACCCTCGCCACCGTGTTTACCATCATCTTTATCGTCGCCGTCATCCTGGTGAACGTGCTCCTGGGCTACATGACCAAGCGTTTCGTCTGGGAATTCGATATGACCCGGGAAGGTCTTTTCGAGATCTCCGAGGATACCAAGGAGGTCATCGACGATCTGGAGCGGGACGTCCTGATCACCGTCCTGGCGGACGAGACCGACTACCGGGACTCCACCGAGCTGCTGAGCAACCTGTATGAGATCCTGCAGCGTTACGAGGCCCTGGGGGGCGGCAAGATCAAGGTCCGGTATATCAGCCCCAATATGAACCCGAAGATCTTCGACCAGTACAACGAGCTGGGCGACATGAGTGCCAACTATATCATCGTGGAAAGCGACCTTCGGAAGACCTATATGCCCCCCACCAGCATGTACAACATGAAGGTGGACCAGGAGACCAACACCACCTACTACGTCGGTCTCCGGGCCGAGCAGCGCCTCACATCCGCCCTGCTCTTCGTCACCCAGGAGACCGTGAACTCCGCCGTCTACATCCGCGGTCACGGCGAGGACTATGGCCTGGACGAGCTCTCCGGTCTGCTGGTGAAGATGAACTACGAGACCAGCAACATCATCCTGGCCCAGGAAGATATCCCTGAGGAATGCAACCTGATCATCATCTCATCCCCGGATACGGACTACAGCAAGGAGGAGACGGATAAGCTGCATGAGTTCTTCATGCGGGGCGGCGACGCCATCATCTCCCTCACCCCCCAGACCAGCACCGAGCTCACCAATCTGAACACCCTCTTCGAGGAATGGGGCGTCCGGTACGAGAACAAGATGATCCTGGACAACTACCAGAGCCTCAGCGGCTACCCCATGTACGTTGTTCCCACCATCGCTTCCATCGAGAACGTGACGGAGAAGCTGAACACCCGGAACTACTTCGCCATCATCCCCGCCGCCATGCCCATTGAAATGACCGGCACCGAGACCGCTTCCGTGAAGGTCCGGGCTCTGATGACCTCCTCCGCCAGATCCTACGCCAAGGACCTGTCCGCCGCCTTCACGAACTATGACCAGACCGAGGAAGACGACGTCGGCCCCTTCAACATGTGCGTGATCTCCGAGTACGTGGTCTCGGACAAGAACCTGAACTACACCCGCAGCGACCTGCTCTTCTGCACCGCGGGCCTCATCTCCGACTCCGTGCTGACCCCCAAGGCCTCCAACTTCCTGAACGCTCAGTTCATCGAGACCGTGGTGGACTACATCAGCGAGTACAACGATGTGGTGGTCATCGAGGACAAGAACTTTGAATCCAACACCCTGAACATCCTCACCTGGCAGGTGCGGGTCGTCCTGTGGGTCGTGGTCATCGCAATGCCTCTCGCCATTCTGGCCATCGGCATCATCATCTGGTCTAAGAGGAGACATCTGTAATGTCCAAGAACATCAAGCGCATCCTGATCGCCGGAGGCGCGGTGGTGGTCTTAGCCCTGGCCTTCGTGATCCTCAAGTACGTTTTCCCGGAGGAGGAGACCCCCGTGGAGCTGGTCTCCCCCTCCCCCACCGCCACGGAAGCGCCGGTGTATTACATCATCAAAGCCGCCGGCAACGAAGTGGTGCGGTTCGACTGCCTGTATGAGGACGGCAGCACCTTTGAGATCAACATCTCCCAGAAGGAGAACGGTCTGTATGAGTATGCCGCCGTGCCGGACGATACCTTCTTCGGATACAACACCTCCAAGTTCCGTTCCATGATGTATACCTTCACCTCCCTCACCGCCACAGCGAAGGTGGAGGAGGATCCGGAGGACCTGTCCATCTACGGTCTGGACGAACCACAGTTCACCATCACCATCACCTTCAAAGACGGTTCCGACGTCACCCTGTACGTAGGCAGCATGACCCCGGTGCAGCGCAACTACTATGTGATGACCAAAGAGGAGCGGATCGTTTACACCGTGGGCAACTACCTGGGCGAACTGCTCATGCGGAAGCCCTTTGAGTTCCGCAACGTCGCCTCCTTCCCCAAATATGAGGAGGAGGAGATCTACACCAACATCTGTCATATCATCATGACCCGGCGGGACGGCACCCCCATCGAGATCTGGCTGGACAGGGATTTCACCATGCCGGACAACAAGTCCTCCTCCGTGTACATGATGACCCAGCCCGTGGTGTCCTCCTGCGCGGACGAGAAGATCGAGAGCATGCTGGACGTTCTGGCCACCATCAGCTACGCGGATATGGTGGGGGATATCACCCCGGACCAGTTCAAGGAGTATGGCTTCGACAAGCCCGCCCGGCTGTATCTGGAGGATACATCCGGCAATACCATCGACCTGGTCATCGGCACCGCGTTCTCCGGCGCCGCCTACGCCTGTCTGGGACGGCAGTACGACGCCTACCAGGCCGGGGAGGTAGAGTACCTCACGGTCCTGAGGTACTCAGAAGACAATTTCGAGTGGATCGACACCAATTATATGAATCTGCTCATCCGGGCCATCTGGATCATCAACATCCACGACGTGGAGTCCATCACCTACGACTTTGACGGAGAGATCTTCGTCATGGAGCTCTATGAGTACGACGACGTCACCGGCTCCGGCATAGACGTGGTCCGGACCTGCAGCCATATCAACGGCAAGGATATCCACGAGACCAACACCAAGCGGATCTTCTCCCGTACCCTGAACTTCCGGGAGGTCAACACCCTGTCCGAGGGCATAACCTACGACGCGGACTACTCCTACTCCATCACCGTGAAACTCAAGAGCGGCGAGGAACGGGTCATGACCTTCCACAAGATCAACGACCGGCAGTACGCCTGCGTGGTGGACGGGGTGGCGGAATATTACATCTACGCCGGCAATATGCAGACCCTGATGACCGCCATCGAGCGGGCCATGGACGACCGCGAGGTCTCCCTGGTGTACACCAACTGAGTTTTCGAATCAGCGCCGGATCCCCCTGAGCCTTGGGTTCAGGGGGATCTTCATTTTTGGTATTGCAATAATATTACCACGCATATATAATGCAATGCAAAGGAGGAGATGACCTTATGTCCAGCACCACAAATATCTGCATACGCGTCGACACGGAGCTGAAAGCCGAAGCCGAAGCCCTGTTCAGCGAACTGGGAATGAACCTGACCACCGCCGTTACCGTTTTTCTCCGCCAGGCGGTGCGGGAGAGCCGGATCCCCTTTGAGATCAGATGGGACCGCCCGAATAAAGACACCATGGCGGCCATGCGGGATGCGGGAAATATCGCCCGGGATCCGAAGATCAAGGGCTATGAGGACCCGGAGGAGCTTTTCCGGGAGCTGGAAGAGTAACGATCAGCGGATCGTGATCCGTGGTTTCAAGAGACGAGTCAGGAGTTAGGAATCAGGAGTTGAGAGGTCCCTTTATGAATGTATTGTCCTGCGGGACATGAAGGACGGGGACTGGGGATTACTCCGTCCGCATCTCCACGAGAAGGAATACGCTTATGATGTACACCATAAAACCCACGCCGCAATTCCGGCAGGACTGCAGGCGGGCTAGGCAAAAGGGTCTGGACCTGCAGCCCCTGTATGCCGTGATCTCCGCCCTGGCGGCGGGAGAAGCGCTGCCTCCGGAAAACCGGGACCGTCCTCTTTCCGGCCGATGGGCCGGGTATCGGGAATGTCAGGCCTCGCCGGACTTGCTGCTGATCTATCGGATCGACGGGGATATCCTGGTCCTGACCCTGACCCGGACCGGGAAACGGACCGAGCTCTACGGAAAAGGAGGAACTGCCATGAAAAAGTCCACCTCTCTGCGCATGCTGCTCCGCAGCCCGGTGAAGACCGCCGTGACCCTGCTGCTCATCGCCGCGGCCTCCTTCCTCTTCCTGTACAATCTTCTGGACTACGCCATGACCAAGCGGGAGTATGATCGGAACTACGGGGAGTACCACGGATACATGAACCTCCTGCACCAGGAGGACCGGCTGGTGGGAGAAAACTACTTCTACTGGCAGGAACAGAGGTTTTTCGCCTCTGACCCCGCCTCCGACCCGGCATACACGGGGGATTACCCCTATGAGCAGTACCACCTTCGGATCTTTGACGGGGAGGAACTGGAAAACCTGTCCGCCCTGCCTTATGTGAGCCGGGTCGAGCAGCATTTCATGACCCAGGGTATAGCGGATTTTCCCCGTCGATACTACTACAGCTCCTTTGGCTGCTATGCCTGGGTCAATTATGCCTCCCGGGTGGTCCTGGAAGGCACCTATGAGGGCATGGAGCCGGATCTGAACAAACTGGTGCTGCCTCTCATCGCCGGCAGCGGGGTGGAGACGACCCTGCACCTGACGGACGTGAAGCTCATCTCCGGCAACGAAGAGGAGCTGAAGCAGAACCGGCTGTATATCAACAAAAAGGGCTTGTATGTGAAGCTTTTCGCCACGATCCCGGAAAAGGCGGATAATCAGGTGCGAACCTCAGCCATCCTGCCTTTCGTGGGTCCATTCTCAAAAAACTGGATCTCCACGGATACGATCCAGGGGCTGGAGAAGGGCCAGCGCTACCTCTTCGTGGCCTCCGTGGATACCTATGCCGCAGGAAGCGGCATAGGGAAAGAAGAAAGCGCCTCCCACTCCCCCTATACCTACCTGGGGGACGACTCCCTCTACGGTGTCTGCGACTATATCACTCCCCTGGCAGGGGAGCCAGAGAATTACCTGGAGACAGAGAAATTCGCCGGAGTCCGGCAGATGATCGAGATCATGGAGGCGGACCGGTATACGGTGGACGTGCATTATGTGGAGGACATCCGGGGCATCAAGCGGTACCAGGACGGGGCGTTCCTGCCCACCCGGGGCCGGCTCCTCACCCGGGAGGACTCTTTGGAGCACAACCCGGTGTGCATCATTCCGGAGAGCATGGCCCAGCGCCAGGGCCTGGAGGTAGGGGACACCATCCCTCTGAAGCTGGGAGACAAGATTCTGGAGCAGTACGCCCCCATGGGAGCTGTGGCTTACAGCACCCTGCGCTATGCCGACAGCTGGACGGAGCAGGAATTCACCATCGTGGGCACCTTTACGGAGGGCGGTCTCAGCCGACTCCCCATGGAGGAGACCTTCTGGGCCTTCGGGGACAACGCGGTGCTGGTGCCCCTCTCCTTCCTGCCCTCAACGGCAGATAGGTCAAACCACGCATACAAGCCCACGGAACTCGTCTTCGTCATCGACGATGCGGACAGCATCATCCCCTTCCGGGACGAGGTGCTGCCGAAGCTCCTGGAGGCAGGGTATACCGTCAGCTTCACGGACGGAGGCTGGCCTGCCGTGCGGGAGCAGCTCAGCCAGGCGGGGAGCATGAGTCTCATCAAGCTCTGCGCCTTCGCCCTCTCCGCCGTGCTGGTGCTGTGGCTCACGGTATATCTGTATATTTTACGGAAGAAGAAGGAATTCGCCGTCATGCGGGCCCTGGGCTGCCCCAGCCGGGAAGCCAGGAAATCTCTGCTCTTCCCCCTCCTGACCCTGGCGGTCCCGGCGGTGCTCCTGGGGAGCGTTGCGGCGGCCCTGTACACCCGGGGGGCAGCGGAACAGAACTCTGCCGAGTTTGCCGCAATGGGCCTCACCATGGATACCGCTATCCCCCTGCCCATCCTTCTGGCTGGCTTCGGAGGGAGCATTCTGCTCCTGCTCCTCCTGGCCTGGGCCGCTTTGGGGAGCGTGGCGAAGAAGCCGCCCCTGGAGCTGCTGCAGGGGGGCGTGAACCGGAATATCGGAAAGCGGAAAGCACTGCCTCCGGAGCTCACGGAGGAGGTCGCCCTGGCGCCCCTGCCGGTGCTGGAGCCCCCGGTGTACCATCGTCACACCGCGGTCCGCCACACCCTGGGCTATATATGGAAGCACCTGCGTCGTACCCCGGCCAAGGCTTTGCTGAGCCTGCTGCTGAGTCTGGTGCTCTGCTTTTCCATCGGTTTCTTCACCCTGCTGCGGAACACCTACCGGGATCTGTATCAGAATATCCAGGTCCATCCCCGCTTCCTCAACGGCTTCTCGGACAATCGGGCCAACGAAGTGGCCAAGAGCGGCTATGTCCGGGACCCCTATTGTGAATACAAGCGGACCGACTGCGAATCGAACTTCGTGCAGGACACATTGATCCTCACCACGGATATTACCCGGGTCACGGATGCGGAGATCATCTGGCGGGAGGACAAGGGACCGGAGATGTTTACCCAGAGCCAGGCCTTCTGCGTGGTCAGCCGGGAACTGGCGGACGAGCTCGGGTATACCCTGGGCTCCCGGGCGGAGATCTGCAGCAGCGGATATATCTGGATCCTGGAGCAGAGCCATCCGACGTTGAATGACGAAGAGATGCTCGACTGCTACCATGAGTACACCCATCACTTCACCGTGGCGGGCATCGCGGAGGAGGAGGGCAAGACCTTCTACGCCCCCGTGGCCACCCGGCCCCATTTCGGCTCCATGTTCGCGGATTATATCCCCCTGGATCTGGCGGAGTTCACCCTGATCGACTACCATAAGGCCACGGAGTTCCGCTCCTGGGTCTTCCGGCTGATGGTGGGCCGCCCCGGCTCCTTCTCCATGGAGACCGCCGAGGCGGACCGGATCTACCAGACTTACCGGCTGCTGGAGCTGCTGTACCCCATTGCCTTTGCCCTGGCCCTCATTCTGGGGGGCGTGCTCCCCGCCGGGGTGATCCTCCAGAGCGCCCGGGAGGCATCCCTCCTGCGGGTTCTGGGCACCACCAAGCGCCGGACCCGGGTCATGCTCAGTCTGGAGCAGCTGTTCCTGTGCTTCCTGGGCCTGTGCCTGGCCGTGGCGGCCCTGGTCCTCACCAAGGGCAGCGCCCTCCTGGCCGTGGCGGGGCTGGTGGTGATCTATGCAGCCGCCCACCTCCTCTCCTGCGCCGTGGGCACCGAGGCCGCCGCCGTGTCCGTCACCCGCCGGAACGTGCTGGAGCTGCTGCAAGTGAAGGAATAAAAATCAGGCCCCCTCACCGAGGGGGCTGTCAGCCCGCGAAGCGGGATGACTGAGGGATTGCAGCGGCAAGCTGCTCTAACGAAAGAGCTTCAAGGAACGGCGCTCCCTCAGCCGCCTGCGGCGCCGGCTCCCTCGGAGCGGGAGCCTGACCAACTACGGAATAAAGGAGGTTATTCCACTATGTCCGTCATTCGTCTGGAGAATGTGAGTTATACCTACCGCGGGGCGGAGACCCCGGCGGTGAACAGCGT
>CAMZIY010000089.1 GCA_947307365.1 uncultured Clostridia bacterium
CGGAGATCTTGGTGGGGTTCAGGGACAGGTTCTGGGTCTTGGCCATGCGGATGGACACGGGCTGGAAATCCTCCAGGAAGGTGGAGCAGCAGAAGGGCCGCCCGCAGATGCCCAGGCCGCCCAGCAGCTTGGCCCCGTCCCGCACGCCGATCTGCCGCAGCTCGATGCGCACGTGGAAGGTGGCGGCCAGATCCTTCACCAGCTCCCGGAAGTCCACCCGTCCGTCGGCGGTGAAGAAAAACAGGGCCTTGTTCCCCTCGAAGCTGTATTCCACGTCCACCAGCTTCATCTCCAGGCCGTGGGCGGCGATGCGTTCCTCGCAGATGGCGAAGGCGCTTTTCTCCCTGGCCCGGTTCTGTTCCGCCCGGCGCAGATCGTCCTCGGTGGCCAGGCGCAGCACCGGCCGCAGGGGCGAATAGACCTTGTTCTCCGGCAGGTCGTGCACCTCGCTGACGCACTCCCCCAGCTCGCTGCCCTTGGAGGTTTCCACCACCACCTGGTCCCCCTCATGCAGGATCAGGGACCCGGGGTCGAAATCATAAGCTTTGCCGCGGCCGCGAAACCGCACGCTGATTACATCCGGCATAGTTTTTCCTCAATTCTCCACGGTGCTCAGCAGCAGGCCCATGCACAGGCCCTGGCTGACGTTGAATTTTCTCATGTTCCGGAGCTTTTCCGTCAGCTCCGTCAATTCCAGGGCCCGGTCCCGATCCGGGCCTCCGGCCTTGGCCCGAAGTCCGGCGGCGGCATAGAGCCCCTCCAGCAGCTGATCGAACTTCCCTTTTTCCAGCTTCTCCGCCCGGAAGGTCAGGGCGGCCAGGGCCGCTCCGTTTCTCCCGATCCAGGCCTCCGCCAGCTTCGCCGCCTCCGGATCGCCCCCCTCGGAGGCGCTGCCTCCGGCCCGCAGGCTCACACAGCGGGAGCGGATGGTGGGGAGAAAGGCTCCGGGGTTCCGCCCCAGGAGCAGGAAGGCCGCGTAGGAGGGCGGTTCCTCCAGGATCTTCAGCAGGGCGTTCTGGGCCTGGGGAGTCATGGCGTCCGCCTCCGGCAGAAGGAAGACCTTCCGCTTCCCCTCGTTGGGCAGGACGTAGGCTTCCCCGCTCAGCTCCCGCACCTGGTCCACCCGGAAATCCCGGTATTTCTTCCCGGGATTGTTGGGATCCGGCAGGCGCTCCCGGCGCAGCAGGTCCGGATGGATGCCCTTTTCCGTCTTCCGGCAGGCCAGGCAGCGGCCGCAGGGACGGCTTCCTTCCCCTTCGCAAAGCAGGGCCCGGGCGCAGAACAAACCCAGCTTCTCCCGCTCCGCGGCATCCGGCCCGGTGATGAGGAAGGCGTGGCCCAGCTCCTCCCGCTCCGCCAGGGTGCGGATATGGGCGTATACGTCCATGGGCGCGCCTCCTCTCCAGTCCATCGTGCTGACTATAAATTTTATCATGCTTGATGTAAAAATGCAAGGGCGGCAGGCAAACCGGAACTTCCCTGCCGGGATGCCTCCCCTTCCCGGCTTCCCCCATTGACTTCTTCCTTGAATTGGCGTAAAATGGCGGGTATCCGAACAATTTGGACAAATTTTCGGGAGGGAGAAAGATGAAGCTTGGAGATATCGCCGGACTGGCCCGGTCCATTCGGGAAAATGTGGAGAAGGTCATCATCCCCACGGGGGACACCCTGGACCTGCTCCTCACCGCCCTGATCGCAGGCGGCCACGTGCTGCTGGACGACGTGCCCGGCACCGGCAAGACCATGACCGCAAAGGCCCTGGCCCGGAGCCTGGGCGTCCGCTGCACCCGGGTGCAGTTCACCCCCGACCTGCTGCCCTCGGACATCACCGGCACCAACGTATACAACCAGAAGGAGGGGATCTTCACCTTCCGCAAAGGTCCCGCCTTTACCAACATCCTCCTGGCGGACGAGCTGAACCGGGCCACCCCCCGGACCCAGTCCGCCCTGCTGGAATGCATGGAGGAGCGGCAGATCACCGCGGACGGAGAGACCAAGGTCCTGGACCGGCCCTTCTTCGTCATCGCCACCCAGAACCCGGTGGAGACCTCCGGCACCTTCCCCCTGCCCGAGGCCCAGCTGGACCGCTTCCTCATGCGGCTGAGGCCCGGCTACCCCTCCACCGACGGGGAGCTGAAGATCCTGGACCGCTTCATCAAGGACGATCCTCTGGAGACCCTGGAGCCGGTGACGGACGGGGCTTCCCTGCTGGAGGCCCAGGCCCTTTGCCGGGAGGTCACGGTATCCGACCCGGTGCGGCAGTATATCGTGAGCCTGACGGAGGCCACCCGGACGCCCCAGGACGTGAGCCTGGGGGTCAGCCCTCGGGGCATGCTGTGGATGCTCCGCAGCGTCCAGGCCCGGGCCGCCATCCACGGCCGGGACTACGTCCTGCCGGACGACGTGAAAGCCCTGGCGGTACCCGTATTCGCCCACCGGCTGGTGACCCGTTCGGGCTACGCCGCGGCGGAGCGGAGCGAGGCCATCCTGCGGGATCTGCTGCGGGTGGTCCCGGTCCCCTCGGAGGATCCCAAGGCGGACGAAATGCCGGAGGCCTGAGATGAGCACGGTCTGGATCGCCGTGGTGGTGGTCCTCCTGGCCCTTGGCCAGACCCTGTACTATCACCGCCGGGGACTCCGGCGGGTGCAGTATTCCCGGCAGTTCAGCCGGGACCGGGTCTTTGCCGGGGAGGAGGTGGAGCTGGCGGAGGTCTTATCCAACGATAAGCTCCTGCCGGTCCCCTGGGTGCGGGTGGAATCCCGCATCTCCTCCCGGCTGCAGTTCCAGCGGCAGGAGAACCTGAATATCGCCATGGACCTGTTTCACAAGAGCATGTTCTTCCTGGGCTCCTATTCCAAGATCACCCGCCGCCATCACGTCCTCTGCACCCGCAGGGGATATTACGACTGCTCCCTGGTGTCCATCGTGGCCGGGGACCTGTTCGGCCTGGCCCATGACCGGATGGACTGCGCCACCGAGGCCAGGCTCCTGGTCTATCCTCCCATTCTGGAGCAGAAGGATCTGCCGGACGCCGCCCTGAAATGGCAGGGGGACGTGACCGCCCGTCGATGGATCCTGCCGGATCCCATCCTGGTCACCGGCATCCGGGATTACCGCAGCGGCGACCCCCAGCGGGACGTGCACTGGGGCGCTACCGCCCGCACCGGCAAGCTGCAGGTGAAGCAGCGGGACTATACCGTTTCTCCCCGGGCCATGCTGGTGCTGAACTGCCAGATCTCCGCCTACCTCATGGGGGGCATGGAGCCGGATCAGCTGGAGCTGCTGGAAAACGGCGTCACCATGGCCGCCTCCCTGGCCTCCTGGTGCGTGCGCAGCGGCGTGGACGTGGGCTTCATGGCCAACGGGGAAAACCAGCTGAACGAAGGCGTAACGGTGTACGTGGAGCCCCGGTGCTCCGAAGCCCACCTGGACCGCATCCTCCGGGAGCTGAGTCTCCTTCGGATCAAAATGGTCCTGGGCATCGAGACCATGCTGGATAAACAGATCAAGGCGGGTCTGACGGATATGGACCTGCTCATTATCTCCGCCTACTGGGACCAGGGGCTGGAGCTCCGGGCCAATCAGCTGCGGCGGCAGAACAACAGCGTCACCTGGCTGCCCATCCGCGAGGGGGTGAACCCGTCATGAAGATCTCGAGAGGCATCCTGGCCTTTCTGAATCTGGTCCTGGGGGCCATGCTGGCCTTCGGCGTCCTCTTCCTGATGGAGCGGCTCATGCGGCAGAACTGGGTCTGGTACAGCCGGGTCCTGGCCTGCTGGCCCATCCTCCTGTGCTGGGCGGTGGGTCTCGTAGCCCGGAGGCTGGAATCCCTGCGCATCCCGCTCCTGGCCGCGGCCCTGGTGCTGGCGGCGGTGGTGATGGCCCTGTTCCTCCGGCGCTTCGGCTTCTGGGATATTGCCTTCCGGGTCGTGGCTCTGGCCCCCGGGGCGGGGCTCTACCTGGTGGGCCTGAAGGGGGACGAACCCTTCCCGCCCCGCTTCGCCGTGGGCGGCATGCTGGTGTACCTGCTGGAGGTGCTGCGCCACGGGGGCGATCCCCAGGGGACAGCCCTTTGCTGGTGCGGCCTCATCGCCCTGATCCTGACCCTGTACAGCTTCAATACCGCCAGCGTCACCGCCGGGGTGCACAATGTGAAGGGCGGGGAGACCATGAGTCTGCCCGCGGGCATCCGGGGCAAGAACCTGGCCCTGCTCACCGGTTTTCTGCTGATCTGCATCTTCGTTGCCAATATCGGCTTCCTCCGCACGGCTGCGGCGGCGGTCTGGCAGTTCATATGGGGCGGCATATCCGCGTTTTTCAAGTGGATCACCAATCTGGGCACCACCAGCACCTCCGGCCCCGCGCCCACGGAATACGTGCCGGAAGTGCAGACCATGCACCCCATCGAGATCGAGCAGGAGGGCTCCGGGATCTTCGTCACCATCTACGGCGTATTCTGGGGCATCGTCTGCGTCCTCTTCTTCCTCCTGGCCTACGGCGTGGCCCGGGAGGGGAAAAACGGCGGCGTCCTCCGCCGCCTGTCCGACGCGCTGCGGAAGCTCATGCGCACCCGGCAGATCCTGGAGTATGAGGACGACGTGGAGCAGGCGGACCTGAAGACCATCGTGAAGAAGCAGCGGGACGCCGCCCGGAAATTCTGGAAGAGGATCACGGTCCGGCGGCGGAAATTCTCGGATATGCCGGACGACGAGAGCCGGGTGCGGTATGCCTACCGGGCCCTGATCCGCTCCAAGTACGGAGAGGACTGGAGCCCCAATCTCACTCCCTCCGAGCTGGGAAAACAGCAGAGCCGGGAGACCCTGCGGCAGCTGACGGAGACCTACAATCGGGTGCGCTACGACACGGATAAGCCCATTCCCCCGGATTTCGGGGAGCAGGCCGCCCGTGCGGTGCGGGAGATGGGCAGCCGATAGTTTTTCGACCCGGACCCACTTTGTTGGGCTCCGGGTCGATTCAGGTATGCGCTCCGCTCCCCGCACTCGCATTGGTTCGCACGCCCACCGCTTTGCGGCGGGTCCCCTCGCGCGAACATGCTCGCACAGTCCGCTCCGCGAGAAGTATTTTGGGGCAGAAATGAATTCCGCCCCAAAATGATCCCACTCTCTTCGCGCCTTCGGGCGCGAACTCTGCTGAGAGCCCGATTCGATCTCTTCAAAGGGCTCACCTTTTTCACAGCGTGCGGTGCGGGAAATGGGCAGCCGATAAGTTTTTCGACCCGGACCCACTTTGTTGGGCTCCGGGTCGATTCAGGTATGCGCTCTGCGCTTTCGCGCAATGTATCGCGCCTGCGGCACATGAACTGCACGATGTGCATGAATGGACCTCCGGGCATGCCGGAAGATGACCGGACTGCGGAACGAATACGGGATCGGCGGAGAATCCGCCGATCCCGCAAAAAATATCCCCCCGGGAGGCTTGCGGAGAAAAAACGCGCCGGGTATACTTGGGGAGCAAATGCTCAGATGGATAATCCTTCCCGCTTTCTGAAAAGAAGAACTCCTGCCGGAACGCCAGACCGGCAGGGGTTCTTTGTGTTCGCAGGGCTTTGCGGACCGGGAAGCTCCCGGGAAGCTCAGACGGCTTCCAGGGCCTGGGCCAGGTCCTCCAGGATATCGTCGATATGCTCGATGCCGATGGACAGGCGGACGGTGTTGGGCTTGATGCCGCAGGCCAGGAGATCCGCCTCATTGAGCTGGGAATGGGTGGTGCTGGCGGGGTGGATCACCAGGCTCTTCACGTCCGCCACGTTGGCCAGGAGGGAGAAGAGCTTCAGGCTCTCGGTGAATTTCTTCGCGGCCTCCGCCCCGCCCTTGATCTCCACGGTGAAGATGGCCCCCGCTCCATGGGGGAAGTACCGGTCGTACAGCGCCTTCTCCCGGCCGGAGGCCAGGGAGGGATGGTTCACCTTGTCCACCTTGGGATGGTTCTTCAGGAATTCCACCACCTTCAGGGCGTTCTCCGTATGCCGCTCCACCCGGAGGGAGAGGGTCTCCAGCCCCTGGAGGAGCAGGAAGGAGTTGAAGGGGGAGATGGTGGCTCCCAGGTCCCGCATGAGGGTGCAGCGGAGCTTCAGGATGTAGGCCGCAGGCCCGCCCACCTCCGTGAACACGATGTCATGGTAGGAGGGGTTGGGTTTCGAGAGGCCGGGGAACTTATCGGAAGCGGACCAGTCGAACTTGCCCCCGTCCACGATGACGCCCCCCAGGACGGTGCCGTGGCCGCCGATGAACTTGGTGGCGGAGTGGACCACGATATCTGCCCCGTGCTCCAGAGGCCGGAGCAGGTACGGCGTGGCAAAGGTGCTGTCCACGATAAAGGGCAGTCCGTGGCGGTGGGCGATCTCCCCGATGGCCTCCAGGTCGATGACGTCGGAGTTGGGGTTCCCCAGGGTCTCGGCGTACAGGAGCCGGGTGTTGGGCCGGATGGCCTTTTCGAAGTTCTCCGGGTCAGCGGGGTCCACGAAGGTGGTGGTGAGTCCCTGCTCCACCAGGGTGTTTGCGAAAAGGTTATGGGTGCCGCCGTACAGGTTGGTGGAGGAAACGATATGATCCCCCGCCAAGGCGATATTCTGGATGGCGTAGGCGATGGCGGCGGAGCCGGTGGCGGTGGCCAAGGCCCCCACGCCCCCCTCCAGGGCGGCGATGCGCTTCTCGAAGATATCCGTGGTGGGGTTCCCCAGGCGGGTATAGATGTTCCCCTCCTCCGTCAGAGCGAAACGGCCCGCCGCCTGGGCGGAATCCTTGAACACATAGCTGGTGGTGAGGTACAGGGGCACCGCCCGGGCGTCCGTTGCGGGGTCCGCCTGCTCCTGGCCCACGTGGACCTGCAGGGTCTCAAAGCGATAGTCTGCCATTTGCTGTCCTTCCTTTCCAAAAAGGCGCCTCCCGGGGAGACGCCGGATCTTTCCGCGCTCAATTATACCCGCGGGAGAAAGCCGGGTCAATGCCATGCCGGGGTTTTCCCGGAAATACCCCCTTGAAAACCGCCCTTTCCCTCTGCCATAATAGGGCCAGGAAACAAAATCTCAGAATATCGGGAGGAATCACCATGGGCAGTCTGAAAAGTCTGGACGGTCTCCTGCAGGACGTGCTGAAGCGCGGCCCCGGCGGAGCGGGCCTGCGGGTCTATCAGGGAGAGGACCTGCTGTACGAAAATTACGTGGGCTATGCCAGCAAAGAGAAAAACATCCCCTTTACGGACAAGACCATCTGCCAGCTGGCCTCCATGACCAAGCCCATCGCCAGCGCCGCCTGCATGCAGCTCTTCGAGCAGGGAAAATTCCTGCTCACGGACTTCGTGGAGGACTATTACCCCGAGTGGAAGGACCACAAGATCTACACCTACAGCCCCCGGGGGGATCTGCGGGTGGAGCCGGCGAAGGTCAAGCCCACCGTGGGGCATCTGTTCGACATGACCAGCGGCGTCACCGTGGACTGGGGCTGGAACAACCCTAACAGCCAGGCCCTGGCGGAAAGGATGAACGAGGCCAAGGCCAAGGGAGAGTATAATCTCCAGACCTTCGCCAAAGCCGCGGGCCAGATCCCCGGCGCCTTCGAGGCGGGGGAGCATTTCTATTACGGACAGAGCCTGGACGTGGCGGCGGCCCTGCTGGAGCTCCTCTCCGGCCAGACCTTCGGGGATTACCTGAAGGAGCATTTCTTCGATCCCCTGGGGATGGAGGACACCTATTTCCGGGTGCCGGCAGAGAAGAAAAGTCGGATCTCAGTTCAGTACCAGATCACCCCCGAGGGGGTGCGGGAGGGGGATTTCCCGCCCCTGTTCTACGATCCCACCTATGAATCCGCCTGCGGCGGCCT
>CAMZIY010000090.1 GCA_947307365.1 uncultured Clostridia bacterium
CCGCCTGGCAGAAGCGGCAGCCCCGGATGCAGCCCCGGAACAGCTCCAGCATGGTCCGGTCATGGACGATCTCCGTGGAGGGGACGATGGTGTGCTCCGGGAAATAGACGGAATCCAGATCTTCGATGATGCGCTTCCGTACCCGCTCCGGGGCGCCCCCATGGGGAACGTGCCCCTTCATCCGCCCGTCCGGCAGGTATTCCGGGGTATAGAGGGAGGGGACGTAGACCCCTTCGATCTGCGCTGCGGCCTCCAGGAAGGCGGCCTTTGTCCAGCCCTCCTCCTTGGCCCGCATGAGCAGGGCCGCCACCTCCCGGTCCGCGTCCTCCCCTTCTCCGATGACGCACAGGTCCAGGAAGTCCGCCATGGGCTCCGGATTCATCATGCAGGCCCCTCCGGCGAAAACGATGGGGGTGAGACCGGGCCTGTCCGCGCTCTTCAGGGGGATCCCCGCCAGGTCCAGCATATCCAGGATGCCGGGGAAGCTCATTTCATATCCCACGGAGAAACCGATAAGATCGAAGTCCTTCACCGGGTCCCCGCTCTCCAGGGCATACAGGGGGATCCCCGCCTTCCGCATGGCCTCGCCCATATCCCGCCAGGGCTCGAAGACCCGCTCGCACCATACCCCGTCCATGCCGTTCAGTATCCCGTACAGGATCCGCAGGCCCAGGTTGGACATGCCGATCTCATAGGTATCGGGAAAGCAGAGGGCGAAGCGCAGGCGCACGTCCGCTTGATTCTTCTTGATCTCCCCGTATTCCCCGCCGGTGTACCGGGCGGGCTTCTGTACCCGGGGCAGGATGGCTTCCAGTTCTGGCAGCATGCCCATAACTCCCTTGACGGGGGTGTTTGCATCCCCCGGAAATTCAAATCATCATACATGATTCTCCGGGATAAATCAACTGTTGATGCATCATCGTTTCACCCTTTGGGCCAGCACCCAGGCGCTCCACAGGAACCAGTCCGGTCTGCCCTTCAGCCCCAGGAAAAGGAACAGGAGGATGCAGGCCCAGTCCAGCGCAAGGCTGATCCGCTCCGCCGGCAGGGGACCCAGGGTCAGGACCGCCAGACTCCGCAGAAGTCTGCCCCCGTCCAGGCAGGAAGCGGGCAGGAGATTCATGCCGGAAAGGGCCAGGCTGGTCTCTCCGCAGAGGCGCAGGAAGGGTTCCCCGCTTCCCCGGAGGGCAAGAGCCAGGAGCAGCCCCGCCGCCGGGCCTGCCAGGGTGCGCAGCAGCTCCCGGCCTTCGGTCTCCGCCGGAGGGCAGCGGAGGCAGAGCCCGGCAAGATCCATCCGCAGGCCCCGGGGAAGCTGACCCAGGCGCAGAAGGACCGCAGCGTGGCCCAGCTCATGGACCGCCGCCGCCAGCAGAAGGGCGGCCAGGGTCTCCCCGCCCCAGAAGAACCAGGTGAGGGTCAGGAGCAGCAGAAAGTCCCCGGCGATCTCCAGCCGGAAGGCTTCCGCCCTCCCGGAAACCCCGGATTTCGACATTTCGTTTGACATGCTCTGCCGTTCTGCTATATTATACATAGTTATCATGGCGAAATAATGGGCTGTTGCGGGGTGCGGAATGGACTATCGTGACGAGGCGCCGGAGATCCTCCGGGATTTTCTCCAGTATCATGAGGTGGTAAAGGGCCACTCCCAGGCCACCATCGACGAATACTATCTGGATCTGCGCACCTTTTTCCGCTTCCTGAAGCTCCGCCGGGGCCTGGTGCCCAAGGAGACGGAGTTTTCCGAGATCCCCATCGGGGACGTGGACCTGGGCATGCTGGCCGCGGTGACGAAATCGGAGGTCTACGATTTCCTCAGCTTCCTCAGCCGGGACCGGGTGCGGCAGCAGCGCTCCCGGGAAGCGGAATACGGCCTCTCCGCCGTGTCCCGGGCCAGGAAGCTGGCCACCCTGAAATCCCTGTACCAATATCTGACGGTGAAAACGGGCAAACTGGAGAAGAACCCCCTGGAGGGCTTCGACACCCCCAAGACCCGCCGTTCCCTGCCCAAGTATCTGACCCTGGAGGAGAGTCTTTCCCTTCTCCGCAGCGTGGGGGGACGGAACAAGGAGCGGGACCGGTGCATCCTCACCATCTTTCTGAACTGCGGCCTGCGGATCAGCGAGCTCACGGGACTGAACCTCTCCGACGTGACCGGGGACCAGCTCCGGGTCCTGGGCAAGGGGGGCAAGGAACGGGTGGTGTTTCTGAACGACAGCACCCGGGAGGCCATCGACACCTACCTGGCCCTGCGGCCCAAGGAGACGGCGACCCCCGCCCTCTTCCTCTCCGAACGGGGGGATCGGATCGCCCGGAGCACCGTCCACCGGCTGGTGAAGGTGCATCTGGGAGAGGCGGGGCTGAGCCAGGAGGGCTTCTCCTCCCATAAGCTGCGGCATACCGCCGCCACCCTCATGCTCCATAACGGGGTGGACGTACGCACCCTCCAGGAGCTGCTGGGCCATGAGCACCTGAACACCACGGAGATCTACACCCATGTGGAAAGCACGGACCTGCGCCAGGCGGCGGACGCCAGCCCCCTGTCCTCGTTCCGGCCGGAAGAGGAGGAAGAGGAAGGATAATGCTGTTTTCCAGCCTGCTGTTCCTGTTCGTCTATCTCCCGGTGACGCTGGCGGTGTATTTCCTGGTCCCCGCCCGGTGGCGCAACCTCTGGCTCTTCATCGTGAACCTGGTGTTCTACGGCTGGGGAGAACCGGTATACATCCTTCTGATGGTATTCTCCATCACCCTGAACTATGTCTCCGGCCTGCTCATCTCCCGGCGGAGGGAAAAGGGCAAGACTGTTCTCACCTTCTGCATCGTGCTGAATCTGGCCCTGCTGTTTTTCTTCAAGTACTACGATTTTCTCGCTGAGAATCTGCGGCTGATCCCCTTCCTGGCCTTTCTGGCCCCCCTGGGGCTGCGGCTGCCCATCGGCATCTCCTTCTATACCTTCCAGGCCATGAGCTATCCCATCGACGTGTACCGGGGCCAGGTGGAGCCCCAGCGGAATTACGTCCGCTTCGGCACCTTCGTCGCCCTCTTCCCCCAGCTCATCGCCGGGCCCATCGTGCGGTACCGGGATATCGCGGCGGAGCTCTCCGACCGGCGGATCACCCGTTCCTCCTTCGCCTCCGGCGTGCGGCGCTTTATCCAGGGCCTGGGGAAAAAAGTCCTCCTGGCCAACGCCATCGGAGCCCTGTGGGACGTGTACAAGGCCATGGATCCCTCCGCCCTCTCCGTGGCGGACGCCTGGCTGGGGGCCGTCGCCTTCACCTTCCAGATCTATTTCGATTTTTCCGGCTATTCGGACATGGCCATCGGCCTGGGGCGGATGCTGGGCTTCGAGTTTCCCGAAAACTTCCGGTATCCCTATCTGGCGGACAGCATCACGGATTTCTGGCGCCGCTGGCACATCACCCTTTCCTCCTGGTTCCGGGACTATGTATATATCCCCCTGGGAGGCAACCGGAAAGGGCTGAAACGGCAGCTGCTGAACCTCCTCATCGTCTGGTGCCTCACGGGCATCTGGCACGGAGCCAGCTGGAACTATCTGCTCTGGGGCCTGTATTACGCCCTGCTCCTGATGCTGGAAAAGGCCTTCCTCCTCCGGCGGCTGGACCGGGGCCCCCGGTGGATCGCCCACCTCTACGCCCTGATCCTGGTGGTGATCGGCTGGGTGGTCTTCAGTCTGGAGGATCTGGGCCAGTGCGCCGGGTATCTGGCCGCCCTGTTCGGCGGCGGAGAAGGCCTGGTTTCCTCCGTCTTCCTGTACTATCTCCGGAGCTTCGCTCCTACCCTGGTGATCCTGGCCCTGTGCGCCACCCCTCTGCCCCGGCGGATCTTTGACCGGCTGCCGGAAAAGGTCCGGGGCTGCGCCGCGCCCATCCTGATGCTGGGCTGCCTGGTGCTGGTCACCGCCTATCTGGTGGACGGGAGCTACAATCCCTTCCTCTATTTCCGCTTCTAGGAGGTGCGCCGGATGAAACGTTTTTCCGATCTGACGCAGATCCTGGTCTTTCTTCTGTTCCTGGCCCTGGGGCTCGTCCTGCTGATCGCCCTTCCCCGCCGGACCTTCTCCGAGCAGGAGAACCGGGTCCTGGCACAGCCGCCCCGCTTCCGTGTCTCCGATCTGGCCTCCGGCGCCTTTACCCAAGGTGTGGAGGACTGCATCACGGATCAGTTCCCCCTGCGGGACAGCTGGATCAGCCTGAAATCCCGCACCGAGCGGGCTCTGGGAAAAACGGAAAACAACAACGTGTTCTTCTGCCGGGAGGACACCCTCATCACCCGCTTCCCCCAGCCGGAGGAAAGCGCAGCGGCTTCCGCCGTCCGGGCGGTGAACGCCCTGGCGGAGGGAACGAAGGCCCGGGTCTTCCTGGCCCTGATCCCCTCCTCCGCCGCAGTCTGGTCAGACCGGCTCCCGGCCCACGCCAACACTGCGGACCAGGAGGCGCTGATCCGCCGGATCTATGGGGAGGCTGCGTGCCCCGCGGCGGACGTCCTCTCCGCTCTGACGGAGCACCGGGACGAGGAGATCTATTACCGCACGGACCACCACTGGACCACCCTGGGCGCCTATTACGGCTATGCCGCCTCCGCCCGGGCCATGGGCCTGACCCCGGCCCCGAAGGAGAGCTTTCAGCCTGCGACCGTCACGGAGGCGTTCTACGGCACCGTGTATTCCTCCTCCGGCGTCCGCTGGGTGAAGCCGGACAGCATCAGCCGCTGGGTGGAACCGGAGGGAGTGACCGTGTACCGGGACGACGGGGAGGAGCCCTCCCCCGTCTACGCGGAGGAGAAGCTGGCCGTCAAGGACAAATACGCCTATTTCTTCGGGGGCAACACCCCACGGATGGTGATTGAGACCGGGCAGACCGGCGGCAGGCTCCTGGTGCTGCGGGATTCCTATTCCGACTGTGAGCTGCCCTTTTTCTTCTCCCATTACAGCGAGATCCATGTGCTGGATCTGCGGTATTTCCGCCGAAGCGTGCGGGAATACGCGGAAGACAACGCCATTGACGATATCCTCATCAACTACAGTCTTTCCACCTTCCTGAGCGATCCCTCGGTCTTCCTGCTGGGGACCTGAATCCCCGGCGGTCAAAGAGAAAGGACGATGCCTATGTTCCGCAAAAACGCCCTGCCGATCCCGACGCTGGCCCTGATCCTGGCCATCGTGCTTCTGGCGTGCTCCAAACTGATCCCCATGGGGGAAACGCTGAAGCTCATCCTCTGCGTTCTCTCCTTCCTGGCTGCCGGCTACCCGCTGGCCCTGCCGATCCTGCGGGATCTCACCCGGAACAAGCGTCCGGGGTACCCTCTGCTCCTTGTCCTGGCCTGCATCCTCTGCCTCTGCGCCAATAAGCCCGCCGCCGGAGCGGCGGCCATGATCCTGTACCGGATCACCCTGCCGGTGCTGGAATGGCGGCGCAGCGCGGCGGTACGGATCATCACCCGCAGGAAGGAGCAGGCGGACCTGGGGGACCGGATCGGCGAGTTTCAGCCGGACCCCGACCCGGGAGACGATCTGGGCCGCTTCCTGAAGCTCTGGCTGCCCTACATCGTTCCGGCCCTCGCCGCCCTGTACGTCATCCTGGCCGCGCTCCTCACCAAGACGAGCATCCCCGCGATCCTGCGGCGGGCTGCCATGTTCCTGGCCCTGGGGAACGTCGTCCCCCTGTTCTGGTCCTTTGGTCTGTGTGATTTTTCTGCCTCCGTGAACGCCTGCGAGCAGGGAGCGATCTTCACCGGGGATTCCCTCTCCCGGCTCTGCGGGACGAAGCTCTGCTGTTTCCAGCTGCCGGATACGCTGGTCCGGGGAGACGCCGTGATCCAGAGCGCCATGCCGAAGGAAGTGCCTCCCGCCGCCCTGCTGGAGCTGGCCGCCTGCGCCTGGTCCTGCTCTCCCAGCCACCTGGGGGACACCCTGGCGGAGCTGCTGGGTCACCGCACGGATCCCGAGCTGCTGGAGCGGTACCAGGAGCTGCGGGACTTCGGCGTCCTGGCCCGCATCCGGGGCCGGGTGATCATCTGCGGCAGCGCGGAGTTCATGCAGCGGGCCAGCCTGCCCCTGGTCCCCTTCAAGGATCGGGAGAACACCATCCACGTGGGGATCGACGGCAAATACGCCGGCTGCATCCGCCTGAACCAGACGGAGCCGGAGGAGGGCGAGCTGGAGGACAAGATCCGTGCCTGCGGCCTCTACCGATTCGGGGATATGACCGAAGCCGGGGAAAAGCGCTTCCCGGAGGAGACGCTGCTTTACGCCTCCGGAGACGGAGACCGGGGTCCCGCCGGGGAATCGGATCTGTACGCCGCCCTGGGCGGCTGCGGAAAGGATCCGGAGATCGTCACCGCCCCCGGCGGCAGCCGGGGCGCCCTGCTGCTCCTGGGAGCCCTGCTGAACGACAAGAACAGCCGGAAGCTCTGCTTCCTCCCCGCCCTGGGGCTGAAGATCCTGCTCCTGGTGCTGGCCTTTGCTGGGTACTGCCCCGTGTGGTTCACGGTGCTGGTCGAGCTGGCGGTCACTCTGCTGGGCGGCCTTCTGGCCCGGAGAGCGCTGAGGGCAAAGCTGTAAGATTTGCCGGTTAACCGAAAGGCAGCCCCCGATCCGCGTTGAACGGATCGGGGGCAGTTTTATGCGCAGAAGCGGTGCTTGCCGATGGTGAGGATCAGGGGCAGGGAATCATTGCATTTAATCAATTCATAGAAATGCTCCGGAAATGACAACACTTATGCCGAGAATAGGCAAACCGTTCGATTATTGATTGTATTCTTTGAGGAACTGCTGGAGTTGTGCAATCGTTACTCCATCATAAAATGAAGTGTTTGTTGTCAAATGGCCTAAAACATTTCCGTATCGATCGACTATCATCGGTGGTTTACTTGCATACTTATAGAAAGCGCTCTCATTTGAATATGCACTCCCATAGTCCCCGTATGTATTCCATATGCTTGTGTCGGAATACTTGCTGCCATATGAACCATACTCGTTCCAAATACTGTCTCTGTCATACTTGTCTGTAACTAATTTTCCCAAATACACTTTACCATCATAAGAATATAAGTGAAGTGGGAAATAGTATGACGGCACATAGGTTGGCACACTGCCGCCCGATTTACTTACTTTGTTCCCTATGCTGTCTTTAACATACACTTTTGCTTTATATGTACCAGCCTCCGAAGTGGTATAACTGAAGACATTTGATGTACTGTAAGCACGCGTTTCAACTTTGTTTCCATCCTTGTAGATGATGAAATAATACTGAAGCGTACCGGTTCCGCCAGTTGCCATTGCTCCCCAGATAATGGTATCTCCTACATTGGCACTGGTTTTGCTCGCCACAACACTGGTGATAACAAGCTGATCCGCTACCACAATGCTAGTACTGGTTTTATTTTTCTTCTCTTCGGCAGTGTCCTTCACATAGACCTTCGCTTTGTATGTACCGGCTTCCGCAGGTGTATAGCTGAAGGTATTCGTCGCACTGTAGGCACGGGTCTTGATCTTGGTTCCGTCCTTGTACACGATGAAGTAGTACTGCAGCGTCCCGGTGCCGCCGCTGGCTGCCGCTGTCCAGGTGATCGTCTCGCCGACATTGGCGCTGGTCTTATTCGCCTTGATGCTGCTGATGGTGAGCTCCGCTCCCGCGGTC
>CAMZIY010000091.1 GCA_947307365.1 uncultured Clostridia bacterium
CCATCATACTGCTCACGAAGCGGACTGTGCGAGCAAAGCGAGTGCGGGGAGCGGAGTGCGGCTTACTCGAATTGGAGCCCGGCAAAGCGGGTCCAATTCGAAGCGTGTCGGCTTTGTCGACACGCTCAGCTCCGGGCGGCAATCGCCCGGAGCTTTTGATTTCTCAAACCCCGATCAGCCCCCTCGTATTCTTGACCGTTCTCCCGCTCGCTGATAAGATAGTAGAATCTTAAAACACAAATAAGACCGTCAGAGGTGAATCATGAAGGAAACAGCGACTGTCCTCTCCGTGGGGGATCTGATCCTGGACGTCCCGGGAGTGGAAAAGTACTTCGACGAATCCCGGGCGCTCCTGAAAAGCGGCGACGTGGTGATGGGTCAGGTGGAGATCCCCTATACCCTTCGCCCCCAGTGGAGCGCCTACGACAACCACAGCGCTCCGGCAACGGATCCCGTCCGGCTGGAGGCCATGAAGGACGCGGGCTTCAACGTGGGCACCTGCGCCGGGAATCACTCCTTCGACCAGGGATATTACGGCGTCATGGATACCCTGGACAAGCTGCATGAGCTGGGCATCGCGACGGCGGGAGAAGGGGCGAACGAAGAGGAAGCCTGCGCTCCCGCGGTGATCACGCGGAAGGGCCTGAAGTTTGCCTGCTTCTCCTATACCGCCGTGGGACCGAAGACCGTTCAGGCGACCCCGGCCAAGGCCGGTGCGGCGTTCATCTACGTCGCCACCTCCTATGACAACGACACCAACGAGCCCGGCGCCCTGCCCACCCATATCTATACCTCCGTCAGTCCCGCCGCCCTGTCGCAGATGCGCTCCGCTTTCCAAAAGGCGAAGGCGGACGGAGCGATGGTCCTGGCCAGCTTCCACATGGGCCGGATGCACAGCACGGATATCCAGCAGTACCAGATCGAGATCGCCCACGCTGCCATCGACGCGGGGGCGGAAATGGTATTCGCCCACCACCCCCACACCCTGCTGGGGATCGAGATGTACAGGGGCAAACCGATCTACTACAGCATCGGCCATTTCATCTTCGCAACGGACGCCTTCCTGCAGGAGGGCACGGCCCTGGCGGGGCAGCGCCGATTCCTGCCGAACCACTGGCAGGGAGTCAATACAGAAGCCCTGATCAGACCCCGGGAGCCCATCACCGAGACCATCCCCTTCTACGTGGGGGATCAGGCTTCCCGCAACACCCTGATCGCCAAGGGGGTTTTCCATGAGGCCGGTCTGGTCCGGGCCGGCTTCATTCCCTGCTACATCGACGACAGCGGCCATCCGGTCCCGGTACGCCGGGGCGAAAAGGGGGACGGCGTCCTGGCCCATATCCGGGAACTCTGCCGGCTGGAACAGCTGGACACACGGTTCGACTGGAGCGAGGACGGGACCGAAGTCTGGCTTTCGTGACCTGCCCTGCCGCGCGCCGGGACTCCGTCCCCGAAACCATTCATGATTTCCCCGGTCCCTTTGTCCTTGCAATTCCCCCTGTTGTATGCTATGCTGTAATATATTAGTCATAATATGCGATCTCACGATCATCAAGGAGGAAGCAGAATGAACGCAAAGACCTATATCGAGCCTCAGACGACCATCCCCGTATATGACGAATGCGACGTTCTGGTGGTGGGCGGCGGCTCCGCCGGCCATACCGCAGCCATCGCCGCTGCCCGGGCGGGCTGCAAAAACATCATCCTCATGGAGCGGTACGGCTACTGCGGCGGCGACGTGACCGGCGGTTACGTGCTGCTCATCCCCAGCCTCTCCTTCCACGACAAGATCTATGTCCGGGGCATCCAGGAGGAGTGGTTCGACCGTCTCCGCAAGATCCCCGGCGCCGTGGCCGGTCCCGATCAGTCCCTCACCGGCAGCCACGATCCTCTGCTCATGAAGGCTTTCCGGGGCGTGGGCGGCGCCACCCGGGACCGGGTCGAGTTCGGCTTCACCGTGGAGCCCAACCAGATGAAGATCGAGATGGACGTGATGCTCGCCGAGCATGCGGACGCCATCCGGGTCCTGTACCACAGTTGGGGCACCAAGCCCATCATGGAAGGCAATATCTGCAAGGGCGTTATCTTTGAGAGCAAGGAAGGCCGCAAGGCCGTCCTCGCCAAGGTGGTCATCGACGCCACCGGCGACGCGGACCTGTGCCGTCTCTCCGGCGCTCCCACCTCCTCCGCCATCGACGATGAGTGCCGCTGCTCCTCCACCGCTCTGGTGTACCGCATCGGCGGCTTCAGCAAGAAGGCCTACGGGGAATGGATGCGCACCCATATGGAAGAAGCCCGCGCCATGGGCCAGGCCGTCGCGCAGATCCACGGCTTCCGCGCCGGCATGATCGACGGCCCCACGGATGACGTGAGCTGGATGAACAACTGGCAGCCCAAGCATGACTGCTCCCTGATCAAGGACCTGACCGACACCGAAATGAAGACCCGTCTGGCCCTGCGGAAGGTCGTGGACTACTACAAGACCGTCTGCCCCGAGATCTTCAAGGACGCCTACCTGTACGACATCGCGCCCCAGCTGGGCACCAGAGGCTCCCACCGCATCGTGGGCGAGTACGTCATCTCCTCCAACGACTGGGCCTTCCCCAAGGAGCATGAGGACTGCATCGCCTGGCACTGCACCGTGGACACCCTGAACGACAACGCCCCCATCGAGATCCCCTACCGCGCCATCCTGCCTCAGAAGGTGGAGAACCTCCTGGCCCCCGGCCGCCATATCTCCGCGGACCGCATCGCCATCGACAACGTGAACCTGATCCCCCAGTGCGTCGGCACCGGTCAGGCCGCGGGCGTGGCCGCCGCCGTGGCTGTGGCGGACGGCACCAGCACCCACACCGTGGACGTCAAGAAGGTGCAGGATATCCTGGCGGGTGAGCAGAACGTGCCCCTGCCCCGGAACGCCCACACCGACGCCAGCTACACGGAGAACCTGGTGGCCCATGAGTACGGCCTGTACACCGAGGCCGCCAAGAAGGCCCGCGCCAGCGGCGACGCCGCCAGCGCCTACCGGCACTGGACCATGTCCGGCGGGATGGGCAATGCCAGCGCCCCCAAGGACCACACCAACAACAGCTGAGAAGCGGAAACGCTTCGCTGACCCGCAGGGCTTCCCGCCCTGCGGGTTTTTTGCGTACATCCCACAGGTTTTTCCAACTGTATTCCACGAATATCATTGGCAAATCCGACCTCCCGTGGTATAATACAGAGTTATAGGAAGGAGGTCGCCCCATGGAGCTGTTTCTTACCGGTCTCGCCGCGTTCGCGGGGGGAGCGCTGATCTCCTGGGTGAACTACCTCCTCCTCCGACGCTTCATGCGGAGCAAGGGGGAAACGGGGATGAGCCTGGCCTCCCCCCTGCGGATGCTTCTGAGCGCGGCCTATTTTCTGGCGCTGTACCTGATCGGAAAACACACGGGTCTCAACCTCTTTGCCCTGCTCATCGGCGGAGCGCTGGGACTGACGATATTGCTGGCCCTCTTCACCCGGCGGCTCGCCCGGGAACTGGAGGGCAGAGGAAAGGAGTGATGCGCCGTGGGTGAACCCTCCGAACCGGTGATCCGCCTGTTCGGCATCCTGGACGTGACCGGGGAAGTGATCGCCATGTGGATCTTCCTGGCCCTGGCGGCGGGGATCTCCCTGCTGGTCACCCGCAATCTGAAGGAGCGGCCGGGCCGGCTCCAGAATCTGATGGAGATCGCCGTCAGCGGTCTGGATGATTTCTTTTCCGGCATCCTGGGCAAGGAAAACGGCAGAAAGTATCTCTTCTTTCTGGGCCCCCTGTTCTGCTTCATCATTCTGTCCAACTATTCCGGCCTCATCCCGGGGGTTGGGATCAGCAAATACGTAAAGGCCCCCACCTCCTCCCTTTCCGTCACCCTGGGGCTGGGCATCGTCACCTTCGTCTTTCTTCAGGCAGCGGGGATCCATGCCGGAGCGAAACACTACCTGAAGCATTTTCTCACCCCCGTGGTGCCCCTTCTGCTGCTGGATGAGCTCATCAAGCCCGCCTCCCTGGCCCTGCGTCTGTTCGGCAACATCTTCGGGGAAGAAACGGTGATGGAAAACCTGTACCACCTGCTCCCCATCGGCGCTCCCATCATCATGATGGTCCTGAGCCTGCTGTTCTGCGCCATCCAGGCCATCGTGTACACCATGCTCACCGCCTCCTATCTGCAGGAATTCATCGAAGATTAAAACCATCCCGGACTTTTCATCAACGAAAAAGGAGATTGTACCATGTCCGATTCCGCCATTATCGCCCTTGCGGCGGCCCTGACCATCGCCCTCTCCACCGTGTTCCCCGCCCTGGCCCAGGGCAAGACCGCCCGAGCCGCCATGGAAAGCATCGCCAGGCAGCCGGAAGCCGCCAAGGATATCCGGGGCGCTCTGCTGCTCTCCATGGCTCTGATGGAGGCCCTTACCA
Organism: uncultured Clostridia bacterium; assembly: GCA_947307365.1. GTDB lineage: Bacteria > Bacillota > Clostridia > Oscillospirales > Oscillospiraceae > UBA1774. The sequence continues at coordinate 4,442 of CAMZIY010000091.1, forward strand.
TCTATGGTCTGCTCATCGCCTTCATGCTGGTGGGCAAGATCGCCTGAACATGGGAAGATGAATATCCAGCCCAATATCCTGATCTGGACCATCCTCTGCTTCTGCGCCTTCATGCTGATCCTCTGGCGTCTGCTGCTGCGGCCTCTGCTGCGGTTCATGGACGCCAGGGAGGCCCGCATCGCCCATGCCCGGACCCTGGACAAGAGCGCCCAGCTGGCGGAGGAAGAAGCCCGGCGGGAGGCTGAGCGGCAGCTTGCCCTCCGGCGGAGAGCCGAGGACCGGCAGCGGGAACTTCTGGCCCTGCGGGAGACCGGTGAAGCGGAACTGAACGCCCAGGCCCTGGCCTTCCGGCAGGATACCGACCGGCAGCGGAAGGAGCTGGAAGCCGAGGCTGCTGCCCTGGTACCCGAGCTGGCCACCTCCCTCCAAGCCCACGTGGAAGCCTTTACGGAAAAGCTCGTATCTTACGGAGAACGCTGAATGCATTTTTTGTACGCCCTGGTGAATTTCCTGATCCTGGGCCTGGGTCTCTGGCTGGTGGGCCGGAGATCGGTGCTTCCCCGCTTTGCGCAGCGGCGGAAGGATATCAGCAGAGCCCTGGATGAGGCGGAGGCCCTGGAGGCCGCCGCCCTGGAAGAGCAGCCGGAAACGGAAACGAAAAAGGAGCCCGACGCCCTGCCGGAGGAACCGGAGGACGGCGGGCTGGAAGTATTGCGTCAGACCCTGGAATCGGAAAAGGCTCTGGCTGAACAGGTCCATGCCCGGGAGCTGGAGGTGCTCCGCCAGGAGGCCATGGGCACCGCCCGGGACCAGGCGGTGCGGGCCCTGTGCCTGGAGCTGGGCGCTCATCTCACCCGGGAGCCCCAGGTCTCCCGTATCCGGGCGCTGGAGCCCATGCTGGCACAGAAGGTGCTGGAAAACATCCGCATCACCCCCGGGGATATGTGTTACCTGATGCACCACGACGTGCTCTACGTCACCCTCACCTCCGCCTATCCCCTGGAGGACGAGCTGGTGGATCTCATCGGTCAGCGAACCACCGCTCTGCTCCAGGAGGTGGGAGGCAAGCCTTCCTACTGGGTAAAGGTGGACCCGGACCTGATCGGCGGCCTGCGCCTGCGCATCGGCGACACCGTCTACGATATGACGGTGGAGAACCGGCTCTATCACCTGGAGAAGGATCTGCTGAAGCGGCCGCTGGACAATATCCAGGATAAGGAAAGCATCCTGGAGGATCTGATGGCGGGGATCCGGGAGGCGGAGCCTCAGCTGGATACCTTCCAGCTGGGCCGGGTCCTGAGCATCTCCGACGGCATCTGCTGGCTGGACGGCCTGGCGGACATCATGTACGGCGAAGTGGTGGAGTTCGACTGCGGCGAACGGGGCATGATCCTGGATATCGAGCCCCAGCGCATCGGCTGCGTCGTCTTCGGCGACTATGAGAAGATCGAGAGCGGCAGCCGGGTGCGCCGGGTGGGCCGCATTGCCAGCGTCCCTGTGGGGGAAGCCCTCCTGGGCCGGGTGGTGGATCCCCTGGGCCAGGCCATCGACGGCAAGGGCCGCATCCGCACGAACCTGAAGCGCCCCATTGAATACCCCGCTCCGGGCATCCCGGACCGGAGATCCATTTCCGTTCCCCTGCATACGGGCATCAAAGCCATCGACGCCCTGGTCCCCATCGGCCGGGGCCAGCGGGAACTCATCATCGGGGACCGGCAGAGCGGCAAGAGCGCCCTGGCTGTGGACGCCATCCTGAACCAGCGGGGCCAGAACGTAGCCTGCATCTATGTGGCCATCGGCCAGAAGGAAACGGCGGTGGCGGAACTGCGGGACAAGCTGGAGAAATACGGCGCCATGTCCTATACCACCATCGTCAGCGCCCCCGCCTCCAGCTCCGCCTCCATGCAGTATATCGCCCCCTTTGCCGGGGCCGCCATGAGCGAGTATTTCCTCTACTCCGGGCAGGACTGCCTGATCATCTACGACGACCTCTCCAAGCACGCCGTGGCCTACCGGGAGCTGTCCCTGCTCCTCCACCGCCCCTCCGGACGGGAGGCGTACCCCGGGGACGTGTTCTATCTCCATTCCCGGCTCCTGGAGCGGGCCGCCCGGCTGACGGAGGAGGCCGGCGGGGGCAGCGTCACCGCCCTCCCCATGATCGAGACCCAGATGGGCGACATCTCCGCCTACATCCCCACCAACGTGATCTCCATCACGGACGGGCAGATCTTCCTGGAAACGGACCTGTTCAACGCCGGACAGCGGCCTGCGGTGAACGTGGGTCTCTCCGTTTCCCGTGTGGGCTCCGCCGCCCAGACCCCGCTGATGAAGCAGGTCTCTTCCCGTCTGCGCATGGATCTGGCCCAGTATCGGGAGCTCAGCACCTTTTCCCAGTTCGGCTCCGACCTGGACGACAGCACCCGCGCCGTCCTCTCCGCCGGGGAGCGGATGATGGCCGCCCTTTGTCAGCGGCGGTACGCCCCCCTGCCGGACTGGAAGCAGGCCCTGCTGATCCTGGCGGTGTCCGAAGGCTTTGCCGCCGGGGAGAGCAAGGAGACCATGGAGGACTTTGAATCCAGCCTGTATGCCTGGATGGAAACCTATGAGCCAACGATCCCGGAACGGCTGAAGACCGGAGCGAAGCTGAGCGGGGAGGAGATGGACCGGGTGAAGGAAGCCCTGGGCCGGTTCGTCCGGGAGGCCAGACATGGCGACGCTGACTGATCTGAAAAAGCGCCTGCGGGGCGTGCAGACCATCTGTCAGCTGGCCGGCGCCATGCGCACTGTATCCTCCGCCAAGCTGGCCCGGCTCAACGCGGTCAACGCGGCCTTCGCGGCCTATGCCCAGGGCTGCCGGGAGCTGCTGGAAGCCTCCGGCGCGGTCCTCTCTCCCCCGGAGGGAGCGGATCGAACCCTGGTGATCCTCCTGTCCGGCAATCGGGGCCTCTGCGGCAGCTATCACAATAACCTGTTCGCCTTCTTCCGCTCCCTGGCGGAGCCGGAGAGGCAGGATTATATCGC
>CAMZIY010000092.1 GCA_947307365.1 uncultured Clostridia bacterium
GAGGTGGCCGCAGGGGTGGGCCAGACCTACCAGTCCCAGTACTCCAAAGACGGAGGTCAGACCTGGTACAACAAGTCCGGGGCCACGTCGGCCTCTTATACGACCACCGCGAACACCAAGTACAGCGGCATCCTGTACCGCTGCCGGGTGAAGAACAGCCAGGGCGCCGTATACAGTTCCAGCGCCATGCTGACGGTGGACTGAGCGCGGCGGACAGAACAGAGTTTGACCACGGGGTGCGGCGGAACCAAGCGCCGCACCCCGGCTTTCAGCCCGCAGGCCGAAAACCGGATCCCGCCGCCGCACCCTCTTGACAAATCCCCGTCAGGGGGTATAATGAAAGCGTCTTCAGGGCGGGGTGAAATTCCCCACCGGCAGTGAGCGGTCCGTGAACCGGGCGGCGAGTCTGCGAACCCCTGCGGGGGCCGAATCGGTGAGATTCCGATACCGACGGTACAGTCCGGATGAAAGAAGACGGGTTTTTCGTTTTTTCGGCGGCGTTCGCCGTCATGGATCGAAATACCTGCGCCCGAGGCTTTTCGTCCCGGGCGCTTTCCTTATGCGGCCGGGTCAGTCTCAGCCCACAGCCTGGGCAAGTTTACGGAGGTATCGAAATGGAAAACAAAACAAGCTCTTCGGTGAAGACCCGGCGGATCGCGGTCATGGCCATGCTGGCCGCCATCTCTTTCGCGGTGCTGCTCCTGGCGCATCTGGTCCCCTTTTTCTCCTTTATCCCTGCGCTGCCCTTCCTGAAGTATGATCCCAAGGACGTGATCATCGCCATGGGCGGCTTCCTCCTGGGCCCCCTGGAGGCTCTGGCCATCAGCATCGTGGTCTCCCTCATTGAAATGCTCACCATCAGCACCACCGGTCCCATCGGGCTGCTGATGAACGTACTGAGCACCGCCGCCTTTGCCTGCACCGCCGCGGTGGTGTACCGGAAGAAACATGATATGGGCGGCGCGATCCTGGGCCTGGCCCTGGGCGTGGTCTGCATGACCGTAGTGATGCTCCTGTGGAACTGGCTCATCACCCCTCTGTACATGCACGTGCCCCGGGCGGTTATCGTCACCTATATGCTCCCCGGCTTCCTGCCCTTCAATCTGGTGAAGGCGGCGGCCAATATGGCCCTCACCCTGCTCCTGTATAAGCCCATCAGCAAAGCCCTGCGCAATGCGCACCTTCTGCCGCCCAGCGGCGGCAGCGGCAGCGGCAAATTCAGCGCCGGTCTGATCATCTTCTCCGTGGTGCTGCTGATCAGCTGCATCCTGGTGGCTCTGGCGCTCCTGGGGCTCCTGGGAGGCTGAGTATGGACGAACTTCGGGCAATATTCGCGGCAAATCTGATCACGCTCCGCCAGAAATCGGGACTGACCCAGGCGGAGCTGGCGGAGCGCATCCATTATTCGGATAAGTCCGTCTCCAAGTGGGAGCGGGCGGAGGCTCTGCCGGACGCGGCGGTGCTGAAGAGCCTGTCGGGGATCTTCGGCGTGACCGTGGATTATTTGCTGGAATCCCACGATAAGTGGGTGTCCGAAGAGATGAAGCGGAAGAACAGCGTCGTCATCGACAAAAAAGCGGTGACCGGCGTAGCCTTCCTGGGGGTATGGACCCTGGCGGCCCTGCTGTTTGTGATCTTCTGGATCCTGGGAAAGGTCTACTGGGTCATCCTGTTCATGGGGGTGCCCATCTCTCTCATCGCGCTGCTGGTGATGAATACCCTCTTCAACGGCCGGAAGTTCAACAAATGGATCGTGGCCGCCCTGGTGCTGGCAGGCTTCCTGGTGCTGGCCTTCTTCCTTCGGGATTACCGCCCCTGGCAGCTGGCGGTGGTCTGGGTGCCGGCGGAGCTGCTGGTCCTCCTGGGATACCGGATCCGCAGACGGACTCCGGAGGAGAAAAATGACAGGAAATAGGGATTTCTGGCGATTCTACGGTTCGTAGAGCGGCGTTCCGGGAGAGTAGATTGCCCTCTCCCGGGAAAAAAGGTATGCTTCAGGGCGAAGGGGAGAGATCCCCTTCGCCCTTGCACGTTCGGAAAGGAGCATACCATGGCAGATTACATTCTCAGCTGCTGCACCTGCGCAGACCTGACCGCCCGGCGTTTTCAGGAACTGGGCCTGGAGACCATCGGCTTCCATTACACCGTGAACGGCGTGGAGCGGGAGGACGACTGCTGGGAGAGCCTCAGCGCGGACGAGTTTTACCGGATCCTCCGGGACGGGGCGGAGACCAGCACCGCCCAGGTGAACATCGCGGAATACCTGAATTACTTCGGAAAATTCCTGAGCCAGGGGAAGGACGTGGTACACGTCTGCCTCTCCTCCGGCATTTCCGGTACCTATAACGCGGCGAAAAATGCCGCCAACATCGCGGCAGAGCAGTATCCGGACCGGCATGTTTACGTGGTGGATTCCCTCTGCGCCTCTACCGGCTTCGGATTTTTCATGGACGCCCTGGCAGCGAAGCGGGACGAGGGCCTGAGCGCGAAGGAACTGGCGGACTGGGCCGAGGCCAACAAGAAGAAGGTCCAGCATTGGTTCTTCTCCACGGACCTGAGCTATTACGTCCGGGGGGGCCGGGTCTCCAAGGCGGCCGGGATCTTCGGCGGCGTATTCCACATCTGCCCCCTGCTCCACGTGGACGACGGGGGACATCTGAAACCCCAGAGCAAGGTCCGGGGTAAGGACCGGGTGATCCGGGAAATGGTGAAGCGGATGCAGAAGTACGCCCGGGACGGGGTGAACTACAACGGCAAATGCTTCCTCTGCCAGTCCGCCTGCATGGATGACGCGCAGGCTGTGGCGGACCTCATCACCGCCTCCTTCCCCCATCTGGACGGCAAGCCGGAGATCTTCAATATCGGCGCGACCATCGGCAGCCACACGGGTCCGGATACCGTGGCCCTCTTCTTCTGGGGAGAGGAAAGAACGGCCGATTAAGGAAATCATTGAAAATCCCCCTATGCGGCATTCACCGCATAGGGGGATCGTTTCTTGTTCCCGCTTATTCCGTATATTCGCTGTGGATCAGGGCGCTGAGCTTCATTTCCCCCTTATAGGGCTCGAAAACCATGCGCAGCGTGCTCCAGCCGCTGCCGTCCGCTCCGCCGGGGAAGCAGAAGTCCACGAATTTTCCCTCGGGGAAGACGGCGGTGACATTCTCCAGCGCGTTGCCGGATTTGACAATGTGGTTCACCCCCACCAGAGGGGCGCGGACATAGTCCCGGTTATACACGTAACCGTAGAAATACTGAGCGGTGGTGAGCTGGATGGGTTCATCCGTGCCGTATTTGGTGCCCCATACGTAGATGGTGCTGTCCTCCGCTGTGTAGGCCACCCGGTTGGGGGTGAAGCATTGATTCGAGGTGAGATTGATGGTAGAATTGGGGGCGAAGACCAGACCGTAGACCGGGTGGATATAGGTGGCCAGGGTGCGGTAATCCCCCTCGCGGATCAGCCCGGCGACGGTATAGGCCAGGGCGGTAAGCTCACTGTCCTGCAGGCCGGCTTCCCGGGGAAGATTGGGACTTTCCACCGGCAGCTGTCCCCGCCCGGAGGATTCTCCCGCCACCAGGACGATCAGACAGCCGCAGACCCCGACGGCAATGCCCAGGATCAGGCAGAGTACGCTCAGAAGGTGTTTCTTCATTGTGACCTCTGTAGGCTTCCGGCGCAGCCGGAAAACGAATTCTCATTATTTCTATTATAGCCGTATTCTCTGCGGAAAGCAAGTGGGGAAGCGCAGAGCCGCAAGGCAGGAACGGAGAGGATCAGGATGTTTGTCAACGGAAAACAGTATCATTTGAACTGCGGCCCCGGGGAAGTGGGGGAATACTGCCTGCTTCCGGGGGATCCGGCCCGGTGCGACAGGATCGCCCGGTATTTCCGGGAGCCCAGGCTGATCGGACAGAACCGGGAGTACCGGATCATCACCGGCCTGCTGGGGGAGAAGCGGGTCTCCGCCGTGTCCACCGGTATCGGCGGTCCCGGAGCGGTCATTGCCCTGGAGGAACTGGTTGAGCTGGGGGCGCACACCTTCATCCGGGTGGGGACCTGCGGAGGCATCCGCATGGACGTGCAGCCCGGGGACGCGGTGATCGCCACCGCCGCGGTGCGCGCCGAGGGGACCAGCCGGGAGTACGCTCCGCTGGCTTATCCCGCCGCTGCGGACTACTACGTCACCCGCGCCCTGGAGGAAACCGCCGTCCGGCTGGGTCTCCGGCATGAGATCGGCGTGGTGCAGTGCAAGGATTCCTTCTATGGCCAGCACCGGCCGGAGGTCATGCCCGTGGCGGAAGAACTGAAAGAGAACTGGACGGCCTGGAAGCGGCTGGGGGTCCTGGCCAGCGAGATGGAGAGCGCGGCCCTCTTTGTGGCCTCCGCCCACCTGGGCGTACGCTGCGGCGCGGTGCTCCACGTGGTATGGAACCAGGAGCGGGCTGCCGCCGGGATCCGGGAGGAAAGCTCCACGGATACGGATGGAACGCTGCGCATCGCCCTGGAAGCGATTTCTTCCCTGTAAGCGGGACAACATCAACAAAACCGGTGCCGCAGGCACCGGTTTTTGTCAATTATGCACATTTTACTGTGGACGAACAAAGGCAGCTTGTGTTATAATAAAAAATGATTCGCAAGCTATTCTGAGAAGATCGGAGGTGTTTCGCCATGAAGCACAGCTTTTTCGGCGGTATACACCCGGATGACGGCAAGCGGTATTCCGCCGCCTCACCCATCACCCCTCTGCCCCCGCCGCCCCAGGTGGTGATCCCCGTGAGCATGCATATCGGCGCCCCCTGCAAGCCGGTGGTGCAGAAGGGGGATACGGTAAAAATGGGCCAGCTCATCGCCGAGACCACCGGTTTCGTGGCCGCGCCCATTCATGCCAGCGTTTCCGGCACCGTTGCGGCGGTGGAACCCCGGCTGCACCCCAACGGACAAAAGGTCATGAGCATCGTGATCGATAACGATGGGCTGGATACGCCGGACGAAAGCGTCAGATCCCACAAGGAAGAACTGGAAAAGGATCCCCATGCCCTGCTGGAGCTGGTGAAGAACGGCGGCATCGTGGGCATGGGCGGCGCTACCTTCCCCACCCACGTAAAGATCTCCAGCGGCCTTGGCAAGGTGGACACCATGATCGTCAACGCCGCGGAGTGCGAGCCCTATATCACTTCTGACCAGAGGATCCTGGAGGAGCAGCCGGACCAGGTGATCGGAGGGATCCGGTATCTCATGCGGATGCTGGACCTGCCGGAGGCGGTCCTGGCGGTGGAGGGGAACAAGCCCGAGGCCATCGCCGGTCTGAAAAAACGGCTGACGCCGGGATGCGGCATCCGGCTCCACGTCCTGCGCACCCGCTACCCTCAGGGGGCGGAGAAGCAGCTCATCCAGAGCGTGACCGGGCGGCAGGTGCCCCCGGGGGGACTGCCGGCGGACGTGGCCTGCATCGTTTTCAACGCCCATACCTGCTGGTGCGTGAACTGCCTCGCGGAGGAGGGGCTGCCCTCCATCCAGCGGGTTGTCACCGTTTCCGGCCCCGGGGTCGCCGCGCCCAGCAACTTCCTCTGCCGGGTGGGAACCCCTGTCTCCGCGCTGGTGGAGGCGGCGGGCGGCCTGAAGGAGGACGTGGACAAGATCGTTCTGGGCGGCCCTATGATGGGCAGCGCCGTCTTTGACCTGTCCGTTCCCGTCATCAAGGGCACGAACGCCGTTCTGGGCCTGATGCCCAACCAGAACCTGGCGAAAGAGAATCCCGTCTGTATCCGATGCGGCCGCTGCGTGGCCGCCTGTCCCATGCATCTTCAGCCCCTGTACCTCTATGCCGCAGAGCGGAAGGGGGAGATCGGGGAGCTGGAGCGGCTGCACATTACCGATTGTATCGAGTGCGGCTGCTGCGCCTACGTCTGTCCCGGCCGCCTGCAGCTGGTGCAGGCCTTCAAGGACGGCAAAGCGCAGGTCAAGAACAAGAAATAAGGGAGGTGGCAGACATGGATCAGGAAAAGGAGAAGCAGCATCTGCTCTCCGTATCGGTATCCCCCCATATCCGCACCGATGAAGACACCCGCTCCATCATGCTGGACGTGCTCATCGCCATGGTGCCCGCTCTGGGTGTGGCGGCCTATATGTTCGGCTTCCGGGCCATTCTGGTAACTCTGGTAAGCTGCGCCGCCTGTGTCTTTTTCGAATGGGCCTATCGGAAGCTGCTGAAGAAGCCGCGGAGCATCGGGGACCTTTCCGCTGTGGTCACGGGGACCCTGCTGGCGTACTGCCTGCCGGTGACCATCCCCCTGTGGATCCTCATCATCGGGGATTTCTTCGCCATCGTGATCGTAAAGGAACTCTTCGGCGGCCTGGGAAAGAATTTCATGAACCCCGCCCTGGCGGGCCGGGCGTTCCTGTTCTCCTGGCCGGTGGCCATGACCACCTGGATGGAGCCTCTGAGCTATACGGGCTTTTTCCGTATCTCCGCCGCGGACGCCGTCACCCGGGCCACCCCGCTGGCGGATATGGCCGGCGGCAAGCTGCCGGAGGGAGTTACCCTGCTCCAGAGCTTCCTGGGACAGGTGGGCGGTTCCCTGGGCGAGATCAGCACCTTCGCCCTGCTGCTGGGCGCCGTGTATCTGCTCATCCGCCGGGTCATCACCCTGCGCATCCCTCTGAGCTTCCTCCTCACCGTGGCAGTGCTCAGCTTCCTGTTCCCCCAGGGGAATTCCCGGCTTCTGTGGACCGGTTGGCAGCTCTGCTCCGGCGGCGTGATCCTGGGCGCCTTCTTCATGGCGACCGACTACGTCACCAGTCCGGTGAATCCCCGGGCACAGATCGTCTACGGTGTGGGCTGCGGCCTGCTCACCGTGTTTATCCGCTGGTTCGGCGCCTACGCGGAAGGCGTCAGCTACGCCATTCTCATCATGAACGCCACGGTCTGGCTGCTGGATAAGGCTCTGCCCCGCAAGCGCTTCGGCGCCGTGAAGGAAAAGAAGGAAAAGGAGGCGGCGAAATGACGGAAAACAAATCCGGCACCGCCCGGAGCATGATCAGGACCGTTGTCACCCTGCTCCTTTTCGCCGCGGTGGTGGCGGGCCTCCTGGGCCTGGTGAACCACATCACCGAACAGCGCATCGCGGAGTACAAGGCGGATAAGATCCATGTCGCCATGAAAACCGTTCTCCCCGCCAGAGAGTACAGCGAAACGAATTACGAAGGGGAGGACATCGTATCAAAGGTGTTTCAGGCCGGAGAGAATGGCTGGATCGTGATCGTGACGCCCTCGGGCTTCGGCGGCGTGATCGAAATGATGGTGGGCGTGGATCCAAACGGGGCCGTTACGGGCGTGAGCATCGTCAGCATGTCCGAGACCTCCGGCCTGGGGGCCAACGCCGCCAGGGAGAGCTTCCGCAGCCA
>CAMZIY010000093.1 GCA_947307365.1 uncultured Clostridia bacterium
TGGTATAGTCCGTGGAGACGGTCTCCGGATTGTTGTTGATGATGATGGCCTCGTACCCCGCCCGGCGGATGGTCTGCACCGCGTGGACGGTGGAGTAGTCGAATTCCACCCCCTGGCCGATGCGGATGGGACCGGCGCCCAGCACCAGGATCTTCCGCTTGTCCGTGAGCTGGGACTGGTTCACGCAGTCCTTGTCCAGCAGGTTCATGTAGGTGGAGTAGAGGTAAGCGATGTATTTTCCCGTGTGGAGGGTGTCCACCATGCGGAAGACGGGGACGATGCCCTCCCGGAGGCGCTGGGCCCGGACCTCCGTCCAGTCCTTCCCCCAGAGGCGGCCGATGTACTGATCCGCGAAGCCCATGGTCTTGGCGGCCAGCAGGGTCTTGCCGTCGCCGGGCTTCGATCTCAGCAGATTTTCCATCTCCACGATGCTCTTCAGGCATTCCAGGAAGAGGGAGGTGATCATGGTGCGCCGGTGCAGCTCTTCCACGGAGGCCCCCCGGCGCAGCAGTTCCATCACGGCGTAGAGGGTGTCGTCCCGGAAGTCCGCCAGATAGGCCCGCAGGTCGTCGTCGGGCATGGCGTCGAATTTTGCCAGATGGAGATGGCAGACCCCGGTCTCCAGGGACCGGACGGATTTCAGGAAGCACTCCGCCAGGGTGGAGCCGATGCCCATGACCTCCCCCGTGGCCTTCATCTGGGTGCCCAGCACGTTGGGGGCGGTGGTGAACTTGTCGAAGGGGAAGCGGGGGAATTTGGCCACGATGTAATCCAGGCTGGGCTCGATGGCGGCGGTGCCCCCCGCCACGGGGATCTCCTCCAGGGTCATGCCCATGGCGATCTTGGCGGTGACCCGGGCGATGGGGTAGCCGCTGGCCTTGGAGGCCAGGGCGGAGGAGCGGGAGACCCGGGGGTTGACTTCGATGAGGAAGTATTCCTCCGTCTCCGGATGCTGGGCGAACTGCACGTTGCAGCCTCCCTGGATCCGCAGGGCCCGGATGAGCTTCACGGCGCTCTCCTCCAGCCGCTTCAGCTGCTTTTCCTCCAGACTCAGGATGGGGGCCACCACCACGCTGTCCCCGGTGTGCACCCCCACGGGGTCCACGTTCTCCATGCCGCAGACGGTGATGATATGATCTTCCCCGTCCCGCATCATCTCAAATTCGATCTCTTTATAGCCCCGGACGCTCTTCTCGATGAGCACCTGATGGACGGGACTCAGGCGGAAGGCGTTGACGCCCACTTCCTCCAGCTCGGCGGGATCGTTGGCGAAGCCGCCTCCGGTTCCGCCCAGGGTGAAGGCGGGGCGGAGCACCACGGGGTAGCCGATCCGCTCCGCGGCAGCCCGGGCCTCCTCCATGGAGTAGGTGATCTCGCTGGGGATGGTGGGCTCGTTGATCGAGGCGCACAGCTCCTTGAACTTCTCCCGGTCCTCCGCCATCTCGATGCTGGCGGAATCCGTGCCCAGCAGCTCCACCCGGCATTCCCGCAGGATGCCCTTCTTTTCCAGCTGCACCGCCAGGTTCAGGCCCGTCTGGCCGCCGATGCCGGGGATGATGGCGCCCGGGCGCTCATACCGGAGGATCTTGGCGATATACTCCAGGGTCAGGGGCTCCATATAGACCTTGTCCGCAATGCTGGTGTCCGTCATGATGGTGGCGGGATTGGAGTTCACCAGGATGACCTCGTATCCCTCTTCCTTCAAGGCCAGGCAGGCCTGGGTCCCCGCATAGTCGAACTCCGCCGCCTGCCCGATGACGATGGGGCCGGAGCCGATGATCATGATCTTCTTCAAATCTGTTCTCTTTGCCATATCATATCCTCCCCGGGAGCGTTATCCCCGCTCCTCTTGATAAACGATCTTTCCCTCCATCACGGTGAGCACGCAGGCTCCGTGGAGGCGCATCCCCCCGAAGGGGGTGGCCCGGCCTTTGGAGACGAAGGCCTCCGGGTCCAGCTTGAATTCCGCCCCGCTGCGGAACACGGCAAAGTCCTCCCCGGCCTCCAGGCCGAAGCGGCGGCGGGGGGCGAAGGCCATCCGCTCCGCCAGGGTCTCTGCAGGCATGATCCCCGTCCGGATCAGGGCGGTGTACAGCACCGGGAAGGCGGGCTCCAGGCCCACCACGCCCATGAGGCTCCCCAGGAGCCCTCCGGCCTTCTCCGCCTGGGTATGGGGGGCGTGGTCCGTGGCCAGCATATCCACCGTGCCGTCCAGGAAACCCTCCAGCACCGCGTCCCGGTCCTCCCGGTCCCCCAAAGGCGGATTCATCTTGAATCGGCCCTCGTCCCGCAGGTCCTCCAGACAGAGGAGCAGGTAATGGGGGGCGGTCTCGCAGCTCACGTTCAGCCCGGCCTTTTTCGCCTGGCGCATGAGGCCGATGCTCTCCTTTGTGGAGAGATGGCAGGCGTGGTAGGCGCAGCCGGTCTCCTCCGCCAGGCGCAGGTCCCGCTCCAGCTGCCGGTATTCGCTCTCCGGCGGGATGCCGGGGATGCCCAGCTGCCGGGACAGGGCGCTTTCCCGGATATGGCCCCCCGCCCGGAGGGCGTCGTCCTCGCAATGGGCGCAGATCAGCTTGCCCAGGGCTTTGGCCCGAATCATGGCCTCCCGCATGAGGCCCTCGTCCTGCACGCCGTGTCCGTCGTCGGAAAAGGCGCACACCAGGGGGGCCAGCCTCTCCAGATCCGCCGGCTCTTTGCCCAGTTCCCCCTTGGTGATGGCCCCGTAGGGCAGCACCCGGATCTTCGCGTCCCGGCGGATCAGCTCCAGCTGGGGCTCCAGGGTCTCGGGGGAATCCGGCACCGGGTCCAGGTTGGGCATGGCGCAGACCGTGGTGAAGCCGCCCCGGGCGGCGGCCAGCGTGCCGGTGCGGATGGTCTCTTTTCGAGAAAATCCCGGCTCCCGCAGATGTACGTGCACATCGCAGAGGCCGGGCATCAAAACGTATTCAGGACCCAGCAGGGCGTCAAGCCCGCGCCGGGTCAGCCATTCGGCGGCGTTCCGCCGGATCTGTTCCAGATTCTCGCGATCGTTCTGTTCCAAGGTCCCTCCCGGGCACAAAAAAAGCCCTGCCTCCCCGGCAAGACCACACATCAAGACCCGGGGCCTGCGCCCCGGAGCTTCGCACCAGTCTTGCCGGCATCTCTGTACCAGCTTAAAAACGGTTCTCTGTTTTCTGCCCTACAGAATAGCAAAAACCCCGGCGGATGTCAACAAAAACAGGAAGAAACTCTGTCCTTCCATCAAATCGTGAATTGTTTTGCAAAGGGAAATCCCATATGATATACTTTTTAAATATACAAGACAGCGAGGAGGGAAGCGGGGGTTGGAGCTGAGTCTGCTGCTGGGGAAGCATATCGCCTCCCTGCTGCTCATCCTGCTGGCGGGAGTGGCCCTGGTCCGGCTGAAGGTGCTGCAGCCCGGCCAGGAGGTGGTGCTGAACAAGGTCATCCTCTATGCCGTCACCCCCTGCGCGGTGGTGAACGCCTACCAGATGGAATACAGCGCCGAAAGGCTCCTGAGCCTGGGGATCGCCCTGGGAGGCTCGGCCTTCTTCTTCCTCATGGCCTTTCTTCTCTCCCGGCTGCTGCGGAAGCCCCTGAAGCTGGAGCCGGTGGAGGAGGCCGGACTCATCTACTCCAACTGCGGCAACCTGATCCTCCCCCTGGCCTCCGCCCTTCTGGGGCGGGAAGGGGTGTTCTACGCCAGCAGCTACCTGCTCATCCAGACGGTGCTGATCTGGACCCACGGCCGCAGCCTCATTTCCGGGGAAAAGGGGGACTGGAAAAAGGCCCTGCTGAACGTGAACCTCCTCTCCGTCGCCCTGGGCCTTGCCCTGTTCCTGTTCCGCATCTCCCTGCCGGAGATCCTTATGACCGCCGTTTCCGGCATGTCGGTCATGCTGGGGCCTCTGAGCATGCTGCTCCTGGGCATGATGCTGGCCGCCTCCCGCCCGGCGGAGATCTTCGCCCGGCCCAGGGCCTGGCTGTTGGCCCTTCTGCGGCTGGCGGGCATGCCCCTGGTGTCCCTGCTGCTCCTGGCCCTCACCGGGATCCTGCAGTGGGATCTGGCCCGGGGCGTGCTCCTGATCCCCCTGCTCCAGGGGGCCGCTCCCTGCGCCTCCATGGTGAGCCAGTTTGCCCAGCTCTACGATAAGCGGCCGGACTGGGCGGGGAGCATCAACGTGCTCAGTACCATCCTCTGCGTCGTCACCCTGCCGCTGATGGCGGCGCTGTATGCGTTATTGTAGTTGGGAGGGATCGACCCCTTGGCACATGTGATCGACGACGAGTTCCTGTGCGGTTTTTTCGGCATGGGGACTTCTCCCGAGGAGCTGGCGGATATGGCGGAGCTGCGCTCCCGCCTCGTCCGGCTCCAGTTCGATAACGGGGAGGACATCTGCACCATCGACGGCCCGCCGGATGGGATGTTCTTCCTGGAGTCCGGTGTGGCTCTGGTCCTGGACCGGGACGGACAGCAGGTCAACGTGATGCACGAAGGCCAGTATTTCGGGGAATACGGCGTGCTGGCTCAGCAGCGCCGTCTCACCACCGTCCGCTCCCGCGGCCGCACGGTCGTGTACAAGCTGGAGAGCGAGGACATGATGGACATGCTCCGGAAGCACCCGGATCTGTACGGCGAGTTCATGAAGCGGGTGTACAGCCAGGTTTCCCATAAGCATGCCCAGATCCTCACCCTGTCCCGGATGCAGCGGGGCGTTCTCCGGGCTCCCGGGAACCGCGCGCCCATGGGAAAGCGGCAGATGCTCATCCAGTACGGCATCCTGGCCCTGATCTTCATCCTGTCGGCCCTGCTGATCCCGGCGGAGACGGATTTCCCCGTCTTTATCCTGCCCCTGGTCCTGATGATCGTCTATGTGCTGGTCACCCGGCGCACCCTGGAATCCCTGGTGGTGGCGGGGATGTACGCCGCTCTGCTGGCCCTGCGGCTGGGGGTCGCTCCGGGGTATACGGACGCCCTCATGGCTACCATGGGACAGGTGGATAACGTGTTCACCGTGCTGGTCATGGCGCTCATGGGGGGCATGATCACCCTCATCGAGGCCTCCGGGGCGGTGACTGCCTTCAAGAAGCTGGCGGACCGGAAGATCCGCTCCCGACGGGGCACGCTTCTGGCTACCCTGGGCATCCTGGCGGTCACCGCCATCGACGACGGCCTGAATCTCCTCTGCGCCGCGGGAAGCCTGCGGACCGTGGTGGATGAGCAGAAGATCCCCCGGGAGGACTCCGGCTTCCTGCTGAGCTTCCTGCCAACGGTGCTGTGCTCCTTCTTCCCCTTCTCCCTCTGGGGCATCTGGGTGGTGGGCTCCATCACTCCCGTGGAGGGAGTGACCCGCTTCTCCCTCCTGTGCCGGAGCATCCCCCTGAACTTCTTCTCCATTCTGGCCCTGCTGGCCGGCGTCCTCTTCTGCTTCGACCTGCTGCCCCGGAACGGTGCCCTGCGGAAAGCCGAGAAGCGGGTGAAGGAGGGGGGCGAGCTCTTTCCTGAGGGAAGCGAGAAATATATCCCCGAGGAGGAAGAACAGTTCTGGGGCAGCGCCTGGAACCTGCTGCTGCCGGTGATCGTCCTGGCCGTGACCTCTCTGGGGGTGCGGAGCCTGCATATCGGGTCCTTCACCATGGACAGCGCCTGCGGCCTCGTGGCCACCCTCATGATCATGTTCTTCCTGTACTGCGGCCAGGGGCTCCTGTCCCCGGAGGAATTCTTCGAGCATCTGGTGGCGGGCATCCAGAACGTGACCCTGCCCATTATCCTGTATCTTCTCACCATGTGCTTCACCGCCCTGCTGCAGCAGGAAGCCCTGGCGCCCTTCTTCGACCAGGCGACGGCGCTCCTGGGGGGCTACACCCGGTTCCTTCCGGCGGTGCTCTTCCTGGTCTTCACCCTCCTCACCGTCGCCCTGGGCTCCTCCTGGGCCATGTTCGTCATCGGGTTCCCCGTGGCGGCCCACCTGGCCCTGCGGGCGGGGGTACCCATGCCCCTGTGCGTCGGCGCGGTCTGCGCCGCCGGCATCGCGGGAGAGAAGTGCTGCGTCTTCACCAGCGACAGCCTCTCCGTGGGCGGCGCCATCGGCTGCGATCCGGACCGGATCCTGAAGGTGCGCATGCCCTACAGCATCGCCTTCAGCCTTTGCGCCTTTGTGCTGTACGTGGCCGCGGGGCTGATGATCTGAAGCCGCCGCTCCCGCCGCATATCCGGGCCCCTGGCGTGTGATCCCGCCGGGAGCCTGCTGTTTTTGCAATACGCACAAACCGGCCCGCTCCGGATATGGATAGTATACGATAAATTGCCGATATTGCCCCCGCGGAAGGACGCGGACCGAAAAAAACATTGACGAGGAGAGCGGGAACGAGTAAAATAGGAAAAACAAATAAGGTACTTGAATTTTCAGTCCCGCAAAGAAGGAAGGAACTCATTTGGACAACAAATCCTCTGTCCGGGCTCTCAGGGACAGGGACCGTCAGGACCTGACCACCGGGCATATCACCCAGAAGATCCTGTTTTTTGCCATCCCCACTATCCTGGGCAACCTGTTCCAGCAGCTGTACAATGTGGTGGATACCCTCATCGTGGGGAACTTCGCCGCCTCCCCCACCGAGTGCATCGCCGCGGTGAACTCCAGCTTCCCCATCATGATGTTCTTCAGCTCCCTGTTCATGGGGGTGAGCATGGGCGCGAATATCATCGTCTCCCAGTACAAGGGCGCTAAGGACCATGAGAACATGGAGAAGGCCATGACCACCACCTTCACCCTGAGCATGCTGGTGGGCGTTCTCATCACCGTGCTGGGCCTGGCCTTTACGCCCCCCCTTCTGCGGCTCCTGGGCACCCCGGAGAACATCATGGAGGGGAGCGCCACCTATCTCCGCATCGTGTTCATCGGCACCTGCGGCAACATCGTCTATAATGGCATGAATGGCCTGATCCGGGGCCTGGGGGACGCCAAGACCCCCATGTATGCCCTGATCATCGCCGCCATCCTGAATATCATCCTGGACCTGGTCTTCGTGGCCTGCTTCCATTGGGACGTGGCGGGCGTGGCCTGGGCCACCATCATCGCCCATATCGCCTCCGGCCTGCTCCTCCTGTGGTGGCAGAGCAAGGGCATCTACGGGGCGAAGATCAACTTCCGCAACCTGAAGCCGGACAAGAAGATCTCCGGCATGATCGTCCGGCTAGGCCTCCCTGCCGCCATCCAGAACGCCGCTTTCGCCTCCGGCATGCTGGTGACCCAGGGCTTTGCCAACCGCTTCGGCTCCAACTACATTGCCGCCAACGGCATCATCATGAAGGTGGACGGCTT
>CAMZIY010000094.1 GCA_947307365.1 uncultured Clostridia bacterium
GCCTCCGGGGAAGGACTGAGCTACCAGTGGCAGTATTCCAAGGACGGCGGAAATAACTGGTACAACAAGTCCGGCGCGACTTCGGCAAGCTATACCGTTACGGCGAAGGCCACCTACGACGGCATGCTCTACCGCTGCAAGGTGACGAACAGCGGCGGCAGCGTGTTTACCGCCGAGGCGAGGCTGACGGTCCTCCCGAAGCCCGTCATCGTCACCCAGCCTGCGGACCAGATCGTCGCGGCGGGCAAGACCGCCACCTTTACGGTCACCGCCTCCGGGGAAGGACTGAGCTACCAGTGGCAGTATTCCAAGGACGGCGGAAATAACTGGTACAACAAGTCCGGCGCGACTTCGGCAAGCTATACCGTTACGGCGAAGGCCTCCTACGATGGTATGCTCTACCGCTGCACGGTGACGAACAGCATCGGGAAGGTCTGCAGCTCCGCCGCCGAGCTGACGGTCAAATAAGACCGGCGGCCTGGATTGAACCGAATATCCGAAACGATCAGAGCCCGCAGCCGGGCTCTGATCGCTGCTTTCGGGCAATCTGCCGGATAAATTGCCGTTTCTGCGGATAGATTCGGGAAGGATGACAGAAAATGCAAGGAGTATTGACACGGCAGTAGGCCTGTATTACAGTCATGGAAGATCATACGGAAAAGGAGAATCGCCATGGTTCATAAGTATGTATATCTGTTCTCGGAAGGCAACGCAAAAATGCGGGAGCTCCTGGGAGGCAAGGGGGCAAACCTGGCGGAGATGACCAATATCGGACTGCCGGTGCCCCAGGGTTTCACCATCACCACGGAGGCCTGCACCCGGTATTATGAAGACGGCAGGGAGATCGCTCCCGAGATCCGCGCCCAGATCGACGAATATATCCTCAAGCTGGAGGAGATTACCGGCAAAAAGTTCGGTGATACCAATAATCCGCTGCTGGTTTCCGTGCGCTCCGGCGCCAGGGCGTCCATGCCGGGAATGATGGACACCATCCTCAACCTCGGCCTGAACGAGGAGGTCGTCGCCGCCATCTCCCGGATGTCCGGGAACCCCCGCTGGGCCTGGGACTGTTACCGCAGATTCATCCAGATGTATTCCGACGTGGTCATGGAAGTGGGCAAGAAGTATTTCGAGCAGCTCATCGATAAGATGAAGGAAGAAAAGGGCGTTACCCACGACATCGAGCTGGATGCGGACGACCTGAAGAAGCTGGCCGAGCAGTTCAAGGAAGAATACCGGGCAAAGCTGGGGGAGGATTTCCCCTCCGATCCCAAGGAACAGCTCTACGGCGCCATCAAGGCGGTATTCAGAAGCTGGGATAACCCCCGGGCCAACGTGTACCGGCGGGATAACGATATCCCCTATTCCTGGGGCACCGCGGTGAACGTTCAGTCCATGGCCTTCGGCAATATGGGCGACGACTGCGGCACGGGCGTGGCCTTCACCCGGGACCCCGCCACGGGAAACCGGGGGCTCTTCGGAGAATTCCTGACGAACGCCCAGGGGGAGGACGTGGTGGCCGGCGTGCGCACCCCCATGAAGATCACGGAAATGGAGGAGAAATTCCCCCAGGCCTTCCGGCAGTTCAAAGAGGTTTGCGGGATCCTGGAAGCCCATTACAAGGATATGCAGGACATGGAGTTCACCGTGGAGCACGGAAAGCTCTATATGCTGCAGACCAGAAACGGCAAGCGCACCGCCCAGGCTGCCCTGAAGATCGCCTGCGATCTGGTGGACGAGGGCATGATCGACGAAAAGCAGGCCGTCAGCATGATCGATCCCCGCAACCTGGATACACTGCTCCACCCCACCTTTGACGCCGCCGCCCTGAAGGCCGCCGCGCCCATCGGCAAGGGCCTGGGCGCCTCTCCCGGAGCCGCCTGCGGGCAGATCGTATTCACCGCCGCCGACGCCAAGGCCGCCGTGGAGAAGGATCCCAAGGCCAAGGTGATCCTGGTCCGGCTGGAAACTTCCCCGGATGACATCGAAGGAATGAAGGCCGCCCAGGGCATCCTCACCGTCCGCGGCGGCATGACCTCCCATGCTGCAGTCGTTGCCAGGGGCATGGGCGAATGCTGCGTATCCGGCTGCGGAGAGATCCGGATGCACGAAGAATCCCGGACCTTCGAGCTGGCCGACAAGACCTTCCGAGAGGGAGACTGGCTCTCCCTGGACGGGTCCACCGGTAACATCTACGACGGCGTCATCCCCACCGTGGACGCCACCATCGCCGGCGAATTCGGCCGCATCATGGCATGGGCCGACAAATACAGAAGGCTGCAGGTGCGCACCAACGCCGACACCCCCCGGGACGCCGCCAAGGCAAGGGAGCTGGGGGCCCAGGGCATCGGCCTTACCCGGACGGAGCACATGTTCTTCGAGGCGGACCGCATCGAAGCCTTCCGGGAGATGATCTGCGCAGACACGGTGGAGGAGCGCAAGGCCGCCCTGGCCAAGATCGAGCCCATGCAGCAGAGCGATTTCGAGGGCATCTATGAGGCGATGCAGGGATATCCCGTTACCATCCGCTTCCTGGATCCGCCGCTCCATGAGTTTGTTCCCACGGAGGAGAAGGATATCGAAGAGCTGGCCAGGGCTCAGGGCAAGACCGTTCAGCAGATCAGGGACATCATCGCCTCCCTCCATGAGTTCAATCCCATGATGGGCCACAGAGGCTGCCGCCTCGCGGTGACCTTCCCGGAGATCGCGGAGATGCAGACGGAAGCGGTGATCAAAGCCGCCATCAACGTAAACAAAAAGCACCCCGACTGGCATCTGGTGCCGGAGATCATGATCCCCCTGGTGGGCGAGGTGAAGGAACTCAAATACGTCAAGGACGTGGTGGCGGCGACGGCGGACAGACTGATCGCCGAAGCCGGAGTCAGCCTGAAATACAAGGTCGGGACCATGATCGAGATCCCCAGGGCGGCCCTGACTGCGGACGAAATCGCCAGGGAAGCGGAGTTCTTCTCCTTCGGTACCAACGATCTGACCCAGATGACTTTCGGCTTCTCCCGGGACGACGCGGGCAAATTCCTGGGCGCGTACTACGATAAAAAGATCTATGAAAACGATCCCTTTGCCAAGGTGGACCAGACCGGTGTGGGCAAGCTCATCCGGATGGCCGCCCAGCTGGGACGCGCCGCCCGCCCGGATATCCACCTGGGCGTCTGCGGCGAGCATGGGGGAGACCCGTCCTCCGTGGAGTTCTTCCACAAGGCCGGTCTGGACTACGTTTCCTGCAGCCCCTTCCGCGTCCCCATCGCCAGGCTTGCCGCCGCCCAGGCTGCGATCCGCGACGAGAGCGGGGAATAAGAATATCAACTGCACAAAACGAAACGGAGGCGCCGCACGGCGTCTCCGTTATCATTTATTCGAATATGCCCGCTGACGGCGTTCCCGTGCCGGACTGCCGGAGCCTGACCCATATGACGCCGTTTGCCGCAATCCGCCCGTACCCCCTTGTAATCCCGCCCGGTACATAGTATGATAGGAGCATAAAGCCAAAAACAAGGAGGAACGCAAATGATCTGCAAGGACTTCAAGGGCGAACCCATCTCCCGCCTGGGCATGGGCAATATGCGCCTGCCCACCGTCGGCGGCGGCCGGGGAGCCCCCATCGACTTCGACAGGGCGGCGGAGATCATCGACTATGCCATGAAAAACGGCATCACCTACTACGACACCGCGTACGTCTATGCCGGTAGCGAGGATTTCCTGGGCAAGGTGCTGCCCAGGTATGACCGGGCCAGCTTCAAACTGGCCACCAAGTACATGGCCAGCGCCAATCCGGATTACAAGGCCGTGTTCGAGGAACAGCTGAAGCGGCTGAACACCGACTACATCGATTTCTATCTGATGCACGGCATCATGAACGAGGATGCGGTCAACGGCTACATCGGCCGGGGCTGCCTGGAGTACTTCATCGAGCAGAAGGAAAAGGGCCGCATCAAGCAGCTGGGATTCAGCTCCCATGCCCCCGTCCCGGTGCTGGAAAAGATGATCGCCGCCTACAAATGGGACTTTGCCCAGATCCAGCTGAACTATCTGGACTGGGACATGCAGGACTCCAAAGGCCAGTATGAGGCCCTGACCAGGGCAGGCATCCCCGTGATCGTCATGGAGCCGGTCCGGGGCGGGCGGCTGGCCAGCCTTTCCCCCAAGGCGGATGCGCTGCTGAAGGAGGCCCATCCCGATTGGTCCATCGCCTCCTGGGCGTTCCGCTGGCTGCTGCGGCTGGACAACGTCCAGGTGATCCTCAGCGGTATGAGCAACATGGAGCAGATCGTGGATAACGTGAACACCTTCAACGCCGGAGGCCCCCTCAGCGACGAGGATACCGCCATCCTGGAAAAGGCCTGCGAGATGTTCCGGGGCGAGATCAACGTGCCCTGCACCGGCTGCCGCTACTGCTGCGACGACTGCCCCATGCAGATCGATATCCCTGCCGTGCTGGCCGCCTACAATCGGGCGAAGCTGGACGGGCCCATGGGGATGTTCGGCCTCATGGCCATCAATCCCGGCCCGAAGGACTGCGTGGGCTGCGGCGCCTGCGCGAGCCACTGCCCCCAGCATATCGGCATTCCCGAGATCATGGCGGAGCTGTCCGAGCAGCTGAGCAAGATGCCCGCCGGCCGCGGGCCCATGCCTCCTCCGCCCAAGCCGTAAGGTACGGTGACCCCGACGGGGGATACGAACGGAACAGAACGAAAAGAAGAGCCGCGGGCAGTCGCCCGCGGCTCTCACACTGCAGACAAAGTACCTGACAGCCTCGCAGAGTTCGCGGCTCTTTGAGCTGGCGCAGGATGTGTCATCCTGGGTCTAATCCGAAACTGCCGAGCCTTCCCCGGCGGAGAGTCGGCGGGATTTGTGGAGGAACATCCAGAGGAAAGCCAGTCCGGTCACGATCCAGGAGGCCACGTAGATCCACACGATGCAGTCCATGGTGCCGAAACGGGGGAGGATCGCCAGAATGGCGAAGACCCGCAGACCGCAGGTGCAGAGCAGGGTCACGATCATGGGACGCACCGTGTCCCCGGTGCCGCAGCAGGCCCCGGAAAAGGCTTCGGCCACAGCGTAAAACACATAAAAGGGCGCCATGATGCGCATGAAGTGGATGATCATGGGAGACAGTACGGCGCGGTCCGCCTCCGTAACGAACAGACCGCCCAGAAAGCCGGGAAACAGGAAGAGGCATAGACTGATCACCGCCACGGCACCCGTAGAGAAGGCCATGCCGGTCAGGCTGCCCCGCACCACCCGGTCGGCCTTGCCTGCGCCGAGGTTCTGGGAGTTGTAGGTAGACAAGGCGGGAGACATGGAATCCGCCACCAGCCAGATCAGCATATCCAGCTTGCCGCAAACGGCCCAGGCGGCGATGACATTGGTGCCCATTCGGTTGATGGCGGTCTGGATAATGGAGTTTGCCACCGGGAAGAGAATGCTCTGCAGAGCCAGGGGAAAGCCGATCTGCAGCATCCGGAAGCATTCCTTCCCGTCGAAGGTCAGCTGCAGGATCCCGACTCCGGGATAGGTCTTTTTCAGAGAGCGCAGGGCAAGGATCACGCTCACCAGCTGGGCGAATACGGTGGCCGCCGCGGCGCCGGCCACGCCGGTATGCAGCGCGCCGACCAGGAGCAGATCCCCTGCGATATTGAGCAGGCAGCAGACCACCAGGATATACAGCGGACTTTTGGAATTGCCGAAGGCCCGGAGGATCCCGGCCAGCATATTATAAAAGGTCATGGTCCAGAGACCGCCGAAGTATATGCGGACGTAAACCAGCGTGGACTGGCGGATATCATCCGGCACGTGCATCAGATCCACCAGAAGCGGGGCTGCCAGAGCGCCAAGAAGGGAGAATACCGCGCCGAGAACCACAGAGATGGCAAAAGCGGCCCGGATGGAACTGCCCAGCTTCCCCTCGTCGCCCGCGCCGAAAAGCTTTGAGACCACGATGGTCGCGCCGGCGGAGAGACCGGACATGAAATTCAGCGGGAACTTGAACAGCGTGTATACCGAGTCGATGGCGGCCAGGCCCTCTTTTCCCGCATAGCGCCCCACCACGACGGCGTCCACAACGGTATAGAGCTGCTGGATCAGACTGCCCGCCAGAATGGGCAGGATAAAAGCCAGCAATACCTTTCCCACGGCTCCCTTCGTCAGGTCCATTGTTTTCTCACGCTTCATCGGCAGACTCCCTCTCGGCAGTTTTTTCACACGGCAAACTTAAGAAATTATATACCTTGTAAGATGGGCGATTCAACCGATTCCCAGTTTTGACACGATTACCCGAACCGCATGGGCATTTCCCCCATTCCGCCCCGGGCGGGCTGCGGAGCCGCCTGTGCCGCGATGAGCCGCTGAACGCAGAACAGCCGCGGTTTCCGTAGAAAATCGCGGCTGTAAGGGATGTCGACAAAGGATCGCGTCGCGTCGGATCTCAGACAGTTCTTCCGGGTTTTCCGGAAATCTGTCGGAAAACCCGGCCTGTGATCAAACGCTGATCTCCGCGGAGGCGGCCTCCGCGCCGGCCAGCAGGGGCTTCAGCTTTTCAAGGTAGGCCGTTACCTGCTCGGGACAGCGGCCGACGTACTTCTGCGGGTCCAGAACTTCCGCCAGCTCCGCTGCGCTGAGACCGAACTTCTCCTCCGCAGCCAGCCTCTCCAGCAGGTCGCAGTCCAGCCCCTCCTTCATCCGGGCGGTGGCCTCCATGGAGCAGCGGCGGATGACCTCGTGGAGCTCCTGCCGGTCCCCGCCCCGCTTTACTGCCTCCATGAGCAGGTTTTCCGTGGCGATGAAGGGCAGGTATTCCCGCACGGTGCGGGCGACGATCTTCTCATTGACGCGCAGACCGGCGGTGACGTTCTGCCCCAGGCGGAGGATGGCGTCGGCGCAGAGGAAGCCCTCCGGCAGGGAGATGCGGCGGTTGGCGCTGTCGTCCAGGGTCCGCTCCAGCCACTGGACGGCGGCGGTCATGGGGGCGTTGAGGGCGTCCGCCATGAGGTACCGGGCCAGGGAGCAGATGCGCTCGCAGCGCATGGGGTTGCGCTTGTAGGCCATGGCGGAGGAGCCG
>CAMZIY010000095.1 GCA_947307365.1 uncultured Clostridia bacterium
AACGTGGCCCTGGGCACCGACGGCGCCGCCAGCAACAACGCCCTGAACCTGTTCCGGGAGCTGAACCTGGTGACCCTGCTGCACAAGGGCCTCCGGGGGGATCCCACGGAGCTGCCCGCGTCCCAGGGGCTGCGCATGGCCACGGAGAACGGAGCCAGAGCCCTGGGCTGGGAGAAGCTGGGGCGGATCGAAGCCGGGTGGACCGCGGACCTGGCGGTGCTGGATCTGGACCGGGTGAATCTGCGCCCCTGGAACGATATCCTCTCCTCCCTGGCCTACGCGGCAAACGGCAGCGAGGTGGAGAGCGTCATGGTGGAGGGCCGGTTCCTCATGAAGGACCGGGAATTCCTCACCATCGACCGGGAGCGGGTGCAGTTCGAGGTGGACAGGACCTGCAAGCGCCTGGGGCTGATCACGTGATCGATCGGATGGATTGACGCTTTGCGTCGTGAATGATTCCTGCGGAACGTGAATTGACGCTTTGCGTCGTGAAATGCGCTGCGGCGCATGGGAGAAGAGGGAAACGCACCTCATTCAAGCCCATGCGCCGCAGCGCATTTCATGTGCCGCCAGGCACAATTCATGGCGGAACGCCAATTCACGACGCCGCAGGCGTCAATTCATCACTGCCTCCCCCAGCATCCCCGCCTGATGCCAGGCGATGAGCAGGTCCACCACGGCGCCGTAGCTCCTTACCCCCAGCTCCTGGCCGTAGCTCTTGAGCATGGTATCGTATACCTTTTCGGAAACCTTGGCGGCCTTGGTCTCGAACCGGGCCCAATACTCGTTGTTGGCCCAAAGGTCCGCCTTGACGGACTCCGGCAGGGCGGCGGCCAGCTCATAGTACCGGTCGGCGTCCGCCTTATACAGGGCGTTGCAGAGATGAACGTAGCCGAAAAGCCAGCCGGAGTAGATATACAGGGGATCATCGCATTCCAGGCAGGCCAGGACCGCCACAAAGTTGGCCTCCTGCTCCGAGGCCACGCCCCGCTGGTGGGCCATTTCATGGGCGATGGTAGCGGGGATCAGGCAGGGCGGCGGATCGACGTTGATATTGGCCTCCCCGGTAAAGGGAAAGTAGAAGCCCGTGTAGTTGAAGCGGCTCATGAGACGGGAGAAAAAGGCCCGTTTGGGCTGCCGGTCCTCCAGCAGGAGGAAGGGGAAGATGGCCTCCGCGCCCCGGTAGATTTCCGGCGACCGGGAGAAGATCTCCCCCATGGAGGCGGCAAATCGCCCCTCCCCGTCCCGGGGTACCAGGTTCGCCGTCTCCCGCAGCCCCTCCGCAAAGCGGGCGGTGGCCGCATACAGGCTGTCGATATCCGTGGGACGGCCCCAGAGGCCGCTCTTCTCCCGGAAGCCGTCCGCCCGGTAGGAGGCGCCCAGGAAGAGGCAGAGAAGGAGATACAGGGTGAGGAGCACCGCCAGCAGCAGGGAGACCCGCCGCCACAGGAGGAACAGCCGCCGGGACCCGGCGCGGCAGACGCTTGCGACGGTCCAGACCATCCAGGCCAGCAGGATCAGGATCCCCAGACAGCAGAGGGCTTCGGCCAGGGAGAAGGGGAACAGGGCGGCGGCCTTTCCCAGGCCCTGCCGCAGCACCAGCGTGCCCCCGGCAACGGCATTCATCACCGGACGCACCCCCGCCAGGGCATGGAATACCCCGATCAGGACAAGCATAATGATAAGGTAGATATGTCGCTTCTTCAGGCTGACCATGGCTTCCCCCTCCTGACCCCATTATAGCCCCCGGCAGCGGGTACCGCAAGCCGGGAAAATCCTCCGGATGGGAACAAAAAATCCGTCAAACGGGTGACGAAATCGTTACGACACCCGATGAAAAGAAACAAAATGTTGACAAAAGAAACAAGATGGTGTATGATGTGCGAGCCTTTCCCCTCGACATAATTCGACAAACAAGGCAGGTGCAGCGTTTTGAAACGCTTTGGATATCTTTTGACCCGTGTGGTCTGCGTCGTTCTGGTCATGACGCTGATGCTCGTTCCGGTATCTGCGGTGGATCCGGAAATGAAAGTCATGATCAAAGGCGTACATATCAACGAGGACCCCGGCGCGATCCTGCAGGACAGCGTGACCTACGTTTCCCTGCGCAGCTTTATGGATTCCCTGGGGGTCGAGTACAGCATCACGTGGAATGAAGAGCGGCACAGAGCTACCGTTACCGCTCCCAACCTGTACCTCACCGTGAAGGAAGGCGCCCGGTACCTTACCGCCAACGACCGCTGCCTGTACCTGAACGGCACCAGCTTCCTGTATCGGGACCGGCTCATGGTTCCGCTCCGGCCCCTGGCCAAGGCCTGCGGCCTGGAGGTGAACTGGGACGAGTATACCGGCGAAGTCCAGGTGGAGGGAGACTATTCTCCCATCCTCTGCGCGGACTATTTCTATGATGAGACCGAGCTGTACTGGCTCAGCCATATCATCTATGCCGAGGCCGGGATCGAGGAACTGGAAGGCATGATCGGCGTGGGGAACGTGGTGCTGAACCGGAAGGCCCGGAAGGCCTGGCCGAACACGGTCTACGGCGTGGTCTTTGACGACCGCTGCGGGGTCCAATTCACCCCCGCCGCCACCGGCACCATCTACCAGGAGCCCAGCGCCCTGGCGGTGGTTGCCGCCAAGATCGCCCTGGAGGGCGTCACCGTGGTGGAGGACAGCCTCTATTTCGTGAACGCCTCCATTGCAGATAACGGCTGGTTCCGCCGGAACTGCACCTACGTGACCACCCTGGGGAGGCACACCTTCTACACCAGCGATACGCAGTAAACAAACATCGAGAGGAAATCAAACGCCGCACACGACGTGTGCGGCGCTTTTCTTTGTTTTCTTCCTTGTCATGTGCAGGCACGTCACAAGGAAAGAAAGAACCTCTCCCCCCAGTGAGCGCACCGGAACCTCTCCCCTTTCAGGGGAGTCAGGACCCCCTCCCGCCGCAGCGGCTGCCTTCCCTTGGGGGAAGGTGTCGTCCGGCATCTCACGCAAGCCGGATGACGGATGAGGGGCGATCTCTGTCAGGCTCTCTTTCAAGACGATGACAAATCAGGGGGGCGTCTGTAACTGCTTGAGAAGCTGCCTCGGCAGCTCAGTTTCCGATCCGGTGGTGGGCGGTGGGACTGTCGTGGTCCAGGGGGAGGAGCGCATAGTTGTTTTCCAGGCACCAGATCAGGATCCGCTCCACCGTGTCCACGGTATAGCTCCGGCTGTCGTGCATGAGGACGACGGAGTACTCGTGCTTCTGGATCCCTTCGATGACGTTCCGGCAGATCTCGTCCGGGTCGTTGGTGGACCCGGCGTCGCCGCTGTTCACGTTCCAGTCGAAGTAGGCGTAGCCCCGTGCCTCCACCGCGCCGGCCAGCCGGGTCATGATGCCGGGATTGAAGCGGCTGACGGTATTGGAGCTGCCCCCGGGGAAGCGGATGATATTGCTGTAGGCGCCGGTCTGGGCGTATATGATGGCGTTCATTTTGTCCAGGTCCGCGAAGTAGGCTTCTTCGCTGGCGTAGATGCTGTAGTAATCGTGGGTGGCGCTGTGTACGCCGACGCTGTGGCCTGCGGCGGCTTCCTTGCCGATCATGTCATTCAGACCGTAGTTCACCACGAAGAAGGTGACCTTCACGCCGTACTGGTCCAGAATGTCCAGCAGCCGCTGGGTGTGCTTGCTGGGGCCGTCGTCGAAGGTGAGGTAGACGTAGCCCCTGGGCTCCGGCTTGGGCTCGACGGTGACGGTGCGCCGGGCGCAGACCCCGTTATGCCAGCTGTCCTCCACGGTATACCGCAGGGTATAGGTTCCCGGGGTCAGGGGATCCACCTCCCCGGCTGCCTCCACCCGGGCGGTCAGGTCGCCGTCCAGGTTGTCCCGGGCCAGGTAACCCGGTTCCTCATAAGCCGTACCGTAGGGGAGGGTGAGTTCGCGCTCTCCCAGAAGGGCGATCTCCGGAGGGCAGGGATCGTTGTACCGGACCGTCCGTTCCGCCCGGGCGCTGTTGCCGGAGCTGTCCGTTACTGTGTAGGTGACCACGCCGTTTTCTTCCCGGCGTTCCACCCGATCCGTCAGATCCCCGTCCGCGTTATCCGCCGCGGCAAATCCCTCCTCCTGATAGGGGGAGCCGGGCAGGGTGAAGCTTCCCGGGATCTCGGCCAGGGTGATCACCGGAGGAAGGGTATCCCGCACGTGCACCCGGCGGATGCGCTCCGCGGTGAACCAGAGGCATTGGGCGGTGTATTCCAGGGTATAGTCCCCCGTCGCCCCGGTGTCCACCGTTCCCCGGATCCGGACCTCCGGAGAGAACAGGGCAGGGAGGAGGGGGGCGCTGCCGAAAACGGCCTCCGCGCCGGGCTCCCGATAGGGTTCCCCGTATTCCAGGGTGCAGTCCTCCTCCCCACGGAGCTCCAGCCGGAGCTGCCAGCGGTTGAGCAGCAGAAAAGCCGCCGCTGCGGCCAGCAGCAGCCCGAGGATCCAAAGGCAGACCTTCCTTTTTTTCAATGACGCAGCCTTCTCTCTTTCTCTGAAAACGGCGCGGAAGACCGGCGGAAACCGCATGTCAGGCCGGGATGCTTCCATTTTGCGGCAAGAGCGCCCTCTGTGTCAAGCGGCGGGGAGGTTCCCCGCAGTGTCAAGGGGCAAAACTTGACAAAAACTGAGCAGCGTGTAAAATATAAAAGGTTTGGCATTTGATGCGGCCGACCGCCTGACCCGGCGGCCCGGCTGTAACCAGCGGTTCCATCATTTTCCGCTTTCCGGGGGATCGCTCAGCACGTCCCGGTAAACGGAGGCGAGCAGATCGTTGGTGATGACGTTGTAGTAGGTGGGATACAGGGTCGTGAAGTAGATCCCGCAGGGTCCGGCGCTCAGCTCCGTGTCGATGGGAGCGGCGTATTCCCGGATCTGTCCCGCCAGGACCTCCGGCAGCGGGAGGACTCCCTGCCCGTCCCGCAGGAGGGAACAGAGATACTCCAGATCGCTGCAGGCCTGATCCGCGCTTCTCGGCTCCTCCTGCCACCAGAGGCAGCGGTCCCAGCCCCCGGTGTACAGCAGCAGAGGCTGCTCCAGCAGCTGGGCGGCTCCGATTTTTCCCGACGTCAGGAGACTGTCCCGCCGGGCGTAAAAGCGCACGGGGGACTCCAACAGAAGGGTCTGGTCCGAGGCCCTGCTGTCCTGGGAAGTGAAGGAGAGCACGGCGTCCGCCCGCCGATCCGTGAGCATGGCGATGCAGTCCGCGTCCAGACAGCCGCGGAACTGGAGGTCCATCTCCAGCCGGTGCTTCGCCGCGTAAGCGGTGAGCTTCCGGGCATAGAGGCTGAAGATCCCCAGGGAAAGGCACAGCTGGATCTTGGGCCGGTAGGTGTGATCCATTTTCCGCATCTCCGAAAGGACCTTGTCGAACTCGGCCACCAGGGAGACCGCCCGGGGATAGAAGAAGATCCCGGCCGGAGTCATCATGGCGCCGTTCTGGTTGCGGACGAAAAGCTCGATCCCCAGCTCGTCTTCCAGCTGCGTGATGGTCTTGCTCACCGCCTGCCGGGAGATATATAAAGCGTTCGCGGCGCCCAGAAAGCTTCTGGCGTTTGCTACCGCTAAAAATGTGCGAAGCTGCTTGATTTCCACGGCGAAACTCCCTCACTTTCGGCCAATTTACACAAAGCATAGCATAAGCGGGTTAAGTGTGCAACTAAAAGTTGCATCGGTGGAAAGAAATACTGCTTTTCTTTACGCCGGGGGAGTAGTAATTTAATAGGGCAGAAATGCGCATATGGGAGAACTGCGCCCATATGCACCGGATATCAGTATCCTGTCAACGGTGAAGAGATATAGAGAGATAACTTTTCAGGAGGAGGAAAACCAATGCCATTCACAGACAAGCCCCAGGTATTCAACGCGGCGATCAACGCCCTGTCCTTCGGAGAGGCCGGCCGTGAGATTACCCTCGGCGGAAGCAACGTCTATCCCCTTTATGCCTTCGATGCGCCTTTGGCCAATGCGCCCCGGGTGGGCGTTGAGGTGTCCGACCTGGGCTACGAGAAGGCCATCCCCGGTCTCGCCGCTTTTTATGCCGGCGCGGAGACCATCCCTGAGCAGGCTGCCCGGGCCGCCGCAATGCCCGGTGCGGAATTTGTCTGCCTGAAGCTGGACAGCGCCGATCCCAACGGGGACAACGCTTCCACCGAGGACTGCGTCGCCACCGTAAAGGCCGTTTACGAGGCCATTGACAAGCCCCTGGTAGTCATGGGCTGCAAGAACGTGGAAAAGGACACCGAGCTCCTGGTGAAGGTGGCCGAGGCCATGCAGGGCAAGAACATTCTGCTCATGTCCGCCCGGGAAGAGGACTACAAGACCCTGGGAGCCTCCGCCGTTCTGGCTTACGGTCAGAAGCTCTGCGGCGAGAGCGCCGTGGATATCAACCTGGCCAAGCAGCTGAACGTGCTCATGAGCCAGCTGGGCGTGCCCGCCGCCAGCACCGTGATGAACCTGGGCTCCGCCGCCGCCGGCTACGGCTTCGAGTACGTCGCCTCCACCATGGACCGGGTCAAGAGCGCGGCCCTCACCCAGAACGACGCCATGCTCCAGATGCCCGTGATCACCCCCGTGGGCAGCGAAGCCTGGACCGTGAAGGAAGCCCTGCTGGAAGAAGCCGACGAGCCGGAGTGGGGCGCCCGTGAGGAGCGCGGCATCCAGATGGAGATCATCACCGCCGCCGCCTGCCTGGCCAGCGGAAGCGACGCCGTTATCCTGCGTCACCCCGAGTCCGTGAAAACCATCTCCGAGATGATCTCGGCGCTGCTGTAAGGAGGGATCGACCATGGCACTGAAAGGTCTTGATATTTTCAAGCTCACCCCGAAAAAGAACTGCAAGGAATGCGGCAGCCCCACCTGCATGGCCTTCTCCA
>CAMZIY010000096.1 GCA_947307365.1 uncultured Clostridia bacterium
CTCATCAGTGGCGACGATACTTGGCTGGCGACGGCCCGGGAAAATAGCACGGCGCCAACACAAAGACGGCAGCTGCAGAAATGCGGCTGCTGTTTTTCTTGCCCCGTCGCCAGCCAAGTCAGGCGAACGGAACCGAGCAGAATAAGCGGAAACTCCCGCAGCTCAAATCGAATCGGAGATTCGATTTGAAGAGGAGGAGCGATCGAGCGCACGCAAGCTTTCGGCGGCGGGCAATACCCGGCGGCGGAAGCGCAGCCCGCGAGATCCGCGACGACGACAGCACGGTGCCAACACAAAGACGGCAGCTGCAGAAATGCAGCTGCTGTTTTTTGCCCCGTCGCCAGCCAAGTCAGGCGAACGGAACCGAGCAGAATAAGCGGAAACTCCCGCAGCTCAAATCGAATCGGAGATTCGATTTGAAGAGGAGGAGCGATCGAGCGCACGCAAGCTTTCGGCGGCGGGCAATACCCGGCGGCGGAAGCGCAGCCCGCGAGATCCGCGACGACGACACCCTTTTCCTCGCCGGCGCATACACTGTACCGGAGCCTGAAACGCTCCAGTATGATGCAAGGGCGTGTATAACTGCTATGGCTACCTTCACCAATTCAGCGACGCTGCGCTACGGCGGCGTCACCGTGACCTCCAACACCGTCACCGGCACCCTGCCGGACAGTCTGGTCCTGACCAAGACCCCGGTGGCGGAGGACTATACCGCCAATGATACCGTGACCTACGTCCTCTCCCTGGTGAACTCCGGGGATACGGCGCTGACGGACCTGATCCTCACGGATGATCTGGGGGGCTATGCCTTCGGGACGGAGACCCTCTATCCCCTGGCCTATGACCCCGACACCCTGCGTCTGTTCGTGAACGGGCAGCTCCAGGCAGCTCCGGCGGTGGCCCCCGGGCCGCCCATGGTCATCAGCGGCGTCGCCGTTCCCGCCGGAGGCGAGGCGCTGCTGGTATATGAGACCAAGGTGACGGAATACGCTCCCCTGGGCAATACCGGGGAGATCACCAACATCGCAACGGTCACAGGTCTCCCCGCCCCCGTTTCCGCTTCTGCCACGGTGACCCCCGAGGCGGCGGCGGAGCTCACCATCGGCAAGGCCCTGGAACAGGCCGCCGAGAAGCAGACGGGGAACATCACCTATACCTTCACCATTGAAAACACCGGCAACACACCCGCGGCGGCGGCGGAGAACGTCATTCTGGAGGATACGTTCCAGCCCGTACTCACGGGTCTGGCCGTCACCTGCAACGGTACGCCATGGACCCAGGGCACGGAATACGTCTATGACGGGACCTCCGGCCTCTTCACCACCCAGCCCGGGGCCATCACCGTACCCGCAGCGACCTACGCCCAGGACCCGGACACCGGAGTCTGGACTGCGACCCCCGGCACGGTGGTCATCACGGTCACGGGAACCATTTGAAAATCGCCCGCAGGCGGCGCAGCCGCCGGTGGGCGAAAACAGAAAGCCCGGAGGCGCAAATGCGCGCCTCCGGGCGATCATTTTGTTCATACCTGAGTTCTGAGGATCAGCCCCGCGGCCAGGAAGAGGACCCCCACGGTCACAAAGGGCATGAAACCCAGGGGCGCGCGGCTCCGTTTCTCCGCCTTGGCTTCGGTGTACTCCACCAGGTCCGTGTACCGCGGCTTCCACAGCCTGCTGAAGCCATAGGCCATGGTGTCGAAGGCGCCCAGCCTGGCCACCAGGCCCAGGAGCCCCATGAGGATCAGGAAGGCCCCCGCCGTGCTCAGGGCGTCCGCCCACCGGATGAGGAGCCCTCCGCCCCGGGACCAGAGGTTGAAGGCGGCAAGGGCCGCCCCCAGGACCAGGGCGATCAAGTACACCTTGGGTGAATGGAGAAAAAGCCTTCTCACTTGGCCAGTTCTTTCCTGTATTCCGCCTCCTCGGCGTCATTGCAGTAGACGAAGTGGCCGGGGTTCACTTCCCGGAAGGTGGGCTCGTCCCCATTGCCGTAATCGTGCACCGACGCCGGGTCGTAGAGGATACGCCTGCGCTTCCGCTCGGACCGGGGATTGGGCTTGGGGATGGCGGAGAGCAGGGCCCGGGTATAGGGGTGCAGGGGATGGGCGAACAGCTCGTCGCTGGAGGCCTTTTCCACCACCTTGCCGTAGTACATGACCACGATGGTATCGCAGAAATACTTGACCACGCTCAGGTCGTGGGCGATGAAGATGATGGAGAGGTTCAGGTCCTTCTTCAGGTCGTTGAGAAGGTTGATGATCTGGGCCCGGATGGAAACGTCCAGGGCGGAGATGGGCTCGTCGCAGATCAGGAGCTTGGGGTTCATGATCAGGGCGCGGGCGATGCCGATGCGCTGCCGCTGGCCGCCGGAGAACTCATGGGGATACCGAGAGGCGTGCTCCTCCACCAGGCCCACGGTCCGCAGCATCTCCACCACCTTCCGGTGGTTCTCTTCCTTGTTCCGGAAGCCCTGGATCTTGAGGCCCTCCTGGATGATATCCTCCACGGTCATGCGGGGATCCAGGGAGTCGATGGGGTCCTGGAAGATCATCTGGATCTCGTTCATGAGCTTCTGGCTCACGTGCTCGTTGTCGTACTTGATCTGGCGGATCTTGGCCTTCTGCTGGGTATGGATCTGGGCGATCCGGTTCTGGAGCGCCTGGATCTCCTCCTCATGGCCTCCCTGCTTCCGCAGCTCCTCGATCTTCTCGTTTGCCCGGATGCGGGACCATTTGATCTCTTTCCGGTTCCACCGGTCACCCGCGCTGATGCGCACGCCCCGGTAATAGATCGCTCCGCTGGTGATGTCGTACAGCCGCAGGATGCAGCGGCCGGTGGTGGTCTTGCCGCAGCCGCTCTCCCCCACGATACCCAGGCATTCGCCCTCATGCACGTCGAAGGAGACGTTGGACACCGCCTTCAGCTTCTGGCGGTTCACGCCCTTGCCGAAGAAGAAGAACTGCTTCAGGTGCCGCACGGACAGGAGGATCCCCTGTTCCCGCAGCTCCGGCTTCTGCTTTACGCCGGGGTTGACCTTGTAAAGCTTGTTGAAGTCGGCGTTGGCCCGGGTATCCGCCACGGGATCGTCGGAGATATCCTCATGGTCGTCCCGGAGGTAAAACTGCTGCCTGACCTCCTTGGCCTCCTTCATGACGGGAAGTTCGTCGTTGTTCTGGGCGGAGGCGTCGATCGGCAGATCCAAATCAGTTTTCCTGCTCATGGCTGTCCTCCTCCAAAGAGATCCGAATGCGTTCCTTTACGATCTTGGGCATTTCCACCTGAGGCGCCCGGGGATCAAGGAGCCAGGTGGCGGCATAGTGGGTATCGCTCACCTTGTAGTAAGGGGGCTGCTCCCGGTAGTCGATATTCATGGCGTACCGGCTCCGGCTGGCAAAGGCGTCCCCCTTGGGCGGGTAGATCATGTTGGGCGGGGTGCCGGGTATGGCCTCCAGCTTCTCCTTGCTGTCCACGTCCGGGATGCTGGACAGGAGCGCCCAGGTGTAGGGGTGCCGGGGGTCGTAGAAGATCTCGTCCGCGGTGCCGTATTCCACGATCTTCCCCGCGTACATCACCGCCACCCGGTCGGCCATATTGGCCACCACGCCCAGGTCGTGGGTGATGAAGATGCAGCTCAGGTTCCGTTCCGCCTTGATGCGGTTGATGAGCTCCAGGATCTGGGCCTGGATGGTCACGTCCAGGGCGGTGGTGGGCTCGTCGCAGATGAGGATCTCCGGGGAGACCGTCAGGGCGATGGCGATGACGATGCGCTGGCGCATGCCGCCGGAGAACTCGAAGGGGTACTGGTTGAACCGCTTCTCCGGCTCCGGGATGCCCACCTCCCGCATGATCTCCAGGGCCCGGCGCCTGGCCTCCGCCTTGGTGATGCTCAGCTGGTTCATGAAGCGGGTCTTCTCTTCCTCCAGCTCCTTTGCCAGCTGTTCCTTTTCCGGGCCGGAGGCGTTGCCCATGCGTTCTTTTATGGCGGACATCTTCTGCTTGTGCTCCGCCGTGACCTTGGCCTTGTATTCCTTCACCTGGGCCTTGGCCTCTTTGCTCTTCTGGTCCAGCACGGCCTTCAGGCTCCTGGCCTGGGTCATATATTCCGTCTTGGTGCTCTGGGCGAAGGTCTTGAAGGCGGCCTGTCTCTCCTTGATGTCCGCCTTGTCCTCCTCCGTGAGGCCGCCCTCCTTTTGGGAGAGCTCGGAGATATAGGAATCCAGCTTCTTCTTTTCCGTATCGATCTGGATGTTCATCTTGGCCAGGGTGTTCTTGTAGCGGATCAGGTCGTCGCTGATGAGGTCGTTGTACATCAGCTTCAGCTTGTCGGAGTTGATGAGGGTGGCCTCGGTGATCTGCTTGCCGATCTTCACGATGGGGTTCAGGGAGCTCAGGGGATCCTGGAAGATCATGCCGATCTTGTGGCCCCGGATCTTGTAGAACTCCTCCTCGGAGACCTCCAGCAGGTTCTCGCCCCGGTAGATGATGTTGCCCCCGGCGATGATGGCGTTGTTCGCCAGGATGCCCATGATGGCCTTGCTGGTGACGCTCTTGCCGGAGCCGGACTCTCCCACGATGCACAGGGTCTCCCCCTGCTTCAGGTCGAAGGAAACGTCCCGCACCGCCTGGACCAGCCCGTTGTCCGTCTTGAAGTTGACGACCAGGTTGTTGACGGATAATACCGTATCCCGCTCAGCCATCTCATTCACTTCCTTTCAGGGACGGGTTGAAGGCGTCCCGCAGTCCGTTGCCGAAGAGGTTGAAGGAGATCATCATCAGGCTCATGACGATGGCCGGGAAGATGACCAGGTTGGGGTAGATGCCCAGATACTGCTGGTTGGAGGACATCATGACGCCGAAGGATTGCTGCCCCTGGAGACCCAGGTTCAGGTAGGCCAGGGTGGCCTCGGAGAAGATGACGGAGGGGATCATGAGCACGCTGCTGGTGATGATGGTGCCCATGGAGTTGGGCAGGATATGCCGCCGGATGAGCCGCATATCCGAGGCGCCCAGGGTCCGGGAGGCCAGCACGTATTCCCGGCCCTTGAAGCGGTAGAACTGGGTACGGGTCCGGGCGGCCGTGCTCATCCACCCTGTCAGGCACAAGGCCAGGAAGAAGGTGAAGAAGTTGTTCCCCAGATGCAGGATGCACAGGGTCATGACCACGATCCAGGGGACGCCCCCCAGGATATCGCAGAAACGCTCCATGAACAGGTCCACGTTGCCGCCGAAGTAGCCGGAAACGGAACCCCACAGGAGGCCGAAGCAGAAGCAGAAGGCGGCGGTGCAGACGCCCAGGATCAGGCTGGTGCGGAGACCGGCGAAGGCCCGCTTGAACAGGTCGAAGCCGCTCACGTCCGTACCCAGGATGAACTTAGGCATCTTGTCATACCCCAGCTTCCGGTAGTTCCAGCTGGTGCCCGTAACACTGCTGAGCTTTTTGGTCACGCTGAGGACGGTCTGGTCGGTCACTTCATCCAGGGGGCAGGCGTCGGAGAGCTTCTCGAAGCTCTCGGGCCCGATCTTGTAGTCGTACCTGCACCAACCGTTTTCGACCCAGGTGTTCAGCTCCGTGGCGGAATAGGTGCGCTTGTCGGCGTTGCCGTACACCAGCATATAGGTGTCGATGACGTAGTCGCAGTAGTAGATCTCCGAGTTGTGGATGCCCTTGCGGCCGGAGCAGGACCAGTAACCCGGGTTGTTGGGATCCCCGTTGTTGATCATGTCCGTGGCGTCCGTGAAGCCGACCGCCTCCAGCTCCTCCAGGTTCTTGGCCCGCTCACCGCCGGAGAACTCCACGCTCTTCAGCAGGATATAGCGGAAGGAATCCGAGGCGCCCTTCAGTTCGAAGGTCAGCTGGGCGCTGACGGTCTTCAGATTCTGCTCGTTCATGGCGGCGCTGATATCAAAATCGATATCGCTGTAATCCCGGCTGAAGTCCCGGATCATGATCCGATCCTCCGGCCTTTCCCCGTAGCGCAGGTAGACGGCGTATTCCCCCAGCTTGGAGGCGCTGACCCCCTCCTCGTCGGAGAAGACGACGGAGAGCTTGTAGTCCCCCTTGTTGGTGAACTCCGCGGGCTTGGACTGGAGGAAGGCGTCCCGTCCCGCCACCTTGGCGTCCGTGGCGAAAACGATCACGCCGCCGGTGCCGTAGGTGCTGGCGGTGTCGATATAGGTGGGCTCGGACTCCACGTTGAGGGAGACCAGGGCCTGGCGGATGGCTTCCGCCGAATACTTGTCCGAAAGAGCGGGGACCTGGTTTTCCGTGTCGTACACGATGTGGGTCTTGCTTCGGGTGCCGTCCCAGAAGCCGGTGCCGGCTTCAAAGAGCTTGGGGGCCAGGAAGCCCTCGCTGGAGCTTACGGTATCGATATTGTGGGGTGAAACGATGGGAACCACAATGGCCAGAAGGATCAGTACCGCCAGGATGAAGAACCCCGCCACGCTGGACTTGTTCTTGCGGAAGCGCCGCAGGGCGTCCCGGAAGAAGGTGGTGGGCTTGGTCTCCAGCTTGGTGTCCATGATGCGGATGTCTTCCTGGATGAGCCGGAAATCGTCGTCCCGGAACTGGACGCTCTTTTCTTCGTAGTTTGCCATTATTTCTTCGCCCCCATTCTGATCCGCGGATCGATGAAGCCGTAGGACAGATCCAGGACCACGCCGGCCAGCAGGCTGATGGTGGTGAAGATGGCCATGTCCACGAACAGGATATCGTAGTCCTTATAACTCAGGGCGAGGATGAAGAGCTTGCCGATGCCCGGGATGCCGTAGAGGGATTCCAGGATCATGGAGCCCCCCAGGATGCCGATGAACTCCGCGAGGATGGAGGGGAAGATGGGCACCATGGCGTTTTTCAGGGCGTGGCGCACGATGGCCTGCCGCCGGGT
>CAMZIY010000097.1 GCA_947307365.1 uncultured Clostridia bacterium
CACCGTAACCGAGGCGGACTTCACTCTTGTCACGACTGCTCGCATAGACATGTCCCCCTTTTTGGGATGAATTGACGCCTGCGGCGTCATGAAATGGCGGTGCCATGAATGGATGCTCCGCATCATGAATTGCGCTTCGCGCATGGATCCCTGACGCCCCGCAGGGCTTTTATGACCGAAGGTCAATTCATGACGCGCAGCGTCAATTCACGCGCCGTAAGGCACAATTCATTTAAACTCCCGGCCGGACCACGTCCTTGACGCCCCGGACGCCCCGGAGCCGCCGGATGGCGGCGTTCAGCTCTTCTTTGTCATGCACCGTCACCGTCAGATAGGCCACGGCGCCGCCTCCCTGGGTCTCCCGGATGTTCATGGAGGTGATGGTGACCTTTTCCGCGTTCAGGGCGGTAGCGATATCGATGATAAGGTTCTGCCGTCCCACGGCGTCCACCGTCAGCGCCGCGGGATATACGCTGCCGGCCGTGTCCCCCCAGGAGACCCGGACCCAGCGGCCTTCCCCCTTCTCCGCGGAGTTGCGGTAGTTGGTGCATTCCTGCCGATGGACGGAGACGCCCAGGCCCCGGGTGATGAAGCCCACCACGTCGTCCCCCGGCACGGGGGTGCAGCAGCGGGAGAATTTCACCAGACAGTTATCCAGATCGCTCACCCGGACGCCCTTCACGCTGGCCTCAGAGACCTGGGGGGCAGGCTGCTGCGCCAGCTTTTCCGCCTGCTGCAGGACCTTGTCCTGCTTCTGGACCCGGTTCAGCTCCTCCTTGAAGCGGTTGACGCTGCGGACGGCGGTCATGCCTCCGTAGCCCACGGCGGCATAGAGATCGTCCAGGGAGGTGACGGCCAGCTTCTTCAGGGCGATGGGGAGGACCTCCGGATCCGTCAGCAGATCCGGGTTCAGCCCCTGGTGCTTCATCTCCGCCTCCAGCGCCGCCCGGCCCCGGAGGATGTTTTCCTCCCGCTTCTCCCGCTTGAACCACTGGCGGATCTTCGTCCGGGCGGTGGCGCTCTTGGCCAGGTTGATCCAGCCCCGGGCGGGGCCCTTGGCGTTGGGAGAGGTGACCACCTCCACGATGTCCCCGTTCTCCAGCTTATGGTCGAAGCTCACGATGCGCCCGTTGACCCGGGCGGAGGTCATATGGTTGCCCACCTGGGAGTGGATGGAATAGGCAAAGTCGATGGGGGTGGCCCCGGCGGGGAGGTTGATCACGTCCCCCCGGGGGGTGAAGACGAAGACCTCGTCCGCGAACATATCGATCTTCAGCTCATGGACGAATTCCCCGGCTTCCGTATCCTGCTGCGCCTCCAGAAGGCTCCGGATCCAGGCGAATTTCTCCTCGTCCCCCAGGGCGGTGATCCCGTCCTTGTATTTCCAGTGGGCGGCCACGCCGTATTCCGCCGTATGGTGCATCTCAAAGGTGCGGATCTGCACCTCGAAGGGGATGCCCTCGCTGCCGATGACGGTGGTGTGGATGCTCTGGTACATGTTGGGCTTGGGGGTGGCGATATAGTCCTTGAAGCGGCCGGGGAGGGGATTGAACAGATCGTGGATCTGCCCCAGGACGTTGTAGCAGTCGGCGATATTGTCCACGATCACCCGGAAGGCGCACAGGTCCAGGACCTCGCTGAACTGCTTGTTCTGGCTGTACATCTTCCGGTAGATGCTGTAGATATGCTTCATGCGGCCGGAGACCTCGCCCCGGATGCCGCATTCCTCCAGGCGGGCGATGATCTTCTCCCGGATCCGGGCCATGAAATCCTCCAGCTCCTTCCGGCGCTGGTCCAGCTGGACGATGATCTCCTGGTAGCCGATGGGGTCCAGGTACAGCAGGCTCAGGTCCTCCAGCTCCCATTTCATCCGCTGCATCCCCAGGCGGTGGGCGATGGGGGCGTAGATCTCCATGGTCTCCAGGGCCTTCTCCCGGCGCTTGGCTTCGGACTGGAAGTTCATGGTCTGCATATTGTGGAGCCGGTCGGCGATCTTGATGAGGATGACCCGGATGTCCCTGGCCATGGCCATGAGCATCTTCCGCAGATTTTCCATCTGCTCCTCTTCCTTGCTGGTGTAGGTCACCCGGGTGAGCTTGGTGACCCCTTCCACCAGCTCCGCCACGCTCTCCCCGAAGAGGCGGGCGATCTCCTCATGGGTGGCGTCCGTATCCTCGATGGTGTCGTGGAGCAGCGCGGCGATGAG
Organism: uncultured Clostridia bacterium; assembly: GCA_947307365.1. Taxonomy (GTDB): domain Bacteria; phylum Bacillota; class Clostridia; order Oscillospirales; family Oscillospiraceae; genus UBA1774. The sequence goes on from CAMZIY010000097.1 coordinate 2,207, forward strand.
AGAATCCTCGTCCAGGCCCATTTCGGCGCAGTTATGCGCCACCTCCAGGGGGTGGGTCACGTAGGGGGACCCATCCTTCCGAAGCTGGCCTTCGTGCTTGATCCGGGCATAGTCGAAGGCGGTCCTGAGCCGCTCCCGATCCAGGCCGGGATTGTAGGACAGGGCCCGCTTCTCCAGTTCCTCGTAGCGTTTCTCCACGTCTTCCATGCTTTACCGAAGCCTCTCCAGGATCTTGGATTCGTTCAGATCGGCTTTCCCCGCGAAGCGGGGGATACGGATATCCAGCCCACCCTCCTGCTCCTGCAGGCGGATGAGGCCCAATTCGTCAAAAACCCGGAGACAGACCAGGATGCGGCCGAAGGACGGGACCTTGGCCCGGAGCGCAATCTCCGGCAGCAGGGTGTCCTCCTCCTCCGCGAAGCGGCGGGAGCGGGAGCTGATGTACCGCCATACCCGGGCCAGATCGTTCCGGTCCGGCCGGATCATGGCCAGCTCCACCGGCAGCATCCGCTCCCCGGCGAAGAAGCGCCGGGCCAGGGGGAGGGTGGGTTCCTCCGGCTGGCGGGAGGGACGGACGCAGCGCAGCAGCAGCTGCACGGTGCGGCTGCCCCGGAATTCGTTGATGCCGGGCTCGAAGACCAGATCCACCCAGGTCCCCGCCCGGATCCCCAGCTCCCGCACGCTCAGGCCGAAGAACACGCAGTCCAGCCGCGCCCCGTCCCGGGACACCGTCATTTTCAGGTGCCGGTCGTTGCCGATGGGGGTGATGGAATCCACCCGGACGTCCCGGATGCACAGGGTGGGGGGAGGGTTCCCAACGCCCCAGGGGGACAGATCCCGGAGCCCTTCGATCTCCTTCAGGGTCAGGAGGCCCAGATCCTCCAGCTGAAAATCCACGGGGATACGGGCCTGGAGCTGCGCCCCCTCGGAGGCGCGGTAGAGCTTGTCCAGCCGCTCCCGAAGGGCGTCCACGTTCTCCCGGGGCAGGGTGAGTCCCGCGGCCATGGCGTGGCCGCCGAAGCTGCTCAGCAGGTCCGAGGCCTCCCCCAGGGCGTCGAAGAGGCAGAAGTCCCCCGGGCTCCGGCAGGAACCCCGGCCTTCCTCCCCCTCCAGGCAGATCACCACGGCGGGGACGCCGTACCGCTCCGCCAGCCGGGAGGCGACGATGCCGCTGACCCCGTGATGCCAGGTATCCGAAGCCAGGACGATGGGGCTTTCCACGTTTCCCTGGTTCTCCAGCATTTCCAGGGCATCGGTGAACACCCGGTTCTCCACGGCTTTCCGGGCGTTGTTCATCTCGCAGAGCTCGCCTGCCAGGCGGGCGGATTCCTCGGGATCCTCCGCCATCAGCAGGTCGAAGGCGGTGCGCACGCTGCCCATGCGGCCCGCCGCGTTCAGCTTGGGCACCAGAGAGAAGCTCACGTCCGTGCCCCGCAGGGTCTTTTTATCCAGCCCGATGGCCCGCATCAGGGCGTCCAGCCCCGGCAGGGGCTTTTCCCGCAGGGTGCGGGTCCCCTGACGGATGAGGCAGCGGTTCTCTCCCACCACGGGCATGATGTCCGCAATGGTGCCCAGGGCCACCAGGGGCCCGTATTCCGCCAGCACGGCGTCCACCCGGTCCGGCCCCTCCAGGGCGCAGACCAGCTTGAAGGCCACACCCACCCCGGCCAGGCCTTTGAAGGGGTAGGGGCAGCTGCGCTTCTGCGGATCCACCACCGCCGCGGCGGCGGGCAGCTCCGGCAGACATTCGTGGTGATCCGTGATCACCATATCGATCCCCAGGTCCCTGGCCAGCTCCGCCTGGGCGCAGGCGGTGACGCCGCAGTCCACGGTGATCAGGAGAGTGACCCCTTCCCGCCGGATGCTCCGCAGGGCTTCCTCCGTGATGCCGTAGCCCTCCGTCAGCCGTTCCGGGATATAGGTGAGACAGCGGAGCCCCTGCTTCTGCAGCCAGGAGGTCATGAGGGCGGAGGCGGTGAGCCCGTCCACGTCATAATCCCCGTAGACCGCCACCTTCTCCCCGGCTTCCACCGCCCGGCGGATGCGCGCCACCGCGGGCGCCATATCCTCCAGCAGCATGGGATCCTGAAGGAGGCCCGTATCCTCCCGAAGGAATTCCTCCGCTTCCCGAGGACCGGTGAGCCCCCGGGATGCGAGAAGCGCGGCAGACAGCCTCCCGCAGCAGCCGGACCGATATATGGTCTCCGCCGCTGCAGGGTCGTAGGTGCCGACCTGCCATCCGCCGAATGCTCTCATTCCGGGACTCCTTTCTCTGAATTCTATTCCGCCGCCTGGGACCAGGGGAAGCGGACATGCGCGCCTGCCTCGTCATACACCGTCCAGCTCCGCAGAAGGAAGAACAGGACGATCCCCAGGATGATCAGAACGACGATCGTACGCAGAATCACGGCGACGACCGCGCCGAAGCCTGGTTTCTTCTTATATACCCTGGACTTCATCCCCGGCTTTCCACTTCCCCGATCTTCGCCACCCGCCGGGCGTGGCGGCCTCCCTCAAAGGGGGTATCCAGGAAGATGTCCATGATCTTTTCCGCCAGGCCGGGACCCACCACCCGGGCGCCCATGGCCAGAATGTTGGCGTCGTTGTGCCGCCGGGTGAGCTCTGCGGAGTAGCAGTCCCCGCAGAGGGCACAGCGGATGCCCTTGATCTTGTTGGCGGTGATGGACATGCCGATGCCGGTACCGCAGATCAGGATCCCCCGGTCGCAGCGGCCTTCCGCCACCGCCCGGGCGGCGGGTTCGCCGAAATCCGGATAATCGCAGCTCTCCGGCGAAAAAGTGCCGAAATCCTCATATTCCAGGCCCCGCTCCCGCAGATGGGCCATCATTTCCTGCTTCAGTTCAAAGCCGCCGTGGTCGCTGGCAATGGCGATCAAGGGGATCATCTCCTTTATGGATAATGGACCGGGCAGACCCGGAGAAATGGGAACACTTATAGATATTATAGTATACCATCGGCTACTGGAAAGCGCAAGAGAATTGCAACAAAAATGATGGGAAACAAACATGGGAGACCGGGTATCCGGCGGGAAGCCGCCGAAATCGGGACAGAGGGTTGTCAGAATTTGTAATATGCGCTATACTCAAAGAAAACCGCTCAGAAAGAGAGAAAGGAGAGACCATGAAGATCCTGTGGAGACTCGGACGGGAGGCGATCCGGTACAGAACGCTGTATGTCATCGCCATCCTGTCCACCTTCTGCCTCACGGGGGTGAATCTGGCGGCCCCCAGGGCCCTTTCCGCCATGACGGGCATCGTAGCCCGGGGGGTGGACCGGCCCGCCCTCAGTCAGATCTGGGGGCTCACCGCCATTCTGGCTATCCTGTACCTGCTGCGGGTGGCCTTCCGGTATATGAGCAACTACCTGGCCCACAAGGCGGCCTGGTACCTGGTGGGGGACATGCGCACCCGCACCTACGACAAGCTGGAACGGATGCACCTGGGTTATTTTCACGATAAGCAGACCGGCGACCTCATGAGCCGGGTGGTGAACGATACCCGGGATTTCGAGCTGCTCTACGCCCATATCATCCCGGAGACCGCCACCAACCTGGTGACCTTCCTGGGGGTGCTCATCGTCCTGCTCACCATCAACTGGAAGCTGGCCCTCATCACCTGCGCCCCCATCCCCCTGATCCTCCTCTCCGGCGTGATCTTCTCCAAAAAGGTGCGGCCCTGTTTCCGCCTGACCCAGAAGAAGACCGGCGAGCTGAACGGCAAGCTCCAGGACAACCTCTCCGGCCTGCACGAGATCCAGTCCTTCGGCCGGGAGGACTATGAGACGGAGCAGGTGAACGAGAAGAACTTCGAGCAGGTGAACGCCCAGCTTTTCGCCCTGCGCCTCAGCGCCATCTTCCACCCCTCCGTGGAGTTCATCTCCTCCATCGGCACCATCCTGGTGGTGGCCTTCGGCGGCCTCCTGGCGTATCGGGAGGGGCTGAAGGTGGAGGACGTGGTGGCCTTCGTCCTGTATCTGAGCCTGTTCTACGCACCGGTTTCCGGCTTGGCGAACCTGCTGGAGAGCATGCAGCAGGCTCTGGCGGGGGCGGAACGCGTCATCGCCATCCTGGACGCGCCCCTGGAGATCGTGGACAGGCCCGGCGCGGCGGAGCTGAAGGACGTACAGGGGAGCATCGAGTTCCGGCACGTGGATTTCTCCTATATCGACGGCCTGCCGGTGCTGAAGGACGTGTCCTTCAAGTGTGAACCCGGAAAGATGCTGGCCCTGGTGGGGCCCACGGGGGTGGGAAAGACCACCCTCACCCAGCTCATCTCCCGGTTCTACGAGCCCCAGAGCGGGAGCATCCTCATCGACGGACAGGATATCCGGGACGTGACCATCGAGAGCCTCCGGCGCTGCATCTCCCCCGTGCTCCAGGACACCTTCCTGTTCAACGGCACCATTGCGGAAAACATCGGCTATGCGGTGCCCGAGGCCACGGATGAGGAGATCCGGGCAGCGGCCGTCGCCGCCAACATCCATGAGGACATCCTGGCCATGCCCCAGGGGTACGACACCCAGGTGGGGGAGCGGGGACTCCGCCTCTCCGGCGGCCAGAAGCAGCGGGTGGCCATCGCCCGGGCCATTCTGCGGAAGAGCCCCATCATCATCCTGGACGAGGCCACCGCCTCCGTGGACGTGG
>CAMZIY010000098.1 GCA_947307365.1 uncultured Clostridia bacterium
GCGGGTATGGAAACCCCTTCGTGTTTTATTCCTTTGCCTGGAGCTGTTCCAGCACCCGCTTCCTGGCGCAGAGCCAAGCGAAGACGCCGCTGCCCAGGGCGCAGGCCGCCAGGTGGGCGGCCAGGTAGATGGCAAAGGGCCGCAGAACCGTTGAAAACGCCGGCTTCTGGATCAGGATCACCAGGACGAAGCCCAGAAGCAGACCCACGAAGGCGCACAGCACCTGGGCCAGGGTATAGATCCCCACGCATTTTCCCTTCTTTGCCCCCAATGCCCGGAGGACGCTGATCTCCCGGGATGCATGGAGCACCGTCAGTCCCGGCTGGATCCCCCCCAGCAGCAGGGCCGCGGCGATAGTCAGGGGATACAGGGTCTCCAGCAGCCGGTGCATCTCATAGATCCGGTCCGCGTAGGAGGTGTCCATGGTGAAGCTGACCTGGCCCTTCTGCCCGTCCCCTGCGCCCTTTGCGTACTCCGCGAACTCCGCCGCCCGATGGTAGTCCACCAGGGTGTACCGGGCGATATCCAGGCAGAGGAAGCTGGTTTTTTCGCTGTACAGGCAGTACAGGCTGGTGTTCCCCAGGGCGGGGGTAAAGACATTGTAGTCCAGCCAGTCGGACTGGACGAGGCCCACGATGGTCCCGAAGGGCCGCCGCCGGTCCCGGAGCTCCAACAGGGTCTCCCCCTCCCGGAAGGGGTTTCCGCCCTGGCTGAGGTTACTGAGCCAGTTTCCCTCGTTGATGCGGAACTTGTCCCCCAGGCCCTTGCCCAGCGCCTCGGCGTATTGGGCGTTCAGGATGCACACGCCCCGGGGGGATGCCAGGAAGGTCTCCTCATCCCAGCCCTCCGCCCAGACCACCGGGTCCTTCACCAGCTCATCCAGGCGGTTCACGAAAAACACCGTGACGGGCGTATTCCCGTCCAGCTCCACCAACACGCCCTGGGCCACGTACTCATAGTAGGGGTCCCGCACATAGCCGGAATTCGCCACCTTCTGGGCCCGCTCATAACTGAGGCCGGTGAACACCGGTCTGACCTCCACCTGCTGATACAGCTCCCCGTAGATCCCCCGGAGCACCGTCACCAGGCCGAAGGCAAAGGCCAGCAGCGCCGCCAGGCCCAGGCTCAGCAGGCTCCGCCCCAGGTTCCGGCCTAGAAGGCGGCGGAGGTAACGAAGAGACCCGTTCATTTTTGCTTCTCCTGAATGAGCTCCAGGACGCTCTTCCGGCGGATCAGCTGCAGACCCAGGAAGGCCAGGATCGCCAAGAGGACCAGGAAGCCCAGGGCCCCCAGGAGGAAGAGGGTCAGAGGCGCAGGGGCATGGGCCGCCTCCGCAGCAAGCTGCCGGGCCGTCACGATGCGTGCGACCGCCAGGCCCGCCAGGGTGGATACCAGGCCCAGGATCAGGAAGGGTACATACAGGCGGTTCCCCGCCTCCCCCTTCTCCATGCCCAGGGCCCGGAGGATGCCGTACTCCCGCTTCTTCCGGCCGATGAAGAGCCACACCGTCAGCACCAGGGCGAAGAGGGCCGCGGCGGCGAAGATCAGGAGCTTCACCAGGGCCAGCTTCCGGGACTGCATGAGGCTCTCCCCGATCTGGAGCCAGCCCCCGTCGCTGAATTGATAGGTCAGGCCCAGGGCCTCCACCCGGGGCAGGCATTCCTCCACAAAGGCGGAGATCTCCTCCGCGTTGCCCACGATGAAGCTCACTTCACTGGGCTTGAATTCATGGCCCTGGGCGTTCCGGCACTCCGGCAGAAAGGACGTGGGAACGAAGATCGCGTTGTTGCTCCAGCACCAGAACCAGTCCTGGTACACGTGCTTCCCCTCGTTCAGGTCCCGCCAGGCGCCGATGATGGTGAATTCCTGCCGGGTATATTCCGTGTTCTGCCGCCCCCGGGTGGAGGCCACGGCCCCCAGGGGGGCGTACTGCTCGGAGAGGTAATTCCCCAGGTCCAGGGTGAGGGTATCCCCCACGCTGAGGCCGCTCATCGCCAGAAAGTCCGTGCTCACCACGCACACCGGCTGCCCCGCGTCCTGGGGGGTAATGAACCGCCCCTCCTCGCAGATCATCCGGGATTCCGAGACCCGGCGCTGGGCGGCCATATCGTCGCAATATACCAGGTCGAAGGTGTGCACGTCGTCTTCCGTGACCCGGATGAGCTCCCGGAGGTCGGCGAATTCATCGGTTTCCAGCCAGTTTTCCGGAAGATCCGTGATATCCACAAAGTAGGGCCACCAGCCCAGGATGCTGTCGTCCCCTACGTTGAAGCCGTGATACGATATGCTGCGTCCGTCCTCCGTTCGCTTCTGCGTTGGGAACTCTGCGTGGCTGTTCCGCAGAACCATCAGGTAACGGCGTCCCGGCTGTATGAGCTCTGTGTCATCACTGAACAGGTGATACTCCGTGGAGAACATATTATCCCGATTATATTCAAAGCTGAATTTGGTGACCCGCTGACCCCGGTATTCCTCTTTCATCGTCAGGAGCTCCACAGCATGTTCCCTGTAATCCTGCTTTTTCACAATGTCCCAGAACCAACCCGGGTCCCCGGCCAGCATTTCCACGTCCTCCAGGATCAGGGTTTCAAAGCTTTCATATTCCGGATATATGCGCTGAACAGTAGGCAGTCCTTCTTCCGCATACCTGGGTAAGCGCTCTTTCACCATAGCGGTGAGGACGCAGCGCCCGGCGAAATAATAGAAGCTGTGGTCTGTATCCAGGCGATAATATTCCGGGGATACCCCGGCGGCGAGCCAGCGTTTTTCCACCCGGGAGATGTAGGGCAAGCTCCCCAGCGTCTCCATCAGGTCCTCCTCCAGGCTCTTCTGATGGTAGTTTTCATAGCTGATGACCATCGGCGCGTCTTCGCTGTACGATTGCCCATATAGATTATTTCTTCCAGTCTCATCTGTCATTAGGAAAAAATCTGCTTTGACCTGGCTTTCCGGAACATGCTCCTCCTCCACTGTAAGCACCCCTTCATATCGGTCCCGGGCCTCCCGGTACTCCCGGTCCGAGACGCTGTACTCCGACAGGTTGTAGAGAAAGAGAAAGGCCGCCGCCGCCAGAAGCAGCAGGGTGAGCAGCGTTTTCAGGGGGCTGCGGATGAGGCTCTGCAGATGGGTACGCAGCTTCATGGTTCTGACCTCCTTTACGATGCGTATACCGAGTCAACGATCCGTTTCATGGCCCGGACGGTGATGTTGCCGCTGACGGAAACGAAGTAGTTTTCCGTGTACCATACGGCGGTGACGTATCCTCCGTTGGAATAAATATAGTGAGCTGCCTCACCCGCCCGATACTCCTCCGGGAGCCGGTCTTTCTGCGGATACTGCGCTTTTTCCACTGCGGTAACGGGGGTGATGGTGATGGAGATATAGCGGTCTTCTCTGGTGTACAGCTCATACAGGAGCAGGGGATCTTCGCTGATGTGGGCCTCCGCAAGGACGTAATCCATAGGCAGCCAGGAGGGGTAGAGCGGCTCCGTGATCCCCAGGTCCCGCAGGGCCTGCCGGATGGGACCTCCCTCCGCCTCCGCTCCGGCGGGGGCAAAGCTCGCCGGAGCGGCGCTCCAGTCCCGCACCCAGACCCAGAGCTTCGGGCCCGCCGCCAGGGCGGCTCCCGCCAGGAGCACTATGATCACCGCCGCGATCAGTCCCCTTCGCAGCAGGGCGGAGAGGCGCGCGGTCCGGGGTTTTTCCCTCTCGGTGCGCCCCTCGGCCGGTCTCGTCTCCGGACCGAGGATCCCCTCCAGCTCATCGGCCCGGTCCTCCAGAAAACGCGCCCAGGATTCCTCCGCCGTGTATTCGGCTTCCATGGGCCGTTTTTTCTCCAAGGCCTCCCGGAGCTCCTCCAGCTCCCGGAAGACCGTCTCATCGATCTGATCCGGATAGAAGAAGGCTTCCCGCAGCCGCTGCTCCAGCTCGTCCGCGGACAGCACCGCCAGCTCCGCTTCCCGATCCCGTTTTGTCTCAGCCATGGTCTTCGCCTCCCTTCTCCGTCCCGGCCTCCTGCTTCAGGGCGGCCCGCAGCCGCTCCCTGGCCCGTTTGAGCCGCATCTTGCAGGCCCCCAGGTCGACGCCCAGTTCCTCCGCCAGTTCCTTTTGGGACAGCCCGTCCACATAGAAGCGCAGGAGCAGCCGCAGGTCCTCGTCCCCGATCAGCCCCCGGTACAGCACCTCCGGTCCCAGCTCATCCCGGTATTCCTCCGATCCGGCTTTCTGCAGCTTATCCGCCAGCTCCGCCGCGTATTTCAAGCTGCGGAGCCGGTAGCCGATCATATTCCGGAGGATCTGTATGAGGTATGCCCTGGGATTTTCGCACGCCCGCAGGACCGAGATCCGCCGGATGGCCGCCAGGAAAGTATCCTGCAGCAGGTCCTCCGCTCCGTCCCCCCGGAAGCCCATAACGGCGGCATAGCTCCGCAGCGCCGGATAGTATTCCAGATACAGGGCATGGATGAATTCCCGCTCCGCTTTTTCCAGTCGGAGCGGGCCGCTGGGACCCCGCAGGAATTCCTTATCCGTCTCTGCGAACAATGCCGTCACTTCCCTCTGTCTGTTAAGTTGCGCGAGAAGGGCAAAAAGTAACAGGCTCCGGAAGAAAATATTCTGGAATACTTTCCCCGGAGCCTCAAACGCGGATCAGATCCGTTCATGATTCAGTCGTGCCGTTCCTCCGCGCAGTCCCAGGTCTCGCAGAAGCGGGCGGAGAAGCTGGGCTCCACCCCGGCGGCGGTGAGGTGGGATACGTCGCTGAAGGCGTACATGCGGAAATAAGCCTGCCCCGGTCTCCGCTCCTCCGTCGCCAGGGTGGTGACCGAGGTGGTGAGGGCGCAGGTGCCGTGCCACAGGGGCATGGGGGAGATCCCCAGCAGGTGGCCCAGGATCACGCACTCCACCCCGAAATGGCAGAAAAGGGCGATACTCTCCCGGTTGGGCCGGTCCGCCCGGTAGATCTCCCCCTCCCGGGTGTATCCGTGCCGGGCCAGAAGGGCGTCCAGTCCGCCGCACACCCTGGCGTTCTCCCCGGGCACCCCCGCCTGCTCCATGACGGGCGTATGCTGCCAGGCCTCCCGGTCGTAATAGGCCTTCTCCAGCGTCCAGCGGGCCGGGAGCCAGTCCCAGACCACGGATTCCCTGCCCTTATCCGGGTCAAAGCGCACAGGGGCGAATTCCCGGAGCCACTCCAGGGTCTCCCCCTGCGCCCCCAGGCGGCGGAGGGTCAGGGAGGCCGTATCCTGCGCCCGGCCCAGGGGGGAAATATAGAAAGCGGAGATCCCCATCTTTTCCGTCCGCTTCGCCAGGAGCTCCGCTTCCCGCCAGCCCCGTTCCGTAAGGGTATCCCGGGCATAGTCCGGGTCGCCGTGTCGGATGATATGCAGCTTCATGTTTCCGCGTTCCTTTCCTTGGGAATGGTTTTACCGGGTGACGGCGATCCAGATCTGCCCCAGGGCGGCCTTTGCCTCCGGGATCGGACAGATGGGCCAGCAGTGGATCATCCGCTCCGCTATGAGAAATTCAAGATCCGCCCCCGCCTGCTCCGGGATCGCCGGGACCGCCGCCGGGCATCCTCGAAGAGTTTTCATTTCCCCGCCGCCCATGCCGATACCGGCCGGTATGACTATTTATACCATATTCCCGCCGCCCATTCCAGAAAAAGGCCGGAAAAAGGCGTCTTTGCCGCTTCTGCCCGAGGGAGAGCCGGGGAGGGGCATACGCGGCAGCGAAAAATCAAGCCTGCACGGAATGACCATGCAGGCTTGTTCTCTCTTATATACGGGCCGCGGCAGATTCATTTCTCGTGGAGATCCAGATAGGTCTGTTTGTTCCGTTCGTCCTGCGCCTCCAGGGAGGAGGAATTATGGATCCCTCCGATGGATTCCAGATGGTGCCTGAACTCATGGCGCAGGGTGCTGCGGATCAGGCTCCGGGCTTCCGCCGCGTTCGCCCAGGGGTAGCCCCGGTCAAAGGAACCCTTGTACATCACGATCTGCCGCATGCCGTAGGTGACCTGGTACTGTCCCATGGTATAGAGATCGTCTCCCCGGGCATAATCCGGGACCACCGTGTCCTCGGACACGACCACGCCGCCGGAGAGCTCCCGGAAAAACTTCTCCGGCAGCTCATCCAGCAATTCCTCGACGATCGTTTCGTATTCCTCTAAACTGATCATGGAAACAGAATAGCAAGGATCACCTCCGATTGCAAGCCCTGTCCGCCCGCCGGCGTTCCGTTTTTTCATCCAACGCGGGCGAGGGGCAAGATTCTTATTTTACTCCGGTGTTTATCATGATATACTGTATATATGAATATCTGTCCGGCTGCCGTATCCGACCAATCGCCCGGCGATAGCCGCAGGACAGAGGATCAGCACCCGGCGAACGGAAAAGGGGATGAGAGAGTATGCTGAAACGAGCCGATCTTCATGAGATCGTTGCCATCAGCAGCGAGCTGACGACGGAAAAGGACAAGAACCTTCTGCTGGAAAAGCTCCTGGCGGAGGCAATGAAGATCACAGCCTGCGATGCGGGCACGCTGTATATTTACGAAAAAGGCCGCCTGTCCTTTCACATCATGAAGACCCTTTCCCAGAAGGTGAACCGGACGAGGAAGGATATGACCCTGCCGCCCGTGGAGCTGCAGGAGGAAAACGTATGCGCCTTTTCGGCCATCCACCGGGAGATGGTCAACATCCCGGACGTTTATCACAGCGACCGATTCGATTTTTCCGGCCCCATGCGGTATGACGCCATGACCGGTTACCGGACGGGCTCCATGCTGGTCGTCCCCCTGGAGGATTCCGAGGAGAAGCTCATCGGCGTCCT
>CAMZIY010000099.1 GCA_947307365.1 uncultured Clostridia bacterium
GTGGTCACCCCCGTCCACATCATCTTCCCCCTGGCCTTCGAGGCCCTGGGCCGGATGGATCTGGCGAAGCGGATCGCCAGGGAATACTGCGACCTGCTGAAGAGCACCGGCTTCTATCATTTCCACAACGCCATCTCCGGAGAGCCCAGCATCGGCTCCGCCATGGGGGTGGAGAAGACCCTGTTCTGGAGCGCCTGGACCTCCTCCTGCTACCTGTTCCTGGCGGACCGGTATCTGCGGGACTGAGTCTTCTTGACGAAAACAGAAGAATCATGCATAATAGGCGTGCTGCGTCAGCGGCACGCCTGTTTTTTCCAAGAAAATATACTGCTGCCGAAACGGCAGAACGGAGGATACGTCCATGAGCCTGGAGGTACGGAATCTCACCAAACATTACGGAGACAAACTGGTGCTGGATCACCTGAGCTTTTCCATGCCGGGACCGGGGGTCTACGCCCTCCTGGGCACCAACGGGGCGGGAAAGACCACCGCCATCCGCATGATGCTGGGGATGCTGGCCAGGGACGAGGGGGAAGCCCTGTGGAACGGACAGCCCCTGAAGCCGGAGACCTGCAACGTGGGCTACCTGGCGGAGGAGCGGGGGCTGTATCCCAAGTACCGGCTCCTGGACCAGCTGCTGTATTTCGCCGCCCTCCGGGGGGTGAACAAGACCGACGCCATGACCCGCATCCGGTACTGGTCCCGCCGACTGGAGACGGACGAATATCTGTTCCCCACCCGCAGAGGTCCCCGGGGCAGCCAGACGACGGCTCCCTCCCTGAAGGCGGACCAGCTGAGCAAGGGCAACCAGCAGAAGATCCAGCTGATGATGGCCCTGATCTCGGACCCGGAGCTGCTGATCCTGGACGAGCCCCTTTCCGGCCTGGACCCGGTGAATACGGACCTGTTCAAATCCATCCTCCGGGAGGAGATCGGCAAGGGGAAATACATGATCCTTTCCAGCCATCAGATGCCCACGGTGGAGGAGTTCTGCACGGATATCACCATCCTGGACCGGAGCAAGACCATCCTCCAGGGAAATCTGAACGAGATAAAAAAGAGCTACGGGCGGGTGAATCTCCGGCTGAAGACCGAGGAGGACGCGGAGGCGCAGATCCGGGCGGCGGGCATCGAGCCCTTCTCCGAGAAGCCCCTGGAATATGAGCTGCGGGTCACCGGGGACCGGCAGGCCAACGAGCTGCTCCGGCGGCTGGCAGAGGCGGGGATCAGCGTGGTGACCTTCGACCTGCGGGAGCCCAGCCTGCACGAGATCTTTGTGGAAAAGGTGGGGAAAGCCGATGCTGCCGAATAAGGAGGAATACGGGGGGATCAAACAGGTCTTCACCTTCTCCCTGCAGCAGTATTTCAAGCAGAAGGCCACCTTTGTCATGCTCCTGATCATGCTGCTGTGCTCCGTGGGGAGCGTGTTCATCATGTCCGCCTCCATGAAGCGGGGACAGAACGCGAACCGGGACGGAGAGGTCCTGTATATCCTGAACGAAAGCCCCTATGCCCTGGACCCGGCGGAGCTGCCGGACTACCTGATCCCGGAGACCGTGGAAGGCTCCGGGGAGGACTGGCTCGACCGGCTGAACGGGGAGAACAAGAACGTCCTCCTGTGGATCGAACCGGCTCAGGAGGGAGGCTGGCGGATCCGGGCCTGCACCGGGGAGGACAGCAAGGTGAGCGGAACGGAGGCGGCAAGGATCGCTTCCTTCGGCCGCTCCGCTTTCCGCAGCGCCAGGCTGGCGGCCGCCGGGGCGGATGAGGAACAGCAGGCCGCCGCCTTTGCCGGATATTCGGCGGAGGCCGTGACCCAGAAGGAGTTCCTCGCACCCCAGGATGAGGGCGGCGAGCCCTTCGACCAGGGCCGCTTCCTCATCGGCTTCGTATACGCCATCGTCGCCTTCATGCTGGTGAGCATGTCCGTCTCCTATGTGGTGCGGGCGGTGGCGGAGGAAAAGAGCTCCAAGCTCATCGACCAGCTCATGGTCTCCGTCCGGCCCCTGGCCCTGATCTGGGGCAAGATCCTGGCGGCCATGTGCGTGGTGCTGGCGGGCATCCTGGTCATCGCCCTGGGCATGGCCGTGACCCGTACGATCCTGGGGGTGGAATCCCTGCCCGGAGGCGTGTCCATCGGCGCGGTCCTGGCGGGGCTGGGGGCGAAGGATCTGCTCTGCATCCTCCTGTCCCTGCTCCTGGGGTATCTGTGCTTCTCCCTGCTGGGGGGCATCGCCGGTTCCTGCAGCGCCGGCGAGGAGGGAACGGAGACCGCCGCCACGGCGGCCACTTTGCTGAGTCTGGTGGGATATCTGATCGGCATCTTCACCTCCTTTTCCGGGAACCGGGTCCTGCAGACCGTCGTCTCCCTTGTGCCGATGATCTCCGCTTTCACCGCCCCGGCCCGGTATATCAGCGGGGACATCTCCTTCTGGATCCTGCTCCTGAGCTGGGTCATCCAGGCGGCGACGGTGCTGCTGCTCGGCCGCTTCTGCGCCGCCGTATACGGTGCGCTGCTGATCCACCGGGGTGAGAAGATCAAGCTGAAACAGCTCCTGGCGATCTTCCGGGAGCAAAAGGGGGTGCGGGCATGAGAAAAGGGTTCCTCAACGGTTGGGAAAAGGTGTTCCGCTTCTCCCTGGCCCGGACCGTATCCGGAAAGGGCTGGAAGCTTCTCACCCTGATCCCGGCGCTGATCCTGCTGGTGTGCATCCCGGCCCTGTTCCTGCTGCTGCAGGACAAGGGAGAAGAGGAGGAAGTCTGGGACCGGACCTCCCTGCGGGTGGTGTACGTGGCGGACGAGACCCCGGGGGAACTGGACTTCGGCCTGCTGAACACCCTGGGGGATCCCCTGTATTCCCAGCTGGATTACGTTCTCTGCACCGGCGCGGAGGACGCGCTGGCCCGGGCGGCGGCGGAGCCGGACAGCCTGGTCCTCTCCCTGCGTCGGGAGGGGGACGGCTACCGCCTTCAGACGGTGCTGCCGGAACTGAGCGCCCTGGATATGCAGGAAGCGCAGCACTACGCGGATTTCCTGAACGGCTATTTCGGCACGATCCTGCCCCTGAAATCCGGCCTGACGCCGGAGCAGCTGGCGGAGATCATGGAGCCGGTGTATTCCTCCGCGGCCCAGGCCCGGGAGATCCTCTCCGGGGAGGAGAGCGACGACGGCACCGGGGAGATCCGGGAGCTGCTGGGCACCTTCCTGCCCTACCTGAACGTGATGGTGCTGTACTTCCTGGTGCTGTTCTACGGGCAGGGCGTAGCCTCCTCCGTGGTGCTGGAAAAGCAGTCCAAGCTCATGGACACCTTCCTCCTCTCCGTACGGCCCGAAGCCATGGTCCTGGGCAAGCTCCTGGCGGGAGTCCTGGCGGGGATGATCCAGGTCCTGGCCTGGATCGTCGGGGCTGCGGGAGGGCTGCTCCTGGGGTCCGAGCTGGTGCGCGTCCTGTATCCCGCGGCCCAGATGGGCTTCCTCCAGATCCTGCGTCTGCTGGGTTCCCTGGGACTCTTTGCCCCGGGGCCCTCCATCCTGGCGCTGCTGCTGATCGCAGGCGGCTTCCTGCTGTACTGCTCCCTGGCCGCCGTGGGCGGCGCCCTGGCGGGGAAGCAGGCGGACCTGGGCAGCACCAACTCCCTGTTCACCATGCTGCTGGTGGCCAGCTTCCTCATCAGCATCCTGGGAAAGGGCAGCAGCTCCGGCCAGCTCATCTCCGACGCCTCCTGGATGAATTATGTGCCCTTCACCGCCGTGCTCACCCTGCCCTCCCGCCTGGTTCTGGGGGAGGCGAGCCCATTAACGGGGATCGTTTCCCTGGTGATCGTGCTCCTGTTCGCCCTGGCCATCGCCGTGCTGGCGGGCAGACTGTACACCCTCCTGGCCTTCCGGAAGGGAGATCCTCCCAAGATCCAGGACATCCCCGCCCTGCTCCGGGGAAAATAACGCAGACGATCCCGGCCCCGGCGTGCCCGGGGCCGGGAAAACCCTAAATTCCCCCCTTGACAAACCCGGGGAGATGGGATATACTCACTAAGCTTTGACCGGTGAGGACAGTTAGCTCAGCTGGTAGAGCTTCCGCTTGACGTGCGGAAGGTCAGGGGTTCGAGTCCCTTACTGTCCACCAGAACAGAAGAGAGGCGCCACAGGCGCCTCTCTTCTGCCGTTTCATCGGAAAAAGCAAGGGACTCGAACCCGAGGGCACTTGGCAAGGCGCCGGGGGCGCCTTGCAACCCGAGGCGGCCTCCGTCGCAGCGGAGGTCGAGTCCCTTACTGTCCACCAGAACAGAAGAGAGGCGCCACGGGCGCCTCTCTTCTGCCGTTTCATCGGAAAAAGCAAGGGACTCGAACCCGAGGGCACTTGGCAAGGCGCCGGGGGCGCCTTGCAACCCGAGGCGGCCTCCGCCGCAGCGGAGGTCGAGTCCCTTACTGTCCACCAGGAAAACTCCTCTCATATTTATCAAAAGAGGAAGAGTACAAAACGCAGGATCCAGCCTGCACAAGCATCCGCGCCATGCTGATCGCTTCCTGCAGAACGGCGAAGAAAAAAGAGCAAAGGGAATAAACCCTCTTCCGACAGGCGGCCGGAGGGGGGCGTTTTTCTTGCCTGCGGTTGAAAACTCCGGGCTTATCAAGTAAACTGAACAAACAGACAGACGACGACCTCAGGCCCTTCTGAGCAAAAACAGGTATTCGAGCCCGGCCCGGAACGAGCAGGGAAAAGCATGAACCGACCGGGGCGCGAGCGAACAGGATCACGGCGGGCGGAGACAGCGCCCGGAAAGGAGAAGAGCATGGAGATCAGACAGAGGGCGGAACTGGACGCCCTGTATCCGGAGCCCCAGGAGGGGATCCGGGAAGATTCCCCGGAGCTTTTGCTGATGAAGCATATCGCCGCGGGGGAGTATGACCGGGCGGCGGCGCTGTTCCGGGACCGGAAGCAGTTCACGGAGGCCCCGCCCGCGGCGGACGCCCCCTACGGGCGTTTTGAGGGGAAGGAAGAGATCCTTGCCTTTGCCCGGGGATTTATTCCCCGGTTCGGGGCGGAGGGGCTGGAGGTCCTGCCCAAATTCCAGACCCGGAGCGGCGGCCGCTCCGTGACGGAGGTGGTCCTCAACTTCACCGTGGACGGGATGATCGACCAGGTGCCTATGTTCGTGGTGGGGGACCTGGGCAGCCGGGGGACCCTGGAGGAGGTGCGTCTCTACTGCCACGCCGGCTTCGTTCCCGGCCTGACCCCCTTCCGAAAGCCCCTGTTCCCCTCCGCCCATCTGGAGATGGGGGATCCGGGCCTGATGACCGGGGCGGTGAAGGAATATTACGTTGCCCTGCACCACGTGCCCGGCGTGGACGTGGACCGGATCGTGGCCTGCATGCACCCGGACTGCGTCTTCGGCGGCTACAGCCGGTATGAGGGCAAGGCTCCGGAGAAAGGGCCGGAGGCCATGCGGCGGATCTATACCAATATGGCTTCCTATATCCCGTCCGGGGTGGGCATGCGCTACGAGACCCTTATCGACGACGGGGTGACCGGCGTCATCGAATGGGTCCACGTGGTCACGGACAAAGGCCGCGAGGAGCTGGGACGGATCGCCATGTCCGGCATCGCCGCCTACATGCGGGGCGAGGACGGACGGCTCATCAGCATCCGCATCAGCGACTACGCCTGGAAGGAGAAGGAGATCCGATGGGAGGAGACCGGGACCACCGAGGAGGAGGCCGGAAAGGTCAACCGGGTGCGTGAGTTTCCCGCGGGCGTGGGGGAAAAGCCCCAGGAGATCCTGTAGACGCCGCCCGGCTGCCGAAAAACGGAAATCCCCTTTGACTTCCCGGGAAATACCCGATATAATAAAAGTTAAGATTCTGTGCCCGCCAGGGCACGACCAATATGCATGAAAGGAGCGTGCTGCTTATGTATACGTTCAGACCCTATACCGAGCGCGTGGCAAGGCTGCGGGACGCGGTCCGGGACCGGCTCATCGTATCGGACGCGGAGAAGGCGCGGATCCAGCTGGAAGCGAAGAAAAAGTACATCAAGTATCCCCCCATGCTGCAGAAGCCCTACATTTCCCTGTACGTGCTGGAACGGATGCCCCTGAACCTCCACGAGGACGAGTACTTCTTCGGCGGCCTGGGGAACAAGGGCTGGGGCGGCGCCGGCGGCTCCGGATGGCTGATGGTGGATATCGAGAACACCTGGCCCATCGGAGAGGACGGCCTGCACCACTGCCCGGATGAGGACCCCCTCTATTCCCACCAGAAGCTGGCCATCGCCCCGGAGGACGTGAAAAAGCTGCGGGAGATCTCCAAGGAGCGGATGCAGCTGGAAGGCGGCTTCGGTGCGACAGACTGGCTGCCCGATGGGGTGCAGGACCTCTTCGTCCTGCAGGCGAACCCCTCCGGAAAGATCGGCGGCTGGCCCATCTATCTTCCCCCAGGACATCTGACCCCCGGCTACCAGAACATCCTGCGCCAGGGCTACGGCGCCATCCGCAAAAAGGCCCAGGACTGGCTGGATGAGCACGAAGGCAACATCATGGGCAACGACATCGGCAAGTACATGTTCTACAAGGCCGCCACCGTTGCCTGCGACGGCGCCATCACCCTCACCCGCCGGTATGCCGACCTCTCCCGCCAGCTGGCGGCGGAGGCCACGGATCCCGCCAAGAAGGCGGAGTTCGAGAGCCGGGCCCAGAGCCTGGACTGGATCGCCACCGAGACGCCCCGCACCTTCTGGGAAGCCTGCCAGATGGCCCTGATGTACGACGTGTTCCTGAAGTCGG
>CAMZIY010000100.1 GCA_947307365.1 uncultured Clostridia bacterium
GGCCGTCATAATGGGCTCCCTCCACGGGGGCCATGGCGGCCAGGCGCAGGGCGCAATCCTCCTCGTGGAGCTCTCCCGCGTTCTCCTCCCAGATGAAAACGTGCTTCTTGCCGATGTCCAGCAGCCGGGGTATGTCCTCTTCCCGGATCACCTGGCCCCGTTTGAACAGGGCGCCCTTGAAGCCGTCGTACATGGCAGTGATATCGTGGCACAGGGTCATGCCCACCGCGTCTTCCACATTGACCTTTTTCATTGCAGCATGAATCCTTTCAGTTTGGTACCCGGAGCGAGGGGCCCGCTCCCGGCGGGGATCACGGCCATGGCGTCGCAGCCCATGGCGCTGGAAAGCACTCCGTTTCCCTGCTTTGGGGAGAGAGCCATTCTGACCTCCCCGTCGGTGAGCACCAGGGTGCCCCGCAGAAGGCGGGTGACGGGGCTTTTCTTCCGGAATCCCTCCAGCAGCGTCACCGTCAGCTCCCGGGGAAGGCAGCTGCGGCATCCGCAGAGCTTTTTCAGCGCCGGCAGCGCCACGGCGTAGAAGGCGGTCATGGCGGCGGCGGGATTGCCGGAAAGGCCGCAGATCAGAACGCCCTTTGCCATGCCGAAGCAGCAGGCCATGCCCGGCTTCATGTCCACCCGCCGGAAAAAGATCTCCGCCCCGCAGGCCTCCATGGCCGCAGGAGTCAGGTCGTAGTCCCCCGCAGAGACGCCGCCGGTGAGGATCACCGCGTCGCAGGTCTCCATCCCGGTGCGGATCAGCCCGGAGATGGCCTCCACCCGGTCCCCGGCGGAACCCAGCCAAACGGGTTCGCAGCCCGTTTCTCCCAGCAGAGCGGAGAAGGTATAGCGGTTGGAGTTGTAGATCTTCCCCGGCTGAGACGGCTCCCCCAGCTCCATGAGCTCGCTGCCGGTGGAGATCACTCCCACCCGGGGCTTCCGGTATACCTCCAGGGCGGAAAATCCCTGGGAGGCGAGGGTACCCAGGGTCCCGGCGTCCATGAGGCTGCCCGCCTCCGCCAGGATCTCCCCTTTCCGCACGTCCTCCCCGGCCCGGACAACGTTTTCCCCGGCCCGGGCGGGGGCGAAGAGGGTGACGCTCTCCGCCGTGAATTTAGTTTTTTCGTACATCACCACCGCGTCCGCCCCCTCAGGGATCGGCGCGCCGGTCATGATCCGGATGGCGGTACCTTCGGACACGACAAAGCCGGGAAGGCTGCCGGCAGGAACTTCTTCCAGTACCCGCAGGGTCACCGGCGTCTCCCGGGAGGCTCCGGCGCTGTCGCAGGCCCGAAACGCGTAGCCGTCGTAAGGAGAGCGGTCAAAGGGAGGCACATCCATCTCCGCGGCGGCGGGCCGGGCCAGGATGCGTCCGCCGCAGGCTTCCGGGGGAAGGATCTCCGTCCCCACGCTCCCCACCTTTTCCAGCAGGAGCGCCCTGGCTTCTTCAAAGGACAGGTTGTTCTTCATGCTCATTCCTCCAGCAGCAGAAGCGATTCCTCCGGCAGACGGATGCAGACGGTCTCCCCCCGCAGGGCCGACCAGGTTTCTTTATCCAGCTCCCAGCCCAGGAGGGCGGTGCTTTTCTCCCCGCAGCGGAGCATCACCGTCACGGAGAAGGGGTTTTCGATCTCCTCCTCCACCCGGCAGAACAGGATGTTGTTCCCCTTCTCTCCCGGTCCGGCAGGCCGGATATCCTGCATGCGGATCCCCACGAAGGAGGCGCTGTCCGCTTCCCGGGGAGGGGTGAGATTGACCCCCCAGTCCACGGCCCGGATGCGTCCGTCCGGCAGCTTCTCCAGGGAGGAGATGTTCTGGCAGCCTGTGAGGAAAGCGCCGGTGCGGGTCAACGGTTCGGCAAAGAGGGCCTTCTTGGAGGCGCAGACCTCCACCAGCCCCCGGTTCATCACGGCGATCCGGTCCGCCAGGCGGAAGACCTCGTCCCGGTTATGGGAGACCAGCAGCACGGTCTTTCCGAAGCGGGCGATGGTCCGGCGCAGCTCCTCCTCCAGCTGGAAGCGCAGCTGGCTGTCCAGGGCGGAAAAGGGCTCGTCCAGCAGCAGGAGCTGGGGCTCGTTCACCAGGATCCGGGCCAGGGCCACCCGCTGCTGCTGCCCGCCGGAGAGGCGGTTCGGGTGGGCCTCCTCCAGACCGGTGAGGTGCATGGCGGCGATGATCTCCGGCAGGATCTCCGCAGCCCGCTTTTTATCCCGGATGCCGCAGCGGATATTCTGGGTCACGGTCATGTTGGGAAAGAGGGCGTATTGCTGGAAAAGATACCCCACCTTCCGCTGCTGGGGAGGAAGGCTGATATGCTTTTCGCTGTCGAACAGCACGACCCCGTCCAGCTCGATCCTGCCCTGATCCGGCTTCTCGATGCCGGCGATGCATTTGAGGGTCATGCTCTTGCCGCAGCCCGAGGCCCCCAGCAGGGCCAGGACCTCCCGATCCGCCTCAAAGGAGACCTTCAGGGAAAAGTCCCGCAGCTTTTTTTCGATGTCCACCAGGAGGGCCATCCTACGCGCCCCCCTTCTGCTTCTTTTCCAGCATGTTCACCGCCAGGAGCACCACGGCGGAGATGGCCATGTTGATGAGCACCCATTTCAGCGCCGCGGCGTCGTCGTTGGTGCGCCAGAGCTGATAGACGGTGGTGGAGATGGTGGCGGTGCGGCCGGGGGTATAGCCCGCGATCATGCTGGTGGCGCCGTACTCTCCCAGGGCCCGGGCAAAGGCCAGCACCGTTCCCGCCAGGATGCCCTGACGGCAGTAGGGCATGCGGATACGCCAGAAGATGTAACTGTTCCGCAGCCCCAGGGTCTGGCCGGAATAGGCCAAGGTCTCGTCAAAGGCTTCAAAAGCGCCCCGGGCCGTCCGGTACATCAGGGGGAAGATCACCACCGTGGTGGCAAAGATGGCGGACCACCAGGT
Source organism: uncultured Clostridia bacterium (assembly GCA_947307365.1). Taxonomy (GTDB): domain Bacteria; phylum Bacillota; class Clostridia; order Oscillospirales; family Oscillospiraceae; genus UBA1774. The sequence goes on from CAMZIY010000100.1 coordinate 2,926, forward strand.
CATGGTCATCTTGAAGCCGAAAACGGCCAAGACCCAAGCGCCGATCACGCGTTTGGGACCCAGGATACGAAGCAGCAGATAGCCCACCACCGTGGGCGGCAGCACCAGAGGCAGGGTGAGGATCACGTCCAGCACGCCCTTCACCGCCCGGGGCGCCTTGGCGATATAGTAGGCTGCGAAGATGCCCACGAAGAAAATGATCACGGTGCTGATGCCGGCAATGCGCAGGGAGTTGAGTAAAGGATACCAGTCCATAAGTTCACCTGCCGATTCTCAGAAACGGAAATACAGGCGGGCTGAGAAAACCCGCCTGATCCCCGTTTGTTGTGAAGTGAAGTGGAGGAAAGGAAAAAGGTTTATGAGAGGGGGGAGAAGCCGACGGAAGCGAAAACGTCGCCGGCGTCCTTGCCCTTCAGGTATTCCAGGAAGGCTCTGGCTTCGTCCGGATGCTTGCTCACGTTCAGCACGGCGGCGGGGTAGATGACCTGGCCGCACATCTCGGCGGTGGCGGTATCCACCACGGTGAGCCCGGCGGAGTAGGCGTCGGTGCCGTAGATGATGCCGCAGTCCACAGCGGCCTCGGAGACCTGGGTGGTGACTTCCTTGACGTTGGAGCCGTAGGTGATGACCCCGGCTTCGGCAAGGGCGGCCTCATCCAGCTCGAAATAGCTCAGGATCTTCTGGGTGTACTGTCCCACGGGCACGTCGCTGTTGCCCATGGCCAGCATGACGGTACCGTCCTTCAGCCCGGCCGCCAGATCGTCATAGCTCTTGATGTCCTTGGGGTTTCCGGCAGGGACGGCCAGGGCCACCTTGTTCTCCAGCAGATTCACCCGGGTGCCCTGGAGAACGAAATCCAGCCCGTCCGGGTTGCCGCCGTCGGCGTCCTTGGACTTGTCCAGGGCGTTCATCTGCTTGGGAGCGGCGGAGATGAACAGGTCGCAGTCCGCCCCTTCCTGGATCTGGGTCTTCAGGGTGCCTGAGGAATCGAAGTTGTAGACGATGGTCACATTGGGGGCGACCTTCTTGTACATCTCGGCGATCTTGTTCATGGTCTCCGTCATGGAGGCGGCGGCGAACACGATCAGCTCCACGGGCTCCGCGGCGGGAGCTTCCGTTGCTGCAGGCTTGGGTTCGGTCCTGGCGCAGCCCGCGAACAGGCACAGAGCCAGACAAAGGCAAAGGAGCAGGGCAATGGTTTTCTTCATGGTATTATTCCTCCAAAAGATAATGTTTCCGACAAAAAAACCGCCCCTTTGAAAAAGGGACGGACAACAAGATACACTGCGCCTGCTGATGGGCAGACCCGCGCATATTCCCGTCTCCTTTTCAATCAGGAAGGCCAGGCCGTTTCCCGCATGACCCTTTTGCCGGAGCGCCGACACGGCTCCGACACCATAGCCAATGCCACAGGTGAGGGAGCTCGAAGACGGCATTATTCTCTCACAAATATTATGTGTTGTCAAGGATAATCTTGCTTTCCCTTCTTTGCCTTGCAATGCGCAGGCAGTCCGTATATAATGATAAAATACAGGAGGGCCGATATGAAGGACCTGACGAAAAAACAGAAACAGGTGCTGGACTGCATCATCTCCTCCATCCGGGAGCGGGGGTACTGCCCCAGCGTCCGGGAACTGGGCCGGGAGCTGGGCCTCAGCTCCCCTTCCACCGTGAACAGCCATCTGGACCGGCTGGAGGAACTGGGCTATATCCGCCGGGAGGCGGGCAAGAGCCGCTCCATCCGGCTGACGGAGCGATGTACGGAGCCGGAGGGGATCCCCATCCTGGGCACCGTCGCCGCGGGACAGCCGATCCTGGCTGTGGAGAACGCGGAGGGCTACGTCACCTACACTCCCGAGGGGAGCGGGGACTATTTCGCCCTGCGCATCAAGGGGGATTCCATGATCCGGGCCGGTATAATGGACGGGGACCTGGTGGTGGTGCGCAGCCAGGACACCGCAGACAGCGGGGAGATCGTCATCGCCCTGCTGGAGGACGAGGCCACCTGCAAGCGCCTCAGCCGCGCCGGGGGCCGGGTCACGCTTCTGCCGGAGAACGAGGCCTACTCCCCCATCGACGGTACCGGAGCCCGCATCCTGGGCCGGGTGGCCGCCGTGATCCGCACCTACTAAACGATAAAGGAAGGCACAGTTATGAAGCTTTACAATACTCTCAGCCGTCAGTATGAAGATTTTCAGCCCCTGGAGCCGGGGAAGGTGCGCATGTACGCCTGCGGCCCCACGGTCTACAACTATATCCACGTGGGCAACGCCCGGCCCATCATCCTCTTCGACGTGCTCCGTCGCTACCTGGAATACCGGGGCTACGACGTGACCTTCGTGCAGAATTTCACGGATGTGGACGACAAGATCATCCGTCGGGCGGCGGAAGAGGGCATCTCCTCCGCGGAGGTGGCGGAGAAGTATATCGCCGAGTACAAAAAGGACGCGGCGGGCCTGGGGGTGCGGGAGGCCACGGTGCATCCCAAGGCCACGGAGAACATCCCCCAGATCATCGCCCTGGTTCAGACCCTCATCGACAAGGGCTACGCCTACCCCTCAAACGGGGACGTGTACTACCGCACCACAAGATTCAAAGAATACGGCAAGCTGAGCCACCAGCCCCTGGAGGACCTGCAGGCCGGAGCCCGGATCGACGTGAGCGAGCAGAAGGAGAACCCCATGGACTTTGCCCTGTGGAAGGCGGCGAAGCCCGGGGAGCCCGCATGGGATTCCCCCTGGGGCCCCGGCCGTCCCGGCTGGCATATCGAGTGCTCCGCCATGGTGAGCCGCTACCTGGGAAAGACCATCGATATCCACTGCGGCGGTCAGGACCTGATCTTCCCCCACCATGAAAACGAGATCGCCCAGTCTGAGGCGGCCAACGGCTGCCAGTTCGTGCGGTACTGGCTGCACAACGGCTTCATCAGCATCAACAATCAGAAGATGAGCAAGAGCCTGAACAACTTCTTCACCGTGCGGGAGGCCGCCGAGGCCTACGGGTACGGCACCCTGCGGATGTTCATGCTCTCCGCCCACTACCGCAGCCCCCTGAACTATTCCGAGGATGCTCTGAACCAGGCGAAGGGCGCCCTGCAGCGCCTGGTGAACGCCCGGGATAATCTGGAGTTTCTGGCGCAGAACGGCACGGATGCGGCGCTGACGGCGGAGGAAGAAGCCTTCCTGGCCTCCCTGGACCCCTACCGGGAGAAGTTCGTCGCCGCCATGGAGGACGATTTCAATACAGCGGACGCGGTGAGCGTCATGTTCGAGCTGGTGCGGGAGGTGAACACCGCCACCGGGAAGGACGGCTGCTCCAAGGCTCTGGCCAAGGCCTGCCTGGACCGGCTCCTGGAGCTGGACGGCGTCCTGGGCCTCCTGTACAAGCAGGAGGAGGGGGACGACCTGGCCGCCTGGGTGGAGGATCTGATCGCCAAGCGGCAGGAGGCCCGGAAGGCCAAGAACTGGGCCGAGGCGGACCGGATCCGGGATGAGCTGAAGGAAAAGGGCATCATTCTGGAGGACACCAAGCAGGGAGTCAAGTGGAAAAAGGCATAAAGCGCCGGATCGGGGGCTGTGAAGCCGGAGCGTGTCTCCCGGGCTTCACAGCCCTGTTTTTCTATCCGCCGCGCCGCCGGCAGCCCGGTCATCCCTGCGCCTCTGCTTCGCAGCCCCAGGGGAAGGCAGACCGCGCGGCGGGGACGGGAGTGCGATGAATGGAGCAAAGCCGCGAAAGCATCCCGGCTTCCCTCGGGGGAAGCTGGCGCGGAGCGCCTGATGAGGGGCGTTTGCGAAGCAAACGATGGGCCGCAGGTCC
>CAMZIY010000101.1 GCA_947307365.1 uncultured Clostridia bacterium
GTCCAAGATCATCCTTTAACATAAAGTGGAGTGTCTGACAGATACAAGCGGCTTTCACGCGTTTCATTTCGCTTTTCCTCCTCTTCTGAAATAAATAACGTGCGGCTTCCAACTGGATTTACGCAGTTGAATGCCACACGTTGTATGCATATTATACTTCGATAATCTCAAGTTATCAAATGGGCATTTTGATGAATTTTCATAAAAGCCAATCAGCATTTTCCTTCTATCTTCCCTATCAGATAATCCAGGACCTGATCCTTCTGGATTCCCAGAGCTGCACCTGTTTCCTGATAAAGAATATTCTCCGCCTGCCGTATGTAAGGAGATTTCAAGAAGTCTCCTTTGGAAACACGAAAAGAATGGACCCAAAAACATGCCTTGGATTCTGGGGAGAACTGACGGGGAGAACACGTATGACTTTTGGTCTTCCAAACCATCCAAAAGTCCAATGAAATCAAGGGTTCTGGGAATTTGAGGTTGTGTAGAACACATACGACATAGGCAGTCCCGAGGACGATCATCTTCGTGAAACCGCAAACGCCGTCGCCCATGAGCTCACTGGCAGCTGCGGCTATATCTGGACCGCGGTGGGCATGGACTTCGTGCCCTGCTCCATGAACTGCACCTTTTGTTCCTTCGGGGAAAAATGGCATGTCATCAAGGAAAGCCGTCATGTCACCGAGGAGGAGATCCTGGAGAGCGTCCGGCGCTATGCGGCGGGGGGCACGTTCCATTCATCGGAATACGGCACACCGGAGAAGGGGCGTTTGTCCCGCCTCCGGTGTTTTCCTGTTGACAGGAGGCGCCGTGTGCGGTAACATTACTAATAATATCATATGCTATCCGGTGAGGAGGGAACGCTGTGAAAAAAAACTGGAACATATCCGATTCGGAATGGCTGGTGCTGCGCTGCCTGTGGAAAAAATCTCCCCTGCGGCTGAAGGAGATCACGGAGATGCTGAAGGAGGAGACCGGGTGGTCTTCCAACATGGTCCGGGCCATGATCGTGCGTCTGCAGGAGAAGCAGGCCATCGGGACCGAATGCACCGGACACAGCTACAGCTACTACCCCGTTGCCAAGGAAGCCGACTGCGTGAAGCAGGAGACGGAGTCCTTCCTGGACCGGGTCTTTGAGCGCAGCGTATCCAAGCTCTTCGTCACCCTGGCCGATACCCGGAGCATCAGCGAGCAGGAGCTGGAAGAGCTGGAGGAGCTGATCCGCAAGCTGAAGAAGGAAGAGTGAGATGTACGCGCTGACGATGAAACTGCTGCAGATGAGCCTGCAAGGCGCTCTGCTCATCTTTGCGGCGGCGCTCATCCGGACCGCCCTGCTGCGGTTCCTGCCCAAACAGATGCTTTGTCTGCTCTGGGTCCCGGCCATCCTCGCCCTGCTGATCCCGCTTCCGACGCTGTTTTCCCTGTCTCTGGATCTGCCGGAGCCGGGGAGGGAAGAGCCGATCCTGGCGGAGGGGGAGACGGTCCGGATGGATTGGGACAGCTGGACGGCGCCGGCTTCCCCCGAGGCGCCTGGGGCTGAGGCGGCAGGCGGAGAGACGGGGCGTCGGGGCACACCGCCGCTGCTCCCGCTCGTCTGGCTCAGCGGCATGGGACTGCTGGGGGCAGGGGTCCTGGCCCTGTATCTGCGGGAGTATTCCCGCCTGCGCCGCGCTCTGCTCCTGACGGGGGAAGCTGCGGAGGCCTGGCGCCGTGCACATCCCACCCGGCGGCCGCTGACCCTGGGCGTACTGCCTGAGCTGCGGGGACCCATGACCTACGGTGTGCTGCGGCCGGTCATCCTTCTTGGGTCGGAACCAAATTGGGGCAGCCTGCCCGACCGCCTGGCCCTGGAACATGAGTATGTCCACGTGCGGCATCTGGACGCCGCCTGGAAGCTGCTGCTCCACCTGCTGCTGATCCTGCACTGGTATAACCCCGTTGTCTGGCTGATGTATCTTCTTATGAGCCGGGACCTGGAACTGAGCTGCGATGAGACCGTGCTTCTGCGCTTTGGCGGGGAAAGCCGGGCAGACTTCGCCATGGTGCTGGTGAACACGTGCCGAAAGGGCCGCCTTGCCCCGTTCCCCAGCCTGGGAGCCGTGGGCCTGCGGGAACGAATCAGCTCCATCATGCGCTTCCGCAGGGCGGGGCCGGCGCGGCGGGGCCTGGCCTCCCTTCTGGTCCTGGGCCTTGCCTTCTGCGCCTTCTGTTCTCTGCGGGTGGGGGCTGCCGGCGAGACCCTGTACCGCAGCGGAGACCTTACCCTTTCCGTACCCCGGGAGCTGCGGGATCTGCTGATCGTGGAGACCCCTGACCGCACCGGGGAGGGGGAGGATATCCTGTTCCGGGTCCTGGAACGGGAGTCCTGGGAGGCCGGGAAACAGCTCTATCCCAATTCCCGCCGGGAATACGGCCTGATCCTCACCGTCCAGCGCGTAGACGAGGCCACCGCGGGGAAATACCTGCGTCAGGTCACCGCCTGGGACCTGCTGGCCCGGGACGACCGGGGCAATTTCTACATGGTGAAGCACAGCACCATAGAGAGCAATATGCTCACCTCCCCCCAGACGGAGGACCAGTCCGCCCGCTGGGAGCGGCGAAAGCTGGTAAACGCCTGGGTCCGGGACCTGCGGGGGCATCTGCGCTGGGTCAGGGACCCGCGTACCGCCTATCCGGCCTACAGCTCCGCCGTCTCCTCCTATCTTTCAAGCGTGCTGACCAATCGAAACCACCGCTACCTCATCAGCTGGGGGGAGGCGGGCAGCTGCGCCATGACCGGAAGCAACTCCGGAGACCCCTTCCTGGAACGGCTGACCTGGGAGACGGCGTCGGCGTCGGTCCGGGTCTCCGACGTCCCCCGGGAGGAGCCCATCGTCGTGACCCAGCCCTTTCGGGACACGGATCTGTATTTCTGGCCCGGTTCCGATCTTGTCCTGTGCTGCTCCAATGACCGCGCCCTGGACAATACCCGATATTGGTACACCGTGAGCCTTTTGGATGAGCCGGAGGCCAAGGTGGGAGACCTGGCGGCAGCCTGGTTCCGCGCGGTGAGTACCGAATAGCCCAAAACGTTCCCTGCGGGAAGGTGCGATCCTTCCCGGAAGGCCCCGAAATCGCCGGATTTCGGGGCTTATTTGCGTTTCAGACCCGGAAACGGGGCAGGCTGAAAAGATTTGCAGGAAAATCGCCTTGCCTTCTTCCTGCTCCAGACAACCCTTCCGCCCTTGACAAATAGCGTAGCATATGATATTTAATTATTAGAAAGCATATGCTATTTAGGGGGCTTGAGAATGAAAAAAACCATCTCTCTCCGTATGCTGCTCCGCAGTCCGGTGAAAACCGCCGTGACGCTGCTGCTCATCGCCGCCGCTTCCTTCCTGTTCCTGTACAACCTGCTGGACTATGCCATGACCAAGCGGAACTACGATCGGACCTACGCCGCCTATCACGGCTATTTCAGCATGCTGCGCCAGGAGGACAGGGAGGTGGAGACGGATGCCAATGTCGGGACGTTCTTCCTCTCCGATCCGGCGGGGAACCCCGCCTGGGTGGAGAGCGTTCCCTACGAGGACTACCATATGCGCACCGTGACGGCGGAGGACCTGGAGGCCATCCGATCTCTGCCCTATGTGAGCCGGGTGGAGAGAAGGTACATGACCGGCGGCATCGCGGAGTATCCCCGCCGCTTCATCAAGGACGGCATGGCGGTGGTGGAGTTTTTCAACAATATCAGCCGTGTCGTCTTCACCGCCACTCTGGACATGGAGGACCCCGGCATCCAGGGGCAGAGCTTTGTGGACCTGTTCGGCACCGGCTATGAAACGGGCCTCAGGCTGAGGGATGTGAAGGTCCTGGCGGGGAAGGAGGAGAGCCTGGAACAGAACCGGTACTATATCAACAACAAGCGCCTTGGAGTTTCCGTACCGGTGATCTACCCGGAGCACGTGGGCGAGCAGAACGCATTCAACGGCCTGTATTCCCGCGTTTCCTGCTTTTCCGGCAACTGCCTCACACCGGAGGACCTGGAGGCCCTGGTGCCCGGTCAGCGGTATGTCTTCGTGGCCTCCGTGGACCCCTACCAGGTGAGCGCCGTGGGCATCAGCGAAGACGAGGACAGCTTGTACCACTTCGCTTACGTCTATCTGGGGGACGACTCAGTGTACGGCACCTGCGATATCATCACCCCCCTGGAGGGAGAGCCGGAGAACTGGCTGGAAACGCCGAAGTTTGCGGGCCTCCGGAAGATGATGGAGATCATCGAGCGGGATCGGTATACCCTGGACGTCCACTACGTGGAGGATATGCAGACCATCAAGCGCTACCAGGAGGGAAAGCTCCTGCCGGTGCAGGGGCGTATGCTCACCGCCGAGGATTCGGAAAACCACAACCCCGTCTGCGTCATCCCGGAGAGCATGGCGGAGGCCTACGGTCTCGGCTTGGGGGATACTTTGCATCTGGAACTGGGGGACAAGCTGATGGAGCAGTACGCTCCCTTCGGGGCGGTGGCCTGGTCTCCTCAGCGTTACGCAGAGAACTGGGTGGGACAGGATTTCACCGTGGTGGGCACCTTTACGGAGACCGGACTCCTGCGGCTGGAGAATGAGGATCAGTTCTGGGCCTACGGGGACAACGCGGTGCTGGTGCCCACGTCCTTCCTGCCGGAGACGGCGGATACCCGGAGCCATGAATTCAAGCCTGCGGAGCTGAGCTATATCATTGAGGATGCGGACAGCATCATCCCCTTCCGGGATGAGGTGCTCCCCCAGCTGGAGGAACAGGGCTGGTACGTGTACTTCTTTGACGGAGGCTGGCCCGCCGTGCGTACCCAGCTCCGCCAGACCGGGACCCTGAGCACGGTGAAGCTGGCGGCCTTCGCCGCCTCCGCCGTGCTGGTGCTGTGGCTTACGGTGTACCTGTACATTTTGCGGAAGAAGAAGGAATATGCCGTCATGCGCGCTCTGGGCTGTCCCACCCGCCGGGCCCAAATGGCACTGCTTTTCCCCCTGCTCACCCTGGCAGTCCCTGCGGTGGTGCTGGGCTCTCTCGGGGCGGTGCTGTATACCCGCGCCGCTGCGGAACGCAATGCGGCGGAGTTCGCCATCCTGGGCCTCACCATGGATACCTCGATCCCGCTGATTGTCCTCCTGGCGGGCTTTGGGGGAAGCCTGATCCTCCTGCTGCTCCTGGCCTGGGCTGCTCTGGGCAGCGTGGCCCATAAACCGCCCCTGGAGCTTTTGCAGGGCGGCACCAACCGGAACGCAGGAAAGCAGAAGGCCCTGCCCCCGGAGCTGAAGGAGGACTATGAGCTGGCCCCGCTGCCGGTACTGCCCGAGCCGGTGTACCATCCCCATACAAGCGGGAAGCACACCTTCCGTTATGTTGGACGGCACATGGAACGCACCCCGGTAAAATCGCTGCTGAGTCTGCTTCTGGCCCTGGCGCTGTGTTTCTCCATCGGCTTCTTCACACTCCTGCGGGAAACATACCGGGATCTGTATCAGAATATCGAGATATACCCGCGTTTTGTCAGCGGCTTCTCCAACAACAAGGCGAAGGAAGTGGAAAAAAGCGGTTTCGTCCGCGACCCGTATTACGAATACAGACGCTTGGACTGCGAGAGCAACTTCGTAAAGGATAAGCTGGTCCTCACCACCGATCTCTCCCGCGTCACCACGGCGGAGATCACCTGGCGGGAGGATAAGGGGCCGGATATGTTTACCCAGAGTCAGGCCTTCTGCGTGGTCTCCCGGGAACTGGCGGATGAGCTGGGCTATACCCTGGGCGGAAAGGCGGAGGTCTGCGGTTATGGGTATATCACCGGGCTTCGGGAAAGCCACCCGGGACTGACCTATCAGGAACTGGTGGACACGGTCTACCACAATTACACCCATAAATTCACCATTGCCGGCATTGCGGAGGAGACAGGCAAAACGGTCTATGCGCCGATTGCCGCCTGGCAGCATTTCGGCTCCATGTTCTCTGACTATGTCCCCCTGGACCTGGCGGAGTATACGCTGCTGGACTATCACCAGGCAACGCAGTTCCGTTCCTATTCCTGGAGGCTGATCTACGGTACCCGGGCGGAATTCTCCATGGAGACCGGGGAAGCGGACCGGATCTACCAGACCTACCGGCTGCTGGAGCTGCTATACCCCATCGCCTTCGTCCTGGCTCTGGTACTGGGAGGCGTACTGCCTGCCGGGGTGATCCTCCAGAGCGCCAGGGAAGCGTCGCTGCTGCGTGTGCTGGGGACAACGAAGCGGAGGACCCGGGCCATGCTTGGCCTGGAGCAGGTATTCCTCTGCATCCTGGGGCTCTGCCTCGCCATTGCCGTTCTGGCGCTGATCAAGGGCAGCGCCCTGCTGCCCGTGGCGGGTTTGGTCGCGATATACGCCGCCGCGCATCTTCTGATCTGCGTCCTGGGCACAGAGATCGCTGCTGCCAGCGTCACGCGCCGGAACGTGCTGGAGCTGCTGCAAGTGAAGGAATAAGAATCAGGCCCCCTCACCGAGGGGGCTGTCAGCCCGCGAAGCGGGATGACTGAGGG
>CAMZIY010000102.1 GCA_947307365.1 uncultured Clostridia bacterium
GATAATACTACTATAGCCTTTCGCTAAGCATAGCGTCAACGTGTCTAATATAATAATCACAATTAAACATATCGAACCGTGTAAAAGGAGTTCTGTCAGCAAAAAGCAGAAGTCGACGGACTCATTCCTACGACTTCTGCTCTTTATTATTCGATGATCCTGCCTCCGAAAACGGACACCATCAGGCAGTATTAGACAGCATTTCGCTCTTTGATCTCACAATGCAGAACGTTACTGCGCCACTAGGGCCTTGAACGGTTAATTATTTGTACCTGCAACCGAGCGCAGCAGACCTGCATCAGCGCTGAATTCCCGTCTAGGAAACAGCCGACCACTCGTGTCCGCCTTCGAATCTTCCGGTTCAACCGTTCAATGACGTTATTGGTGCGGATGCGTGTCCAATTCTCCAAAGGGAATCACAGTATCTCTCCGAGCTTCTTCATTATCTTTTGCCTCCCAATTGCCACCTTAGAATAATCACCAGCTGGCTTACTTTCTCTCAAGCGTAGATTATATAGAAATCGGGTACTCCGGTCAACGCCGGGGAACCGATCCCGAACGTGTCCTTGGATAATTGATCCCATACCGCAAAAGAAGCGGTTGAGAGAAGCCGCTGATTGTGGTATCTTTCCTTTTGGCAGTTTTCGCATGCTTCTCCGGAGACCGGGAATCGATGAGAGATCCATGCAGGATCCTGAGTATCAGAGATCCTGGAAACAGAATCTGAGAACCGCTGATATCGAAACTTATCAAGGAGAAATACCATGAAACGGATTTTTGCGGTGATCCTGGCGCTTTTGCTGGCGCTGGGCCTGTTCGGATGCTCGAAACAAGACCGGCCGCAGCAGACCGCGCCGCAGCCGACCTCGCAAGCCACACCGGAACCGACCCGGCAGCCTGCACCGGAACCGACTCCGGAACCGTCTCCTGAACCGTCTCCTGAACCGACTCCGGAACCGACTCCTGAGCCCGCAGATGAGGAATGGGACTTCACGGTGCAGGTGGAACGCTCCGAGCAGGAGTTCAGGGCGGAGGACGACACGGTGATCGCGGCGGAGACCATCGAACGGCCGGTGCTGAGGCTCGTGAACACCGGCGGCGAAGTCTTCTCCGGCAGCGAACCCGGACGCGGTGTGACAGCGCAGCAGCTCGCCGCATGCGAGGCCTTCAACGACGCCGCTTCCGCCATCGGAGTCTGGGACATTGATATGGAGGAAGAAGGCCGCTCGATCTACGAAATGCGGAAGGAGACCGGCGACGAGATGCCCCCTGTCGGCAGGGAGATCACCATAGCGGAGATCAACCGGATCGGAAGCCTGCTGAGCGTCCTGGAAGGGGATTACGTTTATCTGGGCGGTGCGCACCCGGACTACGGCCTGTACGCCTGGAATTTCGACCTCAACAACGGGATGTTCGTCGACCTGATGTCCCTGACTGACCGCCCGGAGGAGCTGCGGGAAACGATCGTCCGGGAGGTCGCCTCGCAGATCTCCGCAAGCGAGTATCGGGAGGGCTTCTATGACAACTGGTACGACATACTCCTGGAAAAGGAGGATTTCGAAGTCTTCTTCGGCGCGGAAAATCTGACGGTCATTTTCCAGGAGTATGACATCGCGCCTCATGCCGTCGGCGTCCCGATCTTTGAGATCCCCTACAGCTCCATCAGCAGATTCCTGAACAGCTATGGCGACGATCTGCTTGCTCTGCCTGCGGAGATAAAGGCGATCGGCGACTTCCACGAGGCACAGAGCCTTTGGAGCTGGCTGGACGCCGGCGCGCCGATGGATTATAACGACACCCGCACAGAGGGCGATATCTGGTACTGCCGCGTCGACGATCCGAACGTGAGCACCCTTGCTGACGTAAAGGAGATGCTGTCCCGATATGTGGACGAGAGCTGCGTTGAGGAACAGTTCACCGAAACCTGCGTGCTTCGCGAATTTGACGGCGTCCTCTACGCGGCCTCTGTGGGCCGGGGGGACGATCTCACCATCGCCTCTGTGGATTATGAGGCGCAGCTGAACGGCGAGACCGGCAAGGTCGTCGTGACGATCCATCGCCAGGATTATGACGACGATTCGGGGGACTGGGTTCTGACCGGCGAAACGGACGTCTGGGAGTTTCCCTTCACCCTGCGGAACGGTCACGCTGTTTTCAGCACGATGAGATCCATCTATTGATCGAAGGCGGCAGCCGGGAACCTGCCCGGCGACGCGTCTGCAGCATGCCGGATGGAGGATCCGGAGCACAGCATATGAAAACAGAATTCAATGCGGGGAGGCCATCCGAGATGGCCTCCCCGTTTTGCCTGTCTCACCGGCATCAAGGATTCTTCGGCCTCACCACGGTCTGCTCCGCATACTTGCCGAAGAAATGGTATCCGGAGCCGCCTTCGCAGAGGAGGTCCAGCAGCTCGTCGGGCTTCGTGACCACGATGCCGCCCAGACTGGTGACGCCCCGCTTGAAAAAGGCGTCCGGCAGCATGCTGACCGTTGGACCCGTGACGATGATCTCCGCGCCGGGTTTGCGCTTTTCCAGGAGCCCCAGCAGGGTGTCATTCAGCACCGTGACGCCGGTGATGACCATCAGATCCGCTTTGGGCACACATTTGTCCGCCTCGCTGGGAGGCAGATAGTGGTCCAGTTCTTTTCCTTTGAGGGTGCGGCTGTCCATCTCCATGACGGCAAAATCGGCATCGGCGGAAATCAGCTTTTTCAGCATGGGTACCAGAGCCCCCACCACCACGCTGCAGTCATACCGGCGGGGATCCACGTCGTCAAAAGCGTTGTATCCGTACTGGATGGTGTAATCCGTGGGGGGCTTGAGCTGCCAGTAAAGGGTGCTGAGGGCGTTCAGCGCTGCGATCCCCAGGGTGCGCTTGAGGATATTCTTATCGAAGATGTATTCCAGAAACTCCGCTGCGGTCCGACCCTTCAGACGGCCCGATAGGGGCATGGCCCGGGCGGAACTGGGGCAGCAGACCGCCTCCGGCATCTCCTTCACAGGCGTATAGCACACGCCGCCGTGCCCGGTAGAAAGCTTGACCCCGGAAAAGAACAGCCCGAAGACCGCCCGCTCGATCTTGATCATTTCCAGGTCGGAGCCGAAGGCATCCACGATCATGCCCACGGTTTCACGCAAGATCACGTTATCCATCTGTGCGGCTCCTTTATTCCAGGATCCTTCCGTCCCTGGAGATGGTCACCACTTGCCAGGGAAGGAATTTCCCGCTGTTTTTCAGGGCCGTTTCCGCCGCGCGCTGAAGGCCGCCGCAGCAGGGCACTTCCATCCGCAGGATGGTCACGCTCTTAATGTCGTTATCCCGGATGATCGCCGTCAGCTTCTCGCTGTAATCCACGGCGTCCAGCTTCGGGCAGCCGATGAGCGTGACCTTCCCCTTCATGAAATCCTCGTGCAGATTCGCATAGGCATAAGCCGTGCAGTCCGCCGCGATCAGGAGCTTCGCGCCGTCGAAAAAGGGAGCCTGCGTGGGCAAAAGCTTGATCTGGCAGGGCCACTGGGCCAGCCGGGAGACCGGCTTCGCCGCCGGCGCGGCTTCCCGCTCCGCGCAGCGTTCAAACTGCGCGACGGCGGAGCCGGGGCAGCCGCTTTTATGTTCATGATCCTGTTCGTTCATCGGTTTTCCCTCCGCAGCTTTTTCTTTGCTTGCCTTGACCGCCGCTTCGTCGTAGGCGGGGGCCTCCCGTTCTTCAAAGGTGATGGCCCCGGCGGGGCAGCTCGGGAGGCAGTCTCCGAAGCCATCGCAGAAATCCTCCCGAACAAGCTTCGCTTTCCCGTTCACCATTTCGATGGCGCCTTCGTGGCACGCCTCCGCACACAGGCCGCAGCCGCTGCACTTTTCCTCATCGATGTGGATGATCTTCCGGATCATAGCGTTTCCGCCTCCTTTTTGCTCCGCTCCGCGGCTTCCCGCTCCTTATTCTGCCGGGCGACCGCCAGGAGCCGATCGACCATTTCGTCTCCCATGCATTGCCGGGCGTACTTGCACCACTGCACGCAGGTCAGGGTGTCGTTATAGATCACAAAGCCGCAGTTTTCACAGGCGACCTGCGTGTCGACGGAGAAGATCTCCACTTCATGACCGCACTGCGGACAGGTCCTCTCCATGATCTTGATCTGCGGTTTTCCCTGACAGCCTTCCATGATCATGACCTTCCAGCCTCCCTTGCCTTGTGTTTCCGCAATGAGTATATTATAATGTCATCTGCAGGTATGTTGTTGTAACAACAAGGAGGGAATTTTCGTGAATTGTCTTTCTCTCACGAATACGCCGCTGTTTCACGGGATCCGGGAGGATGAGATCCGGGAGATGCTCAGCTGCCTGAATGCCCGGGAACAGGAATACAAAAAGGGAGAGGTCATCCTCCGGGCAGGGGACAGCGTGACGGAAGTCGGCCTGGTGGAAAATGGAAGCGTGAACATCGTGGTGAACTTCTACTGGGGAAACAGCGGCATCTTCGGGCACGTGACCCAGGGCTCCGTCTTTGGAGAGACCTATGCCGCCATACCCGGCAAGGAGCTCCTGAACGACGTGGTGGCTGCGGAGGACTGCCTCATACTGTTCCTGGATATGCGGCACCTGACCACGACCTGCTCCAGCAGCTGTGTTTTCCATCAGCGGATCGTCCAGAACCTGCTCCGCATCTTCGCGCAGAAGAATATCGGCATGTCCTCGCGCATGATGCACATTGCCCCGAGATCCCTCCGGGAACGGCTGCTGTCTTACCTCTCCGAACAGGCTATGGAGCATGGCAGCGCGCAATTTTCCATCCCCTTCGACCGTCAGCAGCTGGCGGATTATCTGGGCGTGGACCGCAGCGCCATGTCCAATGAATTGAGCAAAATGCAGCGGGACGGACTGATCAGCTATAAAAGGAACGAGTTTACCCTGCACGAAGCGGCAGAGGAAGGGTGAACCGTCTGCATACGAAGAGCCCGGTCGTCAAGGGTTCAACGGCAAAGAAAACAGCAGAACGGCTACTGTATCCCGAAAGGAGAAGATTTCATGATTTACCGCGAATTTCAGAAACTCCGGCTGTCGAATCTCGGCATGGGCGCCATGCGTCTGCCCGTGCTGGACGGCGATGAGGGGAGGATCGACGAGGAGCAGACCTTCCGCATGGTAGACGCAGCCATGGCGGGGGGCGTGAATTACTACGATACCGCCTGGGGGTATCATGACGGGCATTCCGAACTCGTCCTCGGCAAGGCGCTGGCGAGATATCCCAGAGACAGCTTTTATCTGGCCGATAAGTTCCCCGGTTACGATCTGGGCAATTTCGGGAAAGCGGAGGAGATCTTTGAGGAACAGTTGCGGAAGTGCGGGGTGGACCATTTCGACTTCTACCTCTTCCACAATGTCTGCGAGCTGAATATCGAGCAGTATCTGGACGAGGAGAAGTATAAAATCTGGTCGTATCTGACGGAACAGAAGCGCAGCGGGCGCATCCGCCATCTGGGCTTTTCCGCCCACGGAAGCGTGGAGGTCATCCGGCGCTTTCTGGAGGCTTACGGAAAGGACATGGAGTTCTGCCAGCTTCAGCTGAACTGGCTGGACTGGGAGTTCCAGAGCGGGAAGGAAAAGGCTGCGCTGCTGCGGGAATGGAACATCCCCATCTGGGTGATGGAGCCGCTGCGGGGCGGAAAGCTGGCGTCCCTGCCGGAAGAAGACGCCGCCATGCTGCGAGCCTTCCGGCCGGCGGAGAGCGTTCCCGGCTGGGCGTTCCGCTTCCTGCAGGGCATCCCCGGCGCTGCGGTGATCCTCTCCGGGATGTCGGATGCAGCGCAGATGGCGGACAATCTGCGCACCTTTGAAACGGACGAGCCCCTGAAGGAGGAAGAAGCCTCCGCGCTGCTCGCCCTGGCCGCAAAAATGACCGAGCGCACCGCGCTGCCCTGCACCGCCTGCCGCTACTGCACCTCTCACTGTCCCCAGGGGCTGAATATCCCCTGGCTCCTGGAACTGTACAACGAGCATGTCTTCACAGGCGGCGGCTTCCTGGCGCCCATGGCGCTGATGAGCCTGCCGGAGGACAAAAAGCCCTCCGCCTGCATCGGCTGCAGGAGCTGCGAGCAGGTCTGTCCGCAGCAGATCAGGATCTCCGAGGCGATGAAGGACTTTTGCGGCAAGCTGGCCGCATCGGATCAGTCCTGAGCGCCGGGGACCGGCGCTCAGGGAGCAGGGCGATAAACGCCCGGCATAAAACACGTATGGTATGCTCCTGATAAAGGCGGTGGCAGGTTAACAGAGGCTCCGAAAGGGAGCGGCTTTGCCATACTTGCGGGAAATGTGATATCCGATCACCCCCCCGCATGCCAGAGCACAGTAAAACGCTCCCGGCTGCCGGTGTTCCGGCAGCCGGGAAACTTATGGACCGCCCTCGGGCGTGGGGGGAACGGTTCTGCTGATACCCTCCGGGTCCCGAAAATCCGGATTTTTGTTGATTTTCCACAATGATCGCAGCTGTTTTTCC
>CAMZIY010000103.1 GCA_947307365.1 uncultured Clostridia bacterium
CTTTTCCAGTATAACACCGCTCCTGTACCAAATAAAGGACAGCAGATTCACCAAAATTGCATGATAGGTCTTTACAAATCGAAAAAGTTATGTAAACAATAGTCATGCGACAACTGAATCTGTTGTTTGGAAAGGACGGTTATGAGAAAGTTAAAACAACAGGTCAGAATCACCGCTTTGTATTGCAGGCTTTCCAGAGATGATGAATACAGCGGGGACAGCGTGAGTATCCAGACGCAAAAAGCCATGTTGGAGCGATACGCCAAGGAGCAGGGCTTCATGAACTGCCAGTTTTTCGTGGATGACGGTTACTCCGGCACGAACTACAACAGGCCGGATTTCCAGAGGCTTCTCGCCCTGGTGGAGGACGGAAAAGTCGGGATCATCATTGTGAAGGACCTCTCCCGCCTTGGCCGTGATTATCTGCAAACCGGCTATTACCGTGATGTGGTCTTTCCCGAACACGACACGCGCTTTATCGCCATCAACGACAATGTGGACTCTGTCAACGGCGATAATGAGTTTGCCCCCTTCAAGGACATCATCAACGAATGGTATGCAAAGGATTGCAGCAGGAAGATTCGCTCCGCTTTCCACACGAAGGCGCTGAACGGCGAATACACAGGCGGAATCCCTGCTTACGGCTACAGCAAGGACCCAAACGACAGACATCACCTGATCCCGGATGAGCACGCTCCCATCGTACAGCGGATGTTCCGCATGGCACTGGAGGGTACGACCTGCTTTCACATTGCAAGGGCCCTTGAAGCAGAACAAATCCCAACGCCGAGAGCTTATCTGATGGACGAGTATGGGAAGTACAAAACCGATAATCGGGTCAAGTATCCTTATGCCTGGCAAAAGACGACGGTACACCAGATTTTGAGCAATCCAATCTATCTTGGGAATCTGGTCAGCCAGCGGCACACGACGAAATCCTTTAAGGACCATCGGATCGTGCCGAGACCGGAGGAGGACTGGATCACCGTGGAGGGCACTCATGAGCCGCTTGTCGATCAGGAAACCTTTGACACGGTGCAGAAGCGGATTGAAGTAAAACAGCCTGGGCATTGTACCAATCCTCATAATGTCTTTCGCGGGCTGTTGTTCTGTGGCGACTGTAACCAGAGGATGGCGTTCACATCCCGGAAAGGGCGGAATTCAGTCGGGCACTTTTGCTGCACCAAGCATCGGCGCTATGGCGGGAAAGAATGTTCGGGCCATTATATCACGCTGGAGCAGATCAGGGAACTGCTGATTGGCGGTATCCGAACTCATGCGAGCCTCGCCGCTGCCGATAAGGATCGGTATGTAGAACACCTGATGGCCCTTTCGGAACAGAATTGGAACGGAGAAAAGGCAATCTATCAGAGGGAAGCCGACAAATGCCAGCACCGCCTTTCTGAATTGGACGCCATTTTGAAAAAGCTCTATGAGGACCGGGTGTTTGGCACGATCTCCGATGAACGCTACGCTATGCTGTCTGCCGATTACGAAGCGGAAGAAAAGAAACTGAAAGACAGGTACAATGAGCTTCAGAGTTTGCTTGATGGCTTTACGAAGCAGAGCCGGGAAGCAATGGGATTTGCTCAGTTGGTAGAATCCTATACCGACATTACCGATTTAACAGAAGAACTCCTGCACACGCTGGTCGATAAGATCGTGGTGCATGAGAAGGAGGTAGTCGATGGGGAGACCATCATGCGGGTGGATATCTACTATCGTTTCATCGGCAAAGTCTGCAATGCGGACGGAGAAGCTCTTTCAGTAAGGGGTATGCGTGTAAATCCAAAATCCCGCATGGAATATAATCAAACAACAGCCTGATCAGCAGGATGGGAAAAGGGTGCGCAATAAGTACAACACTCAAGCCTTCTGCCTCCTGCCCCTGCTGACCGTCCGGGAGAATGTTTGCCTCCCCATGGAGATGCAGGGCATTCCGGAGAACCAGGCCCGAATCAGAGCAGCGGAAGCCCTAGTGAAGGTGGGGATCGAGGAGAGCAAGCATAAACGCTTCCCCTCGGCTCTCTCCGGTGGGGAGCAGCAGCGGGTGGCCATAGCCCGGAGCCTGTGCAGCGGCGCGCCCGTCCTCCTGGCGGACGAGCCCACGGGAAACCTTGATGGGGAAAACACCCGCATCGTCATGGACATTCTCCGCCGCCTGGCCCACGAGGAAGGCCGCTGCGTCATCGTGGTCACCCACGACCCGGAGGTAGCGGATACCGCCGACCTGGTCCTGCGGATGAAGGACGGCGTGCTGACGGCGGTGTGAAGAAACAGCCGGGGCTGATGAAACGAATACTGAAAACTGAAGAATGAATAACCATTGAATATAATAAGGCCGCTGCGCGGGATCGCGCAGCGGCTTCGAATGTTGAAAAGGTCATCCCGGGCTTGCAGAGTTCACGCCATCCGGCGCGGATCATTCGATCCCCGTCAGGTCGAATCCCTCCAGCCATTTCGTTGCGGTCTCGCAGACCTCCCGGAGGCAGGCTTCGTCGAAGGGCGTGGTCAGACCGGCGTTCAGCAGCAGGTCGACGAAGGTGCGGCTGCCGCCCTGTTCGGTGTAGGCCATATACCGCTTCCAGGCTTCCGCCTCGTCCTTCCGGATCATTGCCCAGAACTCCAGGGCCACGGTCTGGGCCAGGCAGTAGTCGATGTAGTAGAAGGGGTAATCGTAGATGTGCAGCTGGCTCTGCCAGCGTTCGCCGTCCCCGTAGAAGGGGATGTCCCCGTCCAGCTTCAGCCAGGGCTGGTAGATGCCCATGAGCCGCTTCCACTCTGCGTGGCGCTCCTTGGGGGTCAGCTCCGGATGCTCGTAGACGATATGCTGGAAATGGTCCACCATGGTGCCGTAGGGGATGAAGGTGATGGCGTCGGCCAGGTGGCTGTACATGAACTTCCGGGCGTCGGGCCCGAAGAAGCCCTCTGCGTTCCGCCAGCCGAAGAACTCCATGCTCATGGAGTGCACCTCGCAGGCCTCCGCGCTGGGATCGGCGTACTCCGTGGGGATGCGCTTGCGGTTCATCCAGTAGGCAAAGGCGTGGCCCGCCTCATGGGTGACCACCTCCACGTCCCCCTGGGTGCCGTTGAAGTTGGCGAAAATGAAGGGTCGCTCATACAGCTCGATGGAGGTGCAGTAGCCGCCCGCCTGCTTTCCTTCGGTGGAGAGTACGTCCATCAGCCCCTCCTCCCGCATGGTGCGGTAGAAGACGCTTGTCTCGGGGGAGAGCGCATCGTAGAACTTCTGCCCCTGGGCCAGGATATCCTCCGCCGTGCCCGCGGGGCGGGGATTGCCGCTGCGGAAGCTCAGGGCGGCGTCCGCGTAGGACAGGGGATAGGTCTTGCCGATCCGCTTCGCCTGCTCCCGCATGATGGAGTCTGCCACGGGCACCAGATATTTCTGCACGGCGGCGCGGAACTTTTCCACGTCCTCCTTGTCGTAGCAGTTGCGCTCCATGCGGTAGTAGCCCAGCTGCGTGTAGCCGTCGTAGCCCAGCTTCCTGCCCATGCCGTCCCGGAGCTTCACCAGTTCGTCGTAGATCCGGTCCAGCTCAGGCTGATGCTCCTTGTACCACTGCCCCTCGGCCTTCCACGCTGCCAGACGGCGGTCATCGTCCAGGTCGTCCTGGAAGGGTTCCAGCTGGGACAGGGTATAGACGCCCCCCTCAAAGGGGATCTGGGCCGAAGCGATCAGCTCGTCGTATTTGCTCACCAGCTCGTTTTCCTTCTGCAAATCCTCCACGATCTCCGGGGAGAAGGTCTTCCGGGCGATCTCGGCGTTGAGGAACAGCAGATCGCCGTATTCCTCCTCGAAATCCTTCCGGAAGGGGGAGTCCACCAGCGTTTTGATCCACTCCTGCTCATACTCCTCCATCTCCGGGGTGACCTCGTCCCAGAAATCGTTCTCTTCCTTGTAGAACTCGTCCCGGGTATCGATGGAATGGCGGATGTAGGACAGGGTGATGGTCGTGTCCACGGCCTTGCACTTCTCTTCGTATTCCAGGAAGACCGACCGGGCCTCCTCATAGCTTTGGGCGTTTTTGAGCCGCGCGGTCAGGGCCTGGATCTCCCGGATGACCGCATCGGTGTCGGGCCTCTGGTAAGGCATTTCTGAAAATTTCATGATGATTCTCCTTTATTCAGGTTGATAGGTGATTCATAGTCGGATCCGCGTTTCCGGTTCGCCTCTCCCGGCGAACCGCTCTTATTGCGTTTCCAGTTTCCTGCAGACCGTCCCGCCGATGGTCAGGCAGCCGTCGCCGAATTCGATCTTCCCGAAGCCGCCCTTCCGGCCGAAGGTCTTCTTCCCGATGGGGTAGAGCCGGCTGGCAAAGGGGCCGTCCTCACCGTTGATCCTTGCGTACAGCTTTCCGCCTTCCAGATAAACCTCCTCCAGGGGGAAGTCCTCCAGGAGCGGCTCATATTTGCCGCAGTAGGAGCGCAGGGTCTTCAAGCCCGGCATGTCGGCCGCGTCTTCCTCCACGGTCTGGAACAGCTCCAGGGAGGTCTCCCCGAGCTTCCCGCTCAGCGCCTCCGTGGTCCGGTTGACCATGCTCGCCACGCACAGGTCCTCCCGCAGGGAGAACCACCATTCCGTGAGAAAGCCCTCCTTCCAGCCGCCGTGGCAGCCGATATCCCCCCGGAAGTTGTTGACGCAGAGCCCGTAGTTGTCCATCACCGGCGTCAGCATGCGCCGGGCCGTCTTTTTCTTCAGGAAGCCGCCCTTGCGATAGCTGCGGGAAAGGGCGACGCCCACCTTCACCAGCTCCGTGGGCGTGGTCCACAGGCCCGCCGCGGCGTGCTCGGGGTAATAGTGCCAGCCGCGGGCAGGGTCTTCTTCCTGCGCCAGCCTGCCGCCGAACGCGGCATTGGCGGCGAGATCCTCGTCCAGGGGCTGGAAATAGCCGGTGCGCCTGAGACCCAGGGGCTCGGCGACCTCCTTTTGGAAGGCCTCCCGCAGGGTGACCCCCGTGATACGCGTGAAGGCCAGTTCCGCCAGGGTGATGCCGCCGCCGGAGTACAGGTGCTGTTTTCCGTAGGGCTTGATCCGCCGGAGCTTCGGCGTGTTGCCCCTGCCGCTCAGCACGTCCTCCAGGGTCAGCGGTTCGTGGTCCGCCCGGTAGCCGGGAAAGCCGTGTACGTTATAGCCCGCCGTGTGGCTGAGCAGGGCGGCGAAGGTCACGGGGCCCTTTTTGACGAATTCCGGCACGATGCCGGAAAGATCCGCGTCCAGGTCGATGAGCCCCTTGTCCGCATACCGCAGCAGCGTCAGGGCAAACAGGGGCTTCGATACGGAGCCCGCCTGGAACAGCATGTCCGGGTTCACCGGAAAGTCCTCGCCGTATCTGCCGCTGCCGGAGCAGTAGGTGAGAAGATCCCCCTCTCCGTCCTGAACGGCGACGCTGACGCCATAGCCCTTCTTCCCCTTGATCCCCAGGGCCTGATCCACATCCACGCCGTAAACGTTTTTGACCAGCTTGTTGGGGCCCTTCAGCATCCGCATCAGCACCGCCTCATCGTCGTCGATGATGCCGGTCTTCCGGAAGCCTGCTTTTTGATAGACGTGCAGGCCCAGCTCGTTCTCCGGCTCGGTGGAAAGGAAGAGCCGGTCGGCGCCGTTTACTTTGAAGTACCGGATGATCTCCTGCAGGGCGGCCTGACCGTAGCCCTTGCCCTGCTCGCTTTTGTCGATCATAAAGCGCCAGAGCCAGTAGCGGTCGTCCTCGTCTTCGCCCTCGGGATCGAAGGCGAACATGCAGAAGCCCACCAGCTTTTCGTCGGCGTAGATGCCGAAAGGCCGGGCCACGCCGGGGTACTTGGCGTTGGTCTCATCCGCCTGCCGCAGAGAGACTTCGTTGGTCGCGACGAAGGGCTGATCCTCCCGCACGGAGAGCGCCAGAACGGCGTCCCGATTGCTCTCATCCACCGGTTTCAGTTTGATTATCATGAGTTGTTTTTCTCCTTGGTCGTTTGGTTTGGCATGAAGTCTTCCTGAGCCGCGCCGTCTGCTGAAACGGCGCAAAAAATCCGCAGCGAAGCAGCTCCCGTCTGTGGCTGCATCCTGCGGTCCCCACGATCCGAAAGTTACTCAGGAACGGCGCAGCAAACCGGAGGGGATGTCCCCCTGATGCTTTGCGCCGGTATTCGGTTATCAGTCGTTTGCCTCGCTGCTGTTCATCGGCTTGCGCTCCTGTCTATCGTTTTGTATCGTGATTATACAGGGTGATTCCGGAAAAATCAATGGTTTTCCCGCTGCGGACAGGAAAACCGTCGTCCTCCCAAAGGGAAGCGGGTCCGACTTGAAGTGTGTCGGCTGTGCCGACACGCACAAACCCCCGCTGCCGAAACAGCGGGGGTTTGCTGGCACGCCTGACGCGACTCGAACGCACGACCTTCTGCTCCGGAGGCAGACGCT
>CAMZIY010000104.1 GCA_947307365.1 uncultured Clostridia bacterium
CCAGGTGCGGTTCGTGACGTAGGCGAAGGCCACGCAGAGGATCCAGGAAATGATATTGGCGATCAGCGGATCCAGGCCCAGGGGATGGGCGAAGAGCCAGTACAGGAAGATGCTCAGAACGGTGGTGAGTCCCCCGAAGAAAAGATACAGAAGGGGCTCCTTGTATTTGCGGTACAGAGGCTGGAGCGGGCGCAGGACCCGCCAGCCCATGATGCGGTCGAAGATATCCGGCTTTTCCATCTGGGTTTCCCTCCTTCCGGGCGCAGATATCATATTACCCGTATCTGCGCCGGTTGGCAAGGGAAAACCGAATATGCCCTTCCGATCCGCCGGGGGAAGGAAACCTGAGCAGTCCGCGCCTGCCATGGGAACCGTGCGGAAAGCGGAGCGTTTACAGCCAGGGGCGCACGTCCTTTGCCAGCTGTTCCTCCAGACCGATGAGCCGCTTGGCAATATCCTTGGAGGTCTCGTCCGCCGCAGCGTACTGGTTCAGATAGCGGCTGAGAGACTTCACCCCCATGTTGCAGCCGTCGGTGATCAGGTCTGCCGCGGCGTGGGCGGCGTCCTCCATGTTCATCTTCATGCCGGTCTTCATCCGGGACATGCCCTTAACCAGGGGGTTGGGGGATTTCCCCTCGTCCTTGAAACGCCGGAGCTGGGCGTCCGTTTCCCGGCCCAGGGCCTCGTGCCGGTCCCGGCAGTCGGAGAGCAGCTTATGCAGCGGGCCTTCCTGGAGGGCTTTCAGTACGTCTTCAATGGAATCCACGCCCATGCGGATGCCGGAATCACATTCCCGCAGCAGCCGCACCGTATCCTTTTCGATCAATTCTTCTCACCTCTCAGCATCCAGTATGCGCAGAGAGGCGCCGCTCCATACGCCCGAGCCCCCGGGATGAAAAAAACCCACTTGCCGAAGCAAGTGGGTTTATCTGGAGCGGGCGACGAGATTCGAACTCGCTACCTCCACCTTGGCAAGGTGGCGCTCTGCCAAATGAGCTACGCCCGCGGAACATGTGCCATTATAGCGCATATCCCGTATTTGTCAAGAGAAAAATTCGCCCGGGACGTTATGGCCCGGGCGGAAGCTGTCTCAGCTGAGGGTTAAGTCTCCATCCTTGATCCAGCCCCATTTCCGCAGCGGCCAGGCCAGCAGGGGGGTGAGGACGGCGGGAAGCACGATGGCCACCAGCGCCAGACCGATCCAGTCCATGGCGGTGACGGCGGCCTTTGCTCCGGAAGCCACGTCGGAAGCCCAGCCGGTCCACACGCCGATGGGGCCGCAGAGGCCGCAGGTGCCCATGCCGGAATTCACCGCCGCCCCGTTCATCTGCATCCGGAAAACGCAGGTGGCGATGGGGCCGGTGATGGCGGAGCAGAGGGTGGGGGGGATCCAGACCTTGGGGTTCTTCACGATGTTCCCCATCTGGAGCATACTGGTGCCCAGGCCCTGGCTGACGATGCCGCCCCAGCGGTTCTCCCGGAAGCTCATGATGGCGAAGCCCACCATCTGGGCGCAGCAGCCCGCCACGGCGGCGCCCCCCGCCAGGCCCACCAGGCCGAAGACGGTGCAGATGGCCGCGCTGGAGATGGGCAGCGTGAGGGCCACCCCAACCACCACGGAGACGATGATGCCCATGAGGAAGGGCCGAAGCTCTGTGGCCCACATGATGAACTTGCCTACCCACTGGGCTGCGGCGCCGATGGGCCTGGCGATGAGACAGGCGATCCCCACGCCCACCAGGAGGGTGACGATGGGGGTGACCAGGATATCCACCTTGGTCTCCTTACTCACGGCCTTGCCGATCTCAGCAGCGATGATGGCCACCACCAGCACGGCCAGCGGGCCTCCCGCGCCGCCCAGAGCGTTGGTGGCAAAGCCCACGGGCACCAGGGTGAACAGCACAAGCGGCGGGGCCTGGAGCGCATACCCAATGGCCACGGCCATGGCCGGGCCCACCATGGCGGAGGCCAGGCCGCCCATGGTATAGTTCACGGCCTTTTCGCCGGTGCCCACGGTCACAAGGATCTTCGTCAGAAAGCCGATGTGCAGCTGGGTCCCCAGGGTGTTGAGGATCGTGCCCACCAGCAGAGAGGCGAACAACCCCTGGGCCATAGCCCCCAGGGCGTCGATCCCGTAACGCCTGGCGGAAAACACGATGTTCTTTCGTTTCAGAAACGTCTGGAATTTTCCCATTTCCATTCCTCCGATCCAAATAGTTCCCGTACCTTACAGCCTTCCGGCGATCCGGGCGGCCAGGGGACGGCGGACTTTCATCGCTCCTTTGGGACAAAGCTCCTGACAGCAGAAGCATCGGATACAGCTTTTCCGGTCGATCCGGGCTTTCCGATCCCGGATCTCGATGGCCTTTGCGGGACAGGAGCGGGCGCAGACGCCGCAGCCCACGCAATCCTTTTTATCCAGGGCGGGATAGCTTTGCAGGATCCGCCGCACCGTACCGCGGACCAGCTTCCGCAGGGGAGAATTGCCTCCGATGAGGGTGGTAAGGTCCCGAAGACCGGCGACATGTCGGAAATCCGGCACGCGGAAGGCTTCCAGGTCCCCATCCATCTCCACTTCCGCCGCCGTATCGGGAATGAGTCCCCGCCGGTGCGCCGCTTCCAGGTAGGGCACGTCTTCCTTTTCCAGACCGATGAGCCGGGCGGCGGCCAGATCCAGGCAGAAGGGATCGGCGGAGGCCAGGAGGGCGCCCAGATGCCGGGGGGTGCCCTGGGTCGGTCCGTTTCCCTCCATGCCGGTGACGGCGTCGCAGATATGGAGCCGGGGCTTGAAATGGAGGTTCAGATCCACCAGCATATCCGCAAAATCCCGGTATTCCGGGAAACGGTAGTGGTATTCCGCTTTCACCGAACCGGGGATGCAGCCGAAAAGGTTCTTGGTGGCGGCGGTCATGCTCATCATGGCGTGGACCTTCAGTTTGC
Organism: uncultured Clostridia bacterium; assembly: GCA_947307365.1. Taxonomy (GTDB): domain Bacteria; phylum Bacillota; class Clostridia; order Oscillospirales; family Oscillospiraceae; genus UBA1774. The sequence goes on from CAMZIY010000104.1 coordinate 2,941, forward strand.
TGAAGCTGAGGATCGCATCCGCCCAATCCAGCCAGCCGGTATAGGTGAAGCTTTTCAGCACCTTGCAGTCCGGATCCTGGCACTCCCTTACGGAGTAATCTTCGTTGAGACTGCCTCCCGCTTCCTTTACCGCCTCCAGGCCGCAGACGGCGTAGACCCGATCCACATAGGGCTTGCTGAAGACCCCGCCGGGGCTGTCTCCCACCCGGACCTCCGCTCCCTTTTCCGTGAGCAGCCGCACCAGGGCGGCCAGCAGGGCGGGATGGGTGGTGGCGGCGGTTTCCGGCTTCAGGGCGGTGATGAGGTTGGCCTTCACGGCGATCTTCATTCCGGGTCGGACCCAGTCCAGCCCCCCCAGAGGTTCCAGGACGGAGAGCAGGGCGGCGCGGCAGCATTCCTCCGTATACTCGGCGCAGGGGCGGATGACGACCTTTTCCATGCTTTACAGCGCGTCCACGTACCGGCAGGCGGCCACGGCGGCCACGGCCCCGTCGCCCGCAGCGGTGGTGAGCTGCCGCAGCTCCTTGGCCCGACAGTCCCCGGCGGCAAAGAGGCCGGGGGAGGCGGTGAGACAGCGCTCATCGCTGTCGATATACCCGTAATCGTTCAGCCCCGCCGCATCGGCGAACGCTTCGTTTTCCGGGATGAGGCCCACGGCCACGAACACCCCGTCGCAGGGTTCGAGCCGCTCGGCGCCGTCCGCGGTACGGCGGAGACGGATCCCCGTGAGCTCGCCGTCCTTTGTCTCAAAGCCGGTCGCCTTGGTGCCGGTGATCACCCGGACGTTGGGCTTGGACCGGAGCACCTCCTGGCTCCGCTCCTCCCCGGTGAGATAGTCCAGGTCCTGGACCACCGTTACGGCACTGCAGTTCTCCGCCAGCAGGATGGCCTCCTGGAGGGCGGAATTGCCGCCGCCTACCACTACGACGGCCTTATCCCGGTAAAACTCCCCGTCGCACACGGCGCAGAAGGAGATCCCGTTGCCCACCAGTTCCGTTTCCCCGGGGAGACCCAGCATCCGGTGCTTGACCCCCGTCGCCAGGATCACGCTGCGGGCGGCATAGTCGCTCCCCTCCCGGGTGAGCACATGCCAGACCTGCCCCTCCCGGCGCAGGCCGGAGACGGTCTCCACTTCCGTATCTGCCCCCTGGTCCAGGATCTGGTCCAGGAGCCGGTCGGCAAATTCCACCCCGCTCATCTGTTTGGTGCCGGGGTAATTCTCCACCTTGGGTGAATAGGTGATCTGGCCGCCGTATCCGTTCTTTTCCAGCACCAGAACGCTCTTATTGCTGCGGCGTGCATACAGGGCCGCGGTCATCCCCGCGGGACCTCCGCCCACTACGATGATATCATACATCCGTCTTTCCTCCTCCGGCGTAAAAAGGGGCCGGACGGCTTGTCCGGCCCCGGTAAGGCGATGGTTCAGACTCTGGCGGCTGCCCCTGCCAGGTATTGCTTGATTTCCGGGACACCGTAGAATTTATCCACCTTGTCCCCGTTTACCACCACCAGGGTCGGGGCACCCTTGACGCCGTACTGCTTCACCAGCTCCACGTTCTCCTCGGCGATGCGCTTCTCAAAGGGGAAGCCGGCCTTGGTCAGCTGGGCTTCGGCGATGCGGCAGTTGGGGCAGGTGACCCGGGCGAAGAGAATGGCCTGGCTGGGCTTTTCCGCCGCCGGGGCGGGGGCTTCCGCCTTTTCTTCCCCGACGGGAGACTGGGCTGCGGCTTCGGCATGGCGGACGCCGCGGAGCCGGGACCGGCCGATATCGTAGGTCCTGCGCTGCTTGAACTCCTGAGCCTTTCCGTCGTTCCAGTTCTGCACCGGGCGGTAGTAGCCGGTGATGCGGGAATAGACCTCCGTAGCCTCGCCGCACTTGGGGCAGACCTTCTGCTCGCCGGCCAGATAGCCGTCGTTTTTGCAGATGGAGTAGGTGGGGGACATGGTGTAATAGGGGAGCTTGTAGTTCTCCGCGATCTTCCGCACCAGGGAAGCCGCCGCCTGCCAATCCGGCAGCTTCTCGCCCAGGAAGGCGTGGAACACGGTGCCGGAGGTGTAGAGGGTCTGGAGCTCATCCTGGATATCCAGAGCGGAGAAGATATCGTCCGTGTAGCCCACGGGCAGATGGGAACTGTTGGTGTAGTAGGGGGTGCCGCCGCACTCCGCAGCGGTGATGATATCGGGGTAGCGGGCCACGTCGTGCTTTGCCAGACGATAGGCGGTGCTTTCCGCCGGGGTGGCTTCCAGGTTGTACAGGTCTCCGTACTGCTCCTGGTAATCGCTCAGGCGCTCCCGCATATGGTTCAGCACGTTTACGGTGAAAGCCACAGCCTCGGGCTGGGTAAGATCCTTGCCGATCCACCTGGCGTTCAGACAGGCTTCGTTCATGCCCACCAGGCCGATGGTGGAGAAGTGGTTGTCGAAGGTGCCCAGGTAACGCTTGGTATAGGGATAGAGACCGGCGTTCAGCAGCTTGGTGATGACTTCCCGCTTTACCTTCAGGGAGCGGGCGCTGAGATCCATGAGCTTGTCCAGCCTGACGTAGAATTCTTCCTCCGTTTTGCTCAGGTAGGCGATCCTGGGCATGTTGATGGTGACCACGCCCACGCTGCCGGTGCTTTCGCCGGAGCCGAAGAAGCCGCCGCTCTTTTTCCGCAGCTCCCGCAGATCCAGACGCAGGCGGCAGCACATGCTGCGTACGTCGCTGGGCTCCATGTCGCTGTTGATATAATTGGAGAAATAGGGGGTGCCGTATTTGGCGGTCATCTCAAAGAGAAGACGGTTGTTCTCCGTGTCGGACCAGTCGAAATCCCGGGTGATGGAGTAGGTGGGGATGGGGTACTGGAAGCCCCGGCCGTTGGCGTCGCCCTCGATCATGCACTCGATGAAGGCCTTGTTGATCATGTCCATCTCCCGCTGGCAGTCTTTATAACAGAAGTCCAGCTCCTTGCCGCCCACGATGCAGTTGTTTTCCGCCAGGTCCGCGGGTACGGTCCAGTCCAGGGTGATGTTGCTGAAAGGCGCCTGGGTGCCCCAGCGGGAGGGGGTGTTCACGCCGAAGATGAAGGCCTGGACCGCCTGCTTGACGTCCTTATAGGAGAGATTGTCCACCTTCACGAAGGGGGCCAGATACGTGTCGAAGCTGGAGAAGGCCTGGGCCCCTGCCCATTCGTTCTGCATGATGCCCAGGAAGTTCACCATCTGGTTGCAGAGGGTGATGAGGTGGCCGGCGGGTTTGGAGGTGATCTTCCCCGTGACGCCGCCCAGCCCTTCGGCGATGAGCTGCCGCAGGCTCCAGCCGGCGCAATACCCGGTGAGCATGCTCAGGTCGTGGATATGGATGTCCGCGTTCCGGTGGGCGGAGGCGATCTCCTCATCATAGACCTCGCTGAGCCAGTAGTTGGCGGTGATGGCGCCGGAATTGGACAGGATCAGGCCGCCGACGGAATAGGTGACGGTGG
>CAMZIY010000105.1 GCA_947307365.1 uncultured Clostridia bacterium
CATCGAAGACCCCCGGCTGCTGAAGGACGCGGTGTTCTATGAGACCGGAGGCGTGACGACCTTCTACCTGTGCTATCAGGCGGAGGTGCGTCTGGCGGAGGACTGGGCGGGCGTGATCGTGACCCGGGTCGCGACGGATTATCCCGAGGCGGTGGTGGTCTTCACCCTTGACACCTTCCCCCTGAAATTCCTGCGGGAGGACGGCAGCATCGTCTACGACCGGGAGGACCTGCGCCTGTACCGGATCTATCCCGACCTGGCCGCCTTCCGGGCGGCGGTGAAGGAGGAGGTCCGCTACGTGAGCCACAAACGGTACGATATCCGGCTGCCGTGAAAATTTTCTTCTTTCAGTAAAACCAAAAGGCTTCTCCGCCCGTCTATGGGAGTGATAACAAAAATACAGACAGCACAGGCTGCCTGAAGAGAAGGAGTACGAACCATGAAAAAAGGCATCGCGCTGATCCTGGCCATTCTGCTCTGCCTGTCCCTCCTGGCGGGCTGCGGGAGCAACGCCGCAAAGATCGATCTGACGGACTACATGAACGTTCTGTTCCGGGGCAAGGACGGAGAGGGCACCGCCCGGGCGGACTTTGACTACTCCGGCTTTGAGAAGGCCGTGATGGCGGCGGCCGGGGACGGGGACTCCATCCTGCAGAAGCTGGTGCAGTTCGAATCCGCCCTGGATATCACCGTTTCCCCGGAGAAGGGGCTGAAAAACGGGGACGAAGTCACCCTCGCCGCCGTCTACGGCAAGGAGGCGGCCAAGGCCCTGGGCGTCACCATCGGCAGCGTCAGCAAGACCGTCACCGTGGAAGGGCTCTCCGGCGCTTCCGGCGCCCCGGCAGGCCAGAACGGGGGCACGGCCTCCACGGGAAACCTGGTCCCCGGCGGGTCTGAGGAGCCCCGGGAGCCGGGCGTCGTCCAGCTGGATCCCTTCGATCCCGCCGTATGGGACAAGGAGGACGGCATTGAGATCCGCTATTCCGGCGCTTCTCCCTTCGGCTGGCTGGAGACGGTCAGTCATCTTCCCGACGACGACCCGCTGACTCACGTCTACTACCGGTTCTCCGAGCAGCAGAAGGTCCATGAGGGAGACAAGGTCATCGTCACCGCCTACCTGACCGGCGTCAGTTCCGATGAATACGCGCTGAAGAGCACCGAGTGCGAATACGTGGTGGGACCGGTGCCCCACTATCTCGTGACTGTGGACGAGCTGAAGACGGATACCGTCGCCGCCATGAAAAGTCAGGTCGAGAGCGCGGCGAACACCTTTGCCGCCGGCACCCTGGAATTCCAGGACAAGAGCGGATGGACGGGCTTTTACAACGGGGAGATCATCACCGTGAACCGCTGCGCCGCCGGGGATACGGTCCATGCGGTGCGCTGCCAGGACGGCTACATCTCGGCGCTGCTGTTCCCCTGCGCTCTGAACGTCACGGTGGAGGAGCCGGACTGGATGGACGATCCCCAGACCTACGAATACGAGCTGCTGATCCTCTGCGCCGTGGACGGCCTCGTGGTGGACAGGAACGGCGACGTGGACTTCAACCGGCCGGAGCTGGTCCAGAAGGGGATCCCGGAGCTGGAAGAGCAGATGCTGCAGGATCAGCTCACCTGGTACAGCAACTCCGGACTGGAGACGGAAAAGCTGCCCGGGTAACGCCGGAGGCAATTCCGGCAATCGGGCAGGATCGCATCGCCTGGGCGCCGCCCTTCTGGTAAGGGCAGAACAGAAAAACGGTCGGGGGACGGCAGTGCCGTCCCCCGATTTGTGATTTCCGGTGAAGCGTGACCGCATCAATACCCGTTGGTAACGATCTCCCAGCCGCCGTCCTGGGTGCGGGCCAGCCACCACTGCCAATCGGTATACTCCAGGTCCTGCTCCCAGGCGCCCCCGGCGTCCGGAGCGGTATGGAAGTCCATGAGGAACTCCGCAACCTGGGTGTAATCCGCCCCCTCATTCAGGGTATTCAGCCACTCCAGGTTTTCCGCGCTGTTGGCCTCGTCCCCGGCATACCGGATGGCGTGGAGCTCGCAGACTCCCCAGGCCGCGAATTTGCACTTGATGGCCAGCATGGCGTCCGTCAGCTCCTGCTCCGTATACAGATCGGAGCCGCTGAGGTCGATCTCCGCCTCGGGGGCGGACTTGCCCGCCAGGTACTCCTCCAGGGTATAGCCGGGCTGGGACATGATCTCCCCTGCGATGCTCACGCTGTCCACATAGCGGATATGCCAGGGCTCGTACCGGTAGCCGGTGATGTGCTCCTCCCCTTCCAAGTAGCGCAGGATGAAGCCGTACCGGGGGAGCTTGGCATGGATGGCGTCCCAGATGCCCCTGTATTCTTCCTTCTCCATATCCTCGTTGTAATAGACGTCGGTGAAGCTGCCGTCCTCATTCCTGATCTTGAAGTAGAGGTCCAGGGCCAGGCCGGTATGATGCTCGGAGTAGCCGGGCTGCGCCACGGTCTTGGCGGCGTAATCCGCGCCGTACTTTTCGATGAAGCGGTCCATGATATCCTGCTGGGCGGCCACGCTGCGGCGGGCGGAATCCAGTTCCAGGTAAACGCCGTCGTTCTGCTCCAGATCGTCCTTCAGGCGTTCATAGGCGGCGTAGGCCTTTGCCTCCACTTCCACCGATTCGCCCACGGAATTGGTGGTGGCGACGGTCTCCAGGGCGTCCTCCCAGCCCTCGGGCAGGGGGTTGACTTTATTCACCAGGGCGAGATAGTCGATGCCGGAGGCGGGGATGCGCTCAAACACCATGTCCTCCCCGTTCCCGGACTGGTCCTCATGCCAGGTGAAGGTCCCGTCCCCGTTAAACACGATAGTACCGGTGCCGTCGGTATACACTGTCTCTTCCTCCGTCGCTTCACCGCTGTCGTCATAGGTGAGGTTCGACTTGGTGCCGTCGGTGTACCGGATCGTACCGGTCTCCGTATCCAGCTCGCCCACGAGGATCCACCGGGTCAGCTCCCAGGCGCTGCTCCCCCATTCGACAACGATGAAGGCCCGGCCCTCTCCGAAGCTTGTCACCTGGGCATGGGCTCTGCCGCACTGGTAATCCCCGGCATGCGCCAGCACGGGATCCTGCCAGTCGGGATCCTCCTCGAACACGGCGATGTAATCCGCGCTTTCGTCCAGAAGCAGGGTGATCTGGGCGTCCGCAGAGAGATCCTCTCCGTTCTTCGTCCATTTCACGAAAAGATTGCCCGCCTTCGGCCAGGCCGCGAAGGTATGGATCTTGGGCTCCGCCAGATTGATCACCGCGGACTGGAAGGGATACTCCGGAGCGCTCTCCGGGGCTTCCTCCCCCTCGGCATAGTCGATAATCCCCCCGCCCTCCACATTGATGGTGACGAAGATCGTCGCTTTGGGAATATCGCGGGGGGTGAAGTGATAGGTCTCGCCGCCCTCCACCTCCATCATCAGGCCGTCCGCTCCTTCTTCGGTAAGGGTAACGGTCAGGGGATCCCTGCTGCCGGTGGTGGGCAGGGCGCCCTTCAGGCTGTTCCCCTCCTGGGGCAGGATGCCGCCCCAGGAATCCTCTGACCAGTCCTCGCCCAGCATGCAGCCCACATACCAGCCGGGTTCTTCCACATCCTCCATCCAGGTAACGGAGAGCATGTATTCATTCTCATCCCCGAAAAAGCCCTCCCGGGTCCAGAGGGCCGGTTCCTCCGGAGCGGGGGTTTCCGCCGCGGGCGCCTCCGTGGCGGGCGCTTCCGTGGCTGCAGGTGCTTCCGTGGGGGCGGGAGTATTCTGCTCGGCGCCGCCGCAGGCCGCCAGGGCCAGAAGCAGGCAGAGCGCCAGCAGGATCGAAATCCATTTCTTCATGATTGATGACTCCTTCTTTTGGGATTTCCATGCGTCCAAAGAACACTGTATTATACCTCTTATTTCCGCAGTATTCCACCCTTTTTCCGCGGCACGGAAAATAGCGAACCGGGGGACGGCATTGCCGTCCCCCGGGTTTCGGTTTGATGTGCTGTCAGGCTCAGTCTGCCTGCGCCCATTCGAACACCAGGTCCTCCCGATCCGCCTGATCCTCATGCCAGGTGAAGCTCGTCCCCTGGTCAAAGACGATGGTGCCGGTGCCGTCCTCATACTCCGTGTCCTCGTTCGCGATGGTGCCGTCCTCGTTATAGGTGACGATGGTCTTGATGCAGCCGGTATAGCTGACCTTCAGAGTATCCGTATCCAGCTCGCCCACGATGAGCCACTGGGCCTGCTCCCAGGCGCTGCTGCTCCAGGTGATGCGGACGATGGCGGTGCTGCCCTCGCCGCATTCCACCAATGCTCTGGCTCTTTCCGCCTGCGGACAGCGATATTCCCCGATCCAATTCATCACCGGGTTCTGGCCGTCTTCCTCAGGGGGAACGATCTCCACCCACTCAAAGGTGAAATCCTCGTCATACTCGGACTGGTCCTCATGCCAGGTAAAGGTAAGGCCTTCCCCGAAAACGATGGTGCCGGTGCCGTCCTCATAGTCCACCGTTTCGGTGAAGTTCTCCTCGTCGGTGTAAGTGATCGTCTTTTTCACCGCATCGGTATAACGGATGGTCAGTGTATCCAGGTCCAGCTTGCCGATGATCTCCCACTCGGCATGCTCCGCCGCGCTTCCGCTCCAATAGATCGTGATGCGGGCGGAATCCTTCCCATAGCATTCCACCTCAGCCCAGGGGCGGCCGGCGGCATACTTTCCGATCCAGTTCATCACGGGGTTCTGGCCCTCTTCCTCTTCCTCGGGCGCTGCCGGGAGCCACTCGAACACCATGTCCTCCCGCTCCGCCTGATCCTCGTGCCAGGTGAAACTCGTTCCTTCGTCAAAGACGATGGTGCCGGTGCCGTCGGCATACTCCACTTCTTCGCTTACCACATTTCCGGCCTCATCCCAGGTGACGTTGGTCTTGGAAGCGCCGGTATAGGTGATGGTCAGGGTGTCCGGGTCCAGCTTGCCCACGATGACCCACTCGGTGGCCTCCCAGGCGCTGCTGCCCCAATGGATCTTGATCCTGGCGGAATCGGTCCCCTCGCACTCCACATGGGCGCTGGCCCGATCACACTGGTAATCCCCGATCCAGTTCATCACAGGGTTCTGGCCCTCTTCCTCTTCCCCATAGCCGGCGATGACCATGGCCGCCTGGAACTGCTCCACGGTGAACACGCCCTCGTTCAGCAGCTTCTCCGCCAGGGAGAAATCCTCGCCCTTCACGGTCGCGCTCAGCGCGGAACAGCTGGTCATGACCACATCGCCCCGGTCAAAGGAGGCGGCGGCGTCATACTCGCCGGCGGTGATTCCCAGCTCATTGGTGAGCTCCCAGGCGGCGTCCCACCGGAAATCGGAATCGCTGCTGTACCCCAAAGCCCGGAGGATAAAGGTGAGGTACTGGGCGGCGGTGACGGCATCCGTCCCGCCGAAGGTCTTTTCACTGTAACCCTTGGTCAGGCCGTTGGCATAGGCGTAGCCCACATAGGGTTTGGCCCAGTCCTTCACGTCGGTGAAGGGGATCTCCCAGGCGCCGGCATTGGCCTCCTCTTCCTTCCCCAGGAGCCGGACCAGCATGGTGACCGCCTCCATGCGGTTGGGAGCCCGGTCCAGATCATAGATGGGCTTACCCTCCGCATCCGTGCCGGTTCCGATGAACAGGCCCAGGGCGTTGAGTATGTCGGCGGCGGTGGTTTCCTCCGCATCCGCAGCGAAAGCGACGGACGTCAGAGCGAAAACCAGCACGACCGCCAACAGGATCGCAATCAGTTTCTTCATCGCATTCTTCTCCTTTTGTCTCTTTTTGAGGTCTGTCTCGCTGTGCCCATTATACCCTCTCCGGTTTCGTTTTTCCACCCTTTTTCGGCCTGGTCCCCCGGAAGGTCGGCGGAAGGGGGGGATTTTGTCAACGCAGTATTGCAAATCCGTTTTCAGGCATGATATAATTTACTAACAATTTTGAACAACAGGAGGTTGGGCAATGGGAACCTGGCATGAATACCTGCTGACCGAGCGCACCCCTCCGGAATGGCCCTATCCCATCAAGTTCGGCGAAGAGACGGAGTATGAGGCGGACGTCTGCGTCCTGGGCGGCGGCATCGCAGGCTGCTGGGCGGCCATCAGCGCAGCCCGGAACGGGGCGAAGGTCGTCCTGCTGGAAAAGGGCGACGTGCGGCGCAGCGGCGCCGGCGGTCCGGGCTGCGACCACTGGTGCAACGTCCCCGGCAACCCCTGCTCCGCGGTGCCGCCGGATGAGTGGGCCATCGAGGAGATGAACGCGGGGGGCAATTACTCCAACGGCATCGGCATCCAGATCCAGTGCCGGGAGGACTGGGACACCCTCCT
>CAMZIY010000106.1 GCA_947307365.1 uncultured Clostridia bacterium
AGAAGGGGCAGGAAATGGCGCACCAGCCGGGTGGTGAGGACGATCTTCTGCCGTCCCTCGATCTCGAAGCTCTGGTAGGCCGGGATGCGGTGCAGGGGGACGATGGCCAGCTTGTTTCCCCCCAGGAAGGCGATGATATAGGCCTCCTCCCCCCAGAGGAAGGGGAGATTCTGGTCCTGGGCGATCACCTTGGGGAAGAGCAGGTCCTTCAGGTCCCCGAAGAGCTTCTTGCTCATGAGCTCGTCCACCTTGCTGATCTTCTTGAAGTCCAGCACGTCCACGCCGTTTTCCTTCAGCTCGCTGCGGATGATCTTCCACACGCTCTCCACCAGGGTCTGCTGCTCCGCCGTCACCCGCAGGGCCGCCCGGATCTGCTCTTCGGGCAGCATGCCGGAGACCTCATCCCGCTTATCCGGGGTGAGGATGGCGCGGTGGGTCAGGATGCCGATGCGCACCCGATAGAATTCCTCCAGGTTGGACTGGTAGATGGACAGGAATTTCAGCCGCTCCAGCAGGGGCACGGAGCTGTCCGCCGCCTCCAGCAGCACCCGCTCGTTGAAGGCCAGCCAGCTCAGCTCCCGGTTCAGAAAACAGGTTTCTTCCGCTGCGCTTTTTTTCTGCTTCTCCGCCATATCGATCTCCTACAGCTTCTCCCCGCAGGCCTTCTCCAATGCGGAGATGGTCAGGCGCAGGGTCTTGATTCGGGCGTATTTCTTATCGTTGGACTCGATGACGTGCCAGGGGGCGTTTTTGGTGCTGGTCTTCTCCAGCATCTCGTCCACGGCCTCCTCATACTGGGGCCATTTCTCCCGGTTCCGCCAGTCCTCCTCCGTGAGCTTCCACTGCTTCTCCGGGGTGTTCTGCCGGGCGTTGAAGCGCTCCAGCTGGGTATCCGGGTCGATCTGGATCCAGAACTTCAGCACCACCGCGCCCCATTCCGTCAGCTGGCGCTCGAACTCGTTGATCTCGTTGTAAGCCCGCTTCCAGTCCTTTTCGGTGCAGAAGCCCTCCAGCCGTTCCACCATCACCCGGCCGTACCAGGTGCGGTCGAAGATGGCGAAATGCCCGCTCCGGGGCAGCTGGGTCCAGAAGCGCCACAGATACTGGCGGTGCAGCTCATGGGGTTCCGGGGAGGCGATGGGGATCACGTCGAAGCCCCGGGGATCCAGGTTCCGGGCCAGACGGCGGATGTTGCCGCCCTTGCCCGCGGCGTCCCAGCCCTCGTAGCAGATCACCACCGGAATGCGTTTCCGGTAGACCAGGTTATGCAGCTCCCCCAGCCGCCGCTGGAGCTTCTTCAGCTCCTTTTCGTATTCCTCGTCCTCCAGGGCGGGACTCAGATCCACCTCCCGGAGCCGGGGCATCTTCACCAGGGGGAACTCCTCCTTGAAGGGATCGCCCACATACCGGCCTGCCTCCAGGCCCTTGCGGATGGTTTTGGTCAGGAGCTTCAGGGCGTCCCGGACGGCGGTACGCCTGCTCTCCCCTTCCAGCACATGCCAGGGCGCCGCTTCTCCCGTGGCCGCCATGAAGTCCTCGTAAGCCTCCCGGAAGCGCTTATACTCCCGGTGCTGCCACAGGTCGTCCTCCGACACCCGCCATTCGGTGGAGAAATCCTTCCGCAGGGCGCGGAGCCGTTTTTCCTGCTCCTCCCGGTCGATACGCAGGAAGAGCTTCAGCAGGAGATACCCTCCGTCCCGGAGCTGCCGCTCGAATTCCGTCACGCTGCGGACGTACTCCCGATACTGTTCCCCGGTGATCTCCCTTTGGAGATACCTGCGCACCGCGCATTCCATCCACCCGGAATCGTAGAACATGACCTGCCCGTTTTCCGGGATCTCCTTCGCATAGGGCCAGAGGAAGGGATACCGGTCCTCCCGCGCCGGGCCCACCACGGGGGAAACAACGTTGTAGAATCGGGGATCCAGCTCGCAGATGAGTTCGCCGATGAGGCTGCCCTTGCCTGCGGCGGCCCAGCCCTCCACCAGGACGATCACAGGCAGGCCCGCGTCCCGCAGCTGCATCTGCTGTCCCGCCAAAGTCTCCCGCAGGGCTTTGATCTCCGCCTTCAGCGCCTGCTCTTCTTCTGATCTGTTCTTCTTGCTCATTGCAGCGCTCCTCTCTTTTCTCCCCATGAGATCTTCCATCCCCGCGTTTTGCCGGGTCCTCCGGCGGTCTGCGGCCCCGCCGGTCATACTCTCACAGATACAGTATACCATCATTGCTCCGTTTCAACAAGGGGGACACGGGGAGGGAACGCGGACAAAAGCCCTCCGGCGTCTCGCCGGAGGGCCTGAAACATGGATCCGGGTTGTCGGGGGATATCCCCTCAGCTCTTTTCCCCGTTCTTCGGGATATTCATGAGCCGCTCGAAGGGGAGCTTTGCCGAGAAGATGATGGGCAGGATGGCCATGCACGCCAGGATGCTGAAGAGGAGCAGGTAATTATCCCCGGCGATGGGGGCCACGATGTAGCTGGGGATGAAGACGCAGCACAGGAGCTGCAGGGTCATGGCGGTGCCCGTGGCGGTGGCGGCGTACTTCCGGCCGATGCCCTCCAGATAGCCGGGCATGGACTGGAGGAAGGGCAGGAAGGCCTCCGTGATGAAGCCCGTGGCGAAGAGGCCCAGGATCATGGCGATCCCCTTGGGCAGGAGCCAGGCGGTGACCTCCAGGACCGCGCCCGCCAGCGCGCAGGCCCGCATGATCCACCGGACCTTCGTCCCGTTGGTCCCCACCTTCCGCACGATGGTGGGAGAGATCAGGGTGGTGAGCATGGTGCCCGCGGTGAGGGCCACGGCATACCAGCCCGCTTCCCCCTCCGTCAGCCCCCGGCTCATGAGGGCCTGGGGCATGAAGATGATGTTGGTGAGCATCCCCAGCATCATGCCGATGTTGCACAGGGCCACGAACCAGAGGCCCTTGTTCCGCAGGACGGTGCGGATGCTGTCCTTGAAGGCGGCCCGCTCCTCTTCCTCCTCCGGCGCTTCCTCGGAGGCAGCCGCCGCTCCTCCCTTCTTCTCCGTCAGGAACAGGACCCACAGGACCAGGACCACCACGGCCAGCACGGCGGCGAAGCGGAAGGCGGCCTGGGTGGTGGGGAACTGGGGCGCGGTGCCGCTGCCCAGGGCGTTGCCCATATTGGAGAAGCACAGCACCAGCCCCATCATGGCCGTCACCTTGGAGGAGGGGAACCAGGCCCCCGCCACCTTGGGGGTGTTGGCGTTCACGAAGGAGGCGCTGAAGCCCAGCAGGAGCATGGAGATGAACAGGAACCAGTACCCGGAGGTGAAGGCCCGGAGGATGATGCCCCCCACGGTGATGAAGATGGAGACCAGGATCACCTTGACCCCGAAGCGGTCCATGAGCAGACCGGAGAGGAAGCTGAGGATGATCCCCGCCAGGAGGGGGGCGGTGGCGATGCTGCCGTACTGGCCCTGGCTGAGACCCATCTCCGTCCGCAGCCGGTCCGCCAGACTGGTGACCTGATACTGGGCGAAGTTGGGCAAAAAGATGCCGATGCACAGCAGGCCGACGATCACGTACCCGTACCAGGGAGCTTGTTTCCAATTATTCTTCATGTTCTTCTGCCATCTCCATCAGTTTTTTTAATCTGTGATGCAGGCTGGATTTGGATATGGGGGGAGAAGCGATATCCGCCAGCTGGCTCAGGCTCAGCTCCGGATTCTCCAGCCGGAGCACGGCGGTCTCCCGCAGCTTGGGACTGAGTCCCTTCAGCTTTCCCTGCGCCTCCAGGGACCGGATGGCCTTCAGCTGGTCCTGGGCGGCGTTCACCACCTTGTCCAGATTGGCCTGATCGCAGTTCATGCAGCGGTTCACCTTGTTGCTGATCTCCTTCTCCACCTTGGTGCTCATGATCTCCATGGCCGCCAGGGGCGCGCCCAGGGTCGTGAGAAGATCTTCGATGATCTCGCTCTGCTTGAAATAGATCACGTAGTTGCCGTTCCGGGCCAGCTCCCCGGGCTTGAAGCCCAGCTCCCGCAGGATCGCGGCGGCTTCCCGGGCGACGCTGTAATGGCTGGTGATGAATTCCATATGGTAGCCCTTCCCCGGGTCCGTGATGGACCCTCCCGCCAGGAAGGCTCCCCGAAGGAAGGAGACGCGGCAGCAGTCCTCCTCCAGCACCCCCAGGTTGATATGGTGGGAGGGACTGCGCTCCAGCTCCATGCCGTACAGGGAGCAGAGCTTCTCCAGCGCCGCCGGGTCCCGGAGGCCCAGGATGATCTTGCCCGCGCCTTCCTCCCCGCTGCGCCGCTCCGGACTGACTCCGGCAGCCCGGTGAAGAAGCCGCTCCAGCCGCTGGGCAAAGGAGGCATGCTCCGTCACCACCCGCACTTCCCGGTGGGTGAAGGTATTGCAGTACAGCAGCGCGCCGTACAGCTCCGCCTGCACGCAGCAGGGCTTTGTCATGGGGGCGCGGCAGAGTTCCGCTTTCGTTTCAGAGGAAAAAGACATTTCCGTTTCCGCCTATTTCAGATCCCGGTGGGCGCAGTCCGCCCGATAGCCGCAGTCATGGAGCAGTCCCGTGATCCGCTCCGCCAGGACCACGCTCCGGTGCTTTCCGCCGGTGCAGCCCACGCAGATCATCAGAGAGGGCTTCCCCTCCTCCTCATAGCAGGGGATGAGAAAGCGCAGCAGATCCATGACCTTATCCAGAAAGGTACCGGTAACGGCAAAGGAGAGGACGTAATCCCGGACCGGGGATTCCAGGCCCGTATGCTCCTTCAGCTCCGGCACGTAGAAGGGGTTGGGCAAAAAGCGGACGTCCAGCACCAGATCCGCGTCCTCCGGGATGCCGTATTTGTATCCGAAGGAGCGCACGTGCAGGTCCATCCCGCTCCGGGCGCTGTCCCGGCTGAATTCCTCCACCAGGCGCTGGCGCAGCCTGGCCAGGGGATAATCCGTGGTGTCCACCACCACGTCCGCCAGGTCCTTCAGCCAGGCCATGCGCTCCCGCTCCAGCGTTACGGCGGCCCGCAGGTCTCTGCCCTCAGGATCCAGAGGATGCCGATGGCGGGTCTCCTTATACCGCATCAGGATGGCTTCCGTCCCCGCTTCCAGGAACAGGATCCGGAGGGGAGCCCGCTCCTGTGCGTCCTGTATGGCCTCCCGGAGTTTTCCGCTGCCGTCCATGCCCCGGATATCGCTCACCAGAGCTACCCGGTCGTACTTTTCCTCCGCCGCCATGCACAGATCCACGAAGCGGGGGATCAGCTCCGCCGGGAGATTATCCACGCAGTAGTAGCCCAGATCCTCCAGGATGGAGGCCGCCTGGCTCTTTCCGCCGCCGGAAAGGCCCGTTACCAATACGAATTCCATTTTACAGTATCCTTATCTCCGGTTCCAGGGCAATGCCGGAAGCCTTCAGCACCCGCTCCCGTACTTCTTCCAGCAGACGCCGGACGTCCGACGCCGTGGCGCCGCCGGCATTGACGATGAAGCCCGCGTGTTTTTCGCTCACCATGGCTCCGCCGATGCGGAAGCCCTTCAGGCCCGCCTGGTCGATGAGGGCGGCGGCATAGGCCCCCTCCGGCCGTTTGAAGGCGCTGCCCGCGCTGGGCAGCTCCAGAGGCTGGCTGGTCCGCCGTTTCTCCAGCAGCTGCCGGCATTCCTCCCGCAGGACCTCCGGATCCCCGGGGCGGAGCCGGAGCCGGGCGCTGAGAAGGACCATATCCCCGGTGAAGGCGCTGCGCCGGTAGCCAAAGCCCTGCTCGGCGCCCCTGAACACCCGCTCGTTCAGATCCCCATCCAGGAAGCGGGTCTCCTCCGCCGTGTCCTTCATCTCTCCCCCGTAGGCTCCGGCGTTCATCACCAGGGCTCCCCCCAGGGTCCCGGGGATGCCGTAGGCGAAGACCAGACCGGCCAGGCCGGCCTTCGCCGCCTTCGCCGCCAGGGCGGTGAGGGAAGCGCCGCAGTCCGCCTCCAGCACGTCCCCCGTGATCCGGGCAGCCTCCGCCCGGGCGGTGACCGCCACGCAGCGGTCCAGCCCCTCGTCCGGGGCCAGAACGTTGGTCCCGTTGCCCAGGATCAGGGGTTTCTCCCCCAGGCTCCGGAGCAGACGGCACAGGGCGGCCAGCTCCTCTCCGCTCCCCGGCAGGGCCAGAAGGCGGGCGGGGCCGCCGATGCGGAAGCTGGTGTGCAGGCTCAGAGGTTCCTCCTCCCGAAGCTCCAGCTCCGGAAGCGCGGCCCGGATGCG
>CAMZIY010000107.1 GCA_947307365.1 uncultured Clostridia bacterium
TCGATCCAGTCGTCGATGAAGCTCTCGCACTTGCCGCAGTCGTGCATGCCGATCTTCAGCCCCGCGTTCAGGGCCAGGTCCGCCTCCCGCTTGGCGAAGGGCTTCACCAGCTTCCGGTAGGTCTCCGTGCTGATGAAGGGGAACTGCATGGCAGCGGTGTCGTCCGCCAGCTCATAGATATCCCCGTGGTAGTACTTCAGCAGGGCCTTCTCCTTCTCCAGAAAATACCCGCTGACGTAGTCGAACAGGGCGTAGACCTCCTCCGGCTCCTCCTCCATGGCGCAGAGGCCGTCCACAAAGCCCATCATGTTCATCAGGAGCATGAAGTACCCCAGGTTGTGCACGATCACGGGCTTGGTGACCCAGTCCTTTCCCTTCATGTCCTTCTCCGCCTGCCGCTCCCAGTCCACATGGGAGATATCCGGCAGCTTCACCACGTCCCGCCATTTGCGGATGTCCTTCAGGAAGATCCGCCCCGGCACCGGCATGTAGCCGCCCATGGAGGCTTCCGAGGTGGTCATCTCCACGCCGAATTCATCCACGATGTAGCCATCCGGGGATTTCTGTTCCCGGAACATGGTGGTGCCCGCGCCCCAGCCGTAGAAGTCGTACTCCGGCAGATACTCCGGGTACCCCGTCTCCAGCAGCCGGAGCAGGTTTTCCTTTTCCGTCAGTTTATACATAATTTATCCTCCATTCTCCGTTGCCTCTTGTCTAATCTGATTATAAACCCCTGTTCCCGAAATGGCAACTTGCAGAGGAAGAAATCTTTTCCTTTGTGAATCAAAAGAGCCGGACCCGCAGATCCAGCTCAGTCTGCAGACAAACCCGTAAACGGAACGATGTCGGAAAGGAAGAAAGCGTGAAAGAAACCCGTCAGGGGTGTCTTTTGCGTTCAAACATCAGTTTTTCGAACAATCCCCTGTTCGAAAAAATTGCTTCAGCGCGGCGACAAGACTTTGTCGACGCGCTGATCGGACGCGCCTGCAGGCGCGTCCGAAGCAAAACGCGGGCAGCCGGGATCGTCTGATCCGGCTGCCCGCGGCAGTATTCAGCTTGTTTTTCCGGGTGGGACCGGCTTACATCCTTCCGATGTCCCGGGCGGCGGTGAAGGCCTCCTGGGTTGCGCTGAGGATGTTCCGGGAGGCCAGGCAGTCCCCCAGCATCACGAACTCCGGCGCGCAGTCGTAGAAGGCGGCGGCCTCCTCCATCAGGGGCTTCTGACCGGTGGCGGCGATCACCGTGTCCGCCTCCCAGGTCTCCTCCCCGGCGACGACCTTCCCCGCCTCGATCCGATCCACCCGGACGCCGCAGCGCAGCTCCACGCCCCGTTTGGGCATCTCCTGCATGATGGCCAGGGTGTGCATATTGCCGAAGTCCACGGTGGGGCCGGCCTTGGCCTCCAGGATGGTGACCTTTTTCCCCAGACCCGCCAGGAACAGGCCCAGCTCGATGCCCACCAGTCCGGCTCCCAGGATGACCGTCTTCTCCCCGGTCTTCTCCGGCTCCCGGTAGGCCTCCTCCGCCCCCAGGGCCAGCTCGATCCCCGGGATGGGGGGCAGGCTGGGCCGGGCCCCCAGGGCGGCGACGATCACGTCCGCCCCCTGGGCCTTCGCGTATTCCGGGGTGACGGCCGTATTCAGCCGGATCTCCACCCCTGCCCGTTCCGCCAGGCGGGCCTGCCGCTCCAGGTACTGGGCCAGGTGGGACTTGAAGGGCACCTTCTCCTCGCACAGGAGGACGCCTCCCAGCTTCGGCCCCTTTTCGCACAGGGTCACCTGATGGCCCCGTTTGGCGGCGGTGATG
The DNA here is from genome assembly GCA_947307365.1 of uncultured Clostridia bacterium. Taxonomy (GTDB): domain Bacteria; phylum Bacillota; class Clostridia; order Oscillospirales; family Oscillospiraceae; genus UBA1774. The sequence goes on from CAMZIY010000107.1 coordinate 1,807, forward strand.
GCCGCCTGCATCCCTCCGGGGCCCCCGCCGATCACCAGAACCTTTTTCTTCACGGGATCGGGATAGGCGGTGCGGACGTTCAGCTCTCGGCCGATCTCCGGATTGATGGCGCACTGGAGGATCTGGTGTCTGCCGTTGCCCGCGAAGCAGGTGTTGCACCTGAGGCAGCGATTGATCTCATCCTCCCGGCCGGTCCGGGCTTTGAGGGGAAAATCCGGATCCGCCAGGCTCTGCCGTCCCAGCTGGATCACGTCCGCCCCGCCGGAGGCGATGAACTCCTCCATCATCTCCGGATCCGTGAAGGCTCCCACCGTGGCGACAGGGGTGGAAACATGCTTCTTGATCTCCCGGGCCAGCCAGGCGTTGCAGCCGTCCTCCAGGAACATGGAGGGATGGGTGATGCACATGGATTCCATCACCTCATGGTTCCCGGCGGAGACATGGATCAGGTCCACCTTCCCGTCCAGCGCCATGGCCAGGCGGATCCCCTCCTGGATATCGTAGCCAGCGTCGTTCATCTCGCTCCCGCTCATGCGGAACTCGATGGGGAAGCCCGGGCCCACGGCCCCCCGCACTGCCTCCACCACTTTCAGCGGGAAACGCATGCGGTTTTCCAGGCTGCCGCCCCATTCGTCCTTCCGGGTGTTGATCTGGGGCGACATGAACTGGGCCAGGAGCCAGCCATGGCCCCCATGGAGGGTGATCATGCCGAAGCCCGCCTGCCTGGCTCGGGCGGCGCAGCGGGCATAGTGGTCCAGGGTGCGCTGGATATCCTCCTCGTTCATCTGGGTCACGTGACCGTATTTGTTCTCCATCTCCACGGGGCCGTAGAGAGGGAAGCCCGCGTCCTGACTGGCGTGTGCGAACATCCCCGCGTGGCTCAGCTCGCAGGAGGCGACGCAGCCATGCCGGGCCACCCCGCAGGCCAGGGCGGAAAAGCCCGGGAGAGAATGGGGGTCCTCGATATTGAACAGGAAGCTGTAATGGCAGCCCCGCTCCCGGTCCACGATGCAGTCCCCCACGCAGATGGAGGCGAAGCCGCCGATGGCTTTCCGCTCATAATAGGCGGCGGCCTCCGGATTGGGGAGACAGTCCGGGCCGATATTGTAGAAGCCCTGGGGAGAGGCGAAGATGCGGTTCCGGAAGAGGGTATTTCCCAGACGGATGGGGCGGAACAGATTCGGATATTTCATGGGGCAGGCTCCCTTCGTTTTTTTCCAGTATACACCCCTTCCCCGCCCCTTGGCAACGCTCTCCGTCTCCGTGCCTGACCGGGGAGAAGGATTGCAAACCGCCCCTCTTTTGGTATAATGACAGGGATTCTGATATCTGCAGGAGGAAGCATCATGCGTGGAACCATCTATGGTGTGGGCGTGGGACCCGGAGATCCGGAGCTCATGACCCTCAAGGCCGTCCGTCTCATCCGGGAAAACCGGTACATCGCCCTCCCCTCGGAAGAGCCCAGGGGATCCCTGGCCTACCGCATCGCGGTGCAGGCCGCGCCGGAGCTGGCGGAAAAGGAGCTGGTGCCGGTGCACATGCCCATGGTGCGGGACAAGGCAAAGCTGCGGGAGGCCCACGAGAAGGGGGCGCGGCAGCTCATGGCCCTGGCGGACAAGGGGGAAAACGTGGTGTTCCTCACCCTGGGAGACCCTACGGTATACTGCACCTTCAGCTATCTGCAGCACATCCTGGAGGCGGAGGGGTATCCCGTGGAGCTGGTGAGCGGCGTCACCTCCTTCTGCGCCGCCGCCGCCCGGCTGAACCTGCCTCTGGCGGAGTGGGACGAGCCCATCCACGTCCTCCCCGCCGCCCATAAGACCGGGGACAGGCTGGAGCTGGAGGGCACCTACGTGCTGATGAAATCCGCCAGCCACATGCGGGAAGTGAAGGATATGCTGAAAGCCAGCGGCAGGAAGGTCCAGGCGGTGCTCAACTGCGGCATGGATTCCGAAAAAGTCTGCCGGAATGCGGAGGAGATCCCGGACGACGCCGGGTACTTTTCCCTCATCATCGCCAAGGAATAAAAACGCTCCGGAGGCATGGACAGATCCATACTGCCTGTGTTAAAATCCAGGTATAATATTTTAGGAAAGGCGGTAGTGTTCTATGGAAAACATCCTGTCAGTCGTCACCACAGTCATCTCCCATATCCTGCTGGCGCTGGTGGTCTTCCTGGTGGGCCGGTTCATCATCAAGAAGTTCACCAAATGGCTGGATAAGACGAAGATGATGGAGAAGCTCGATCCCTCCCTGCATACCTTCCTGGTGAGCTTCATCCGCATCCTCCTCTTCGCCATTCTGGTGGTCGCCATCATCAGCATCCTGGGCGTGCCCGCGGCCTCCATCATTACCGTGCTGGCCTCTGCAGGCCTGGCCATCGGCATGGCGCTCCAGGGCTCCCTGTCCAACCTGGCTGGCGGCATCATGCTCATGATCTTCAAGCCCTTCAAGGTGGGGGACTATGTGGAAACCGCCGGAGCCGCCGGCAACGTCACCAAGATCACCATGTTCTACACGGTGCTCACCACCCTGGACAACAAGCGGGTCACGATCCCCAACGGCTCCCTCATGAACGCCAACGTCACCAACCTCACAGCCGAGCCCCTGCGCCGGGTGGACCTGACCTTCACCTGTGCCAAGAGTGAGAGCGTGGAGAAGATCGAAGCCCTGTGCCTGGGGGCCATCGCCACCGTACCCAAGGCTCTGCAGGATCCGGAGCCCTTCGCCCGGGTGAGCGGCGGCACCAACGAGGCCATGGAGTTCACGGTCCGGGCCTGGTGCGATCCCGCGGATTACTGGGACGTGTACTTCGACGTCACCGGCGCCATCGTCCGCGCTTTCGGCCGGGAAGGAGTTCAGGCTCCCGCCCTGCGCGTGCTCAACGAGCAGAAATAAAGCTTCGCTTCAAATCGGACCCGCTTCGCTGGGCTCCGATTTGAGAAGGATTGCATCACCGCTGCGCGCCTGCGTCGGAATGGACCTCACAGGCTTCGTTTCCCCGGTTTGCGTAAAAGCCGGGAAAACTCGCTGGTGTTCGGTCATTTCTCCTTCTCAAACCGAAGCGGACGCTTCGGTTTGAAAAAGGACGAGGGCTCGGAATCCCGGAGCAGCGAAGCAGTGCGGAGCTGCGAACCATTTCGAGCCCGAGGACGCTGCGGTGATAGCAGTATTATCGGGCAGGAATGAATTCCGCCCGAAGATCAATCCAATTCTATTCGCGGCTTCCGGCCGCGAACTCTGCAAGGCTATCAGGAACTTTGTCTATAGTCTGGTTCGGGCCGCTCCCGCGGGAGCGGCCCGATTGTTATTCCGGCAGGTTTATTTCGGGATCCGGACGAAGAAATGCTCCTCGTCCTCCCCCACGATCTTCCCGCCGTTTTTCTGCATCACCCGGAGGGAGGGGGTATTGTACTTGTACAGGCGGAGGTAAAACTCCTCCTCGGGAATGATGCTTCTCCCCTTTTCCAGGGTCAGGCGCAGGCCTTCGGTGCCGAAACCCCGGCCCCGGCAGTCCTTTCTGACGAAGTAGCCGATGTGGCCCGCTCCCTCCCGGAGAGCGTCGCTGAGCCAGTGCCGCAGCTTGAAGAGACCCACGATCTCCCCGTCGCTCCAGAGGAAAAAGGCGGTATCCGCCACGTGGCCCTCCGCCAGGTTTTCCCCCCTGGCGTAGGACAGGAGCTTGGGCAGGGCGACGGACAGGAAGGTCTCCCAATCGCAGCCGTGCCACTTGTTCTCCACCCCGTTCTCCTCGGCGGGCATATCCCGGAGAAAACGCCACTCCGCCTCCGCGTCCTCCCGGTTGACTTCTTTCAGGTAAAGCATGGTATTCTCTCCTCTCTGTGTTCATATCGGCCCTGCCGCCCATATGAAAAAACGCGTCCCCCGCCTCGCGGCGGGGGACGCTGCCGTAAGGTTGGATCTATGGTTTAGAAGGTGTGCTCCGCCCGGGAGATGACGTCGTTCTGCATGGCCTCGGTCATATCCACGAAGTAGGCGGAATACCCGGCGATGCGCACTACCAGGTTATGGTACTCATCGGGATGCTGCTGGGCAGCCCGGAGGGTGGCGGCGTCCACCACGTTGTACTGGACCTCCATGCCGCCTTCTTCGAAGTAGGTCTTGGTCATATCCTGGAGCTTGGTGATGCCGTCGTCGGAATTCAGGGCGGTGGGATGGATCTTCAGGTTCACCGCCATGCCGTCCATGTACCGGGAATGGTCGAAGCAGCAGGAGGAGACGAAGACGCTGGTGGGGCCCTTTTCGTCACGGCCCTGGACGGGGCTCATGGCGTCGGCGATGGGAGTGCCGGCCTTGCGTCCGTCCGGCGTGGCCCAGGTGATCTCACCCTGAGGCACGTGGTCCGCCGCGCCGAACATGCCGC
>CAMZIY010000108.1 GCA_947307365.1 uncultured Clostridia bacterium
CTGCGATGAATTATATTACATGGACTTGATTTTACTGTGACGATCTTGTATAATTCCAATGGATAATTAGGTGTGTTGACGTGGCTCAGGGACATAACGGCATACCAACGCATATACGGAATCGAGGTTAAACATGAAAGTCAAGGAAATCAGAGATTTGCTTGAAGCACAGATTCTCTGCGGAGAGGATCAGCTGGAGAACGACTTGCAGGGCGTCTTTGCCAGCGATTTTATGAGTGATATCCTGGCATTTACCGACAGCCAGCAGATCCTCGTCACCGGCATGATCAATCCTCAGGTGGTCAGGACCGCCGAGATGGTGGACATGAAATGCATCATTTTTGTCCGGGGAAAAATGCCCACGGAGGAGATCATCTCCTTGGCAGAGGAGAGTGGAATGATCGTTTTGGCCAGCAAATTCCTGATGTACTCCGCCTGCGGGATCCTTTATTCCCGCGAAGAGGATCCACAGCCATGCCGGGTCTGACATTAACTTATGCGGTCGACGGGAACGACTATCACAAGGCGGGAGAAGCTTCCAGATCTGCCAAGTTCACGCTCAAGAAGCTGGGGCTCCCGCCGGAGGTCGTCAGAAGAGTCGGCATCTGCATGTACGAGGGCGAGATCAATATGGTCATCCACGCCGACGGGGGCACCGCAACGCTCACGGTGGGGATGGACGAGATCGAGATAGTGCTCGAGGACAAGGGCCCGGGCATCCCGAACCTGGAGCTTGCCATGCAGGCGGGCTGGTCCACGGCGGACAGCCAGGCCAACCAGCTTGGCTTCGGCGCAGGCATGGGCCTTCCGAATATGAGGCGCTACTCCGACGAGATGCAGATCGATACCACGGTAGGAGAAGGCACAACGGTAAGGATGAAAATCAAGATACGGTGAACCGGAGATCCGGAGATTATGAAAAAACATTCGGTAATCATTGAAAAATCAAAGTGTGTGGGCTGTACCACCTGTATCAAGGCCTGCCCCAACGAGTCGATCCGGGTGCGGGAGCGGAAGGCGAAGATCCTCGATCAGCGCTGCATCGACTGCGGCGTCTGCATCAGCCGCTGCCCGCATTCCGCCATACGATCGGTGCACACAGGGCTTGAGGTGCTGGAGAAATATAAGTGGACCGTCGCCCTGCCGGATCAGGCCCTGTTCGGCCAGTTCACGGCGGTGTTCGATCCCAATGTCATCCTCACGGCCCTGCTGCACCTCGGGTTTGACGACATATGCGAGCCCGCCGCCTCTGCAGAGCTGATCGCCCAGGCCGCCATTCGGGAAAGCGAGACCGGAACGAGGAAGCAGAATCTCCCCCTCATCTCCTCCTGCTGCCCCACGATCCTCCGGCTCATCCGGATGCGCTTTTCGGAGCTCATCCCCCATGTGGTGGACACGGTCATCCCCATCGAGCATGCCGCTATGCTGGCCAGGGATCGGGCCGCAAAGCAGACCGGCCTCCGGCCGGAGGAGATCGGGATCATCGCCATCGTCCCCTGCCCGTCCCAGATCACCGAGGCCCAGTCTCCCGAGCTGCTGGATGCGCCGGTGATCGACGAGACCATTCCCATCGTCGATATCTTCTCCGAGCTGGAGAGTGCGATCAAAAAGGTGGATCAGCCCCTGGCGCTCTGCAGGAGCGGGAGAAGGGGCTTGACCCACGCCTATTCCGGGGGAGAGGCCACAGCCCGGAAGGCATATAACTTCATTGCAGTGGATGAGATACAGAATTGTATCCGTATGCTGGAGGAGATCGAAAACGGCAATATCCCGGAGACCGACTACATCGAGCTCAACGCCTGTACCTGCGGCTGCGTCGGCGGGAGCCTCTGCGTGGGGAACCCCTTCAATGCAAAGCTGCGCATCAAAAAGATGCTGGGCGATCTGCCGGAGTTCTACCGGGAATACGACGCCTCCGAGATCGGCAAGGAACCGATTTACGCCTCCAAAAAGCTGGAATACCTGCCTGCCTTTTTGCTGGACGAGGACAGGAGCATGGCCTTTGAAAAGCTGACGAAGATCCGGGAGATTCGACAGAAGCTGCCGGGGATCGACTGCGGCGGATGCGGAGCGCCGAGCTGCAACGCCTTTGCGGAGGACGTGGTGCAGGAGAAGGCGCAGCTCAATCAGTGTGTATTCAGAAGGGGAAACAATGACGGTTAATGAACTGACGGCTGCCATGGAGCTGGAGATTTTCGCCCTCCCGGCGCCGGAGAACAGCATCACCGGAGCATACTGCGGCGACCTGCTCAGCTGGGTGATGGGAAGAGCGGAGCCGGGCAACGCCTGGTTCACCATCATGTCCAATCAGAACGTGGCCGCCGTCGCCGTGATGGCGGACCTGTCCTGCGTCATCCTGACGGAGGGAGTCAGGCCAGACCCGCAGCTCATGGAAAAAGCCGAGGCGGAAGGGATCAACCTCCTGGGGACGGCCCTGTCCACCTATGAAGCTTCCGTCCGGCTTGCAGCGACGCTGGGGCCATGAAACGCTGCGCCTTCGATCTTCACAGCCATTCCTGCCTTTCCCCCTGCGCCGAAAACAGCAGCACGCCGGATGTGATGGCCGGGCTGTTCGCCCTTTCGGGCTTTGACATTGCAGCGCTCACGGATCACAACAGCTGCAGGAACTGCGAAGCCTTTCTGAAGGCCTGCGAGCATTACGGGATCCTGGGGATCCCCGGCATGGAGCTGAATACTGCGGAGGAGGTCCATGTGATCTGCCTGTTTGAGGAGCTTTCCTCCGCCATGGCTTTTTCCGAATACGTCTACACGAGGCTGCCGGACATCCGGAACCGTCCCCGGATCTTTGGAGAACAGCTTTATGCGGCCTGGGACGGAAGCATCACGGGCGAGGAGGAAAAGCTCCTGATCTCGGCTTCCGGCATCGGCGTCTATGAGGCCGCCGACCTGGCGGCAAAATTCGGCGGCACGGCCTATCCCGCCCACATCGACCGGGAGGCCAACTCCCTTCTGAATAACCTGGGCTTCTGGGACGGGGGCATGGGCTTCGGAACGGCCGAGCTCTCCATGGCCTGCCCCGCCGATTTTCCCTCCCGAAGAGAGGATCTTGCCGGCGTCCGCTTTCTTCGGGGCAGCGACGCCCACAGGGTGGAACAGATCCCCGAAAGCCCCTCGCAGTTCATGGAGCTGGACAAGCTGGACCGCGCCTCCGTCATCGCATGGCTGCGGCGCAGGAATGAGCCGTAGAGACCGGTGCTGCGGCGGGTCCTGAGAATTCTTGCCGGATTTGAGCTTTTTGTGCAGCGGAACTTGCACTGAGAGCAATTCAGAGTTATAATATTTAAAGTTGAAAAATTGTGATTTCACCAGTGATATCAGTCAGGAGGAAACGATGCCTAACACGAAAACGGCTGTGCCCTTCCAGGGCACGAAAGAACAGGAAGAGCAGCTTCGAAGGATCATCGCCGAATACAAGGATACCCCGGGCGCTACCATGCCGATCCTTCAGGCCGCACAGAGCATCTACGGCTATCTGCCGGAGGAAGTGCAGATCATCATTGCCGAGGAGCTGGATGTTCCACTGTCGGAGATCTATGGCGTGGCGTCCTTCTATGCGCAGTTCACGCTCAATCCGAAGGGGAAATACCGCATCTCCGTCTGCCTCGGCACCGCATGCTATGTCAAGGGCGCAGCGAACATTCTCCAGGCCATCAAGGACAAGCTGGGGATCGAGGCGGGCGGCATCACGCCGGACGGGCTCTTCTCTTTGGATGCCTGCCGCTGCGTAGGCGCCTGCGGCCTGGCGCCGGTCATGATGATCAACGACGAGGTCTACGGCAGGCTCACCCCGAAGGAGGTCGGTCCGATCCTCGACAAGTACAGAGAATGAAGGAGCTCTCGCTGAACGTTCTGGATATCACGCACAACTCCATCACGGCGGGCGCGAAGCAGATCGATCTCACCCTTGAGCTGACGGCGGACAGGATCATTATCCGGATCCGGGACGACGGCTGCGGGATGGATGAGAAAATGCTCGCCTCCGTCACGGATCCCTTCACCACCACGAGAACTACCCGGCGCGTGGGCATGGGGATCCCGCTGTTCAAGCTTGCAGCGGAACAGTCGGAGGGTTTCCTGGATATCAAGAGCAGGATCAACGAGGGCACCGAGGTCACTGCGGTCTTCAACAAAAACCATATCGACTGCCCGCCCTTGGGGGATATGGCATCTACGGTGGCCATGCTGATGGCCGCCGTTCCGGAGGACAGCGACCTCAACTATCGGTTCGAGACGGAAAAGGGAGGCTTTTCGCTGGGGACGGCAGAGCTCAGAGAGGCCCTCGGCGGCGATATCTCTCTCGGAGAACCGGAAGTGCAGCAATGGATCGCGGAGCACATCCGTGAGCAGGAACAGTCATATACTTGCGAAAAGGAGTAGTACGGTGAAGAGTTTAGAAGAACTGAAGGCGCTTCGCGAAAAGATGCAAAAGCAGATGAACGTGCGCGACGCCGGGGACGACACGGTGAGGATCCTCGTCGGAATGGCGACCTGCGGCATTGCGGCCGGCGCCAGGCCGGTCATGCAGGCTTTCCTTGAGGAAGTGAACAAGAGGAACCTGAAAAACGTCATTGTCCAGCAGACCGGCTGCATCGGGGTCTGCAGGCTGGAGCCCATTGCGGAGGTGTTCGTACCGGGGGAGGAGAAGGTCACCTATGTGAAGCTCAAGCCCGATATGATCCCCCGCATCATCAACGATCATATCGTAAACCGGAATATCGTTTCGGATTATACCATAGGCGCTGCCGAGTAAGGAGGATCTGATGGCTATCATTCGCTCACACATCATGGTCTGCACCGGGACCGGCTGCAGCGCCAGCCACAGCCCGAAGCTGATCGACCTCTTCAACAAGGAGCTGGCGGAGGCGGGCATGGACCAGGAGGTCCGGGTCGTCCGGACGGGCTGCTTTGGCCTTTGCGCCATGGGCCCCATCGTCCTGATCTATCCCGAGGGCGCACTTTATACCAACGTCAAGGAGGACGACGTCAAGGAGATCGTCTCCGAGCATATCGTCAAGGGTCGGATCGTGGAGCGGCTCCTTCACAAGGAGTCCGACGAAAAGGGCGTGACGACCTCGCTGACGGACACGGAATTCTACAAGCATCAGAAGCGTATCGCCCTGCGCAACTGCGGCATCATCAACCCGGAAAACATCGACGAATACATCGGCGTCGGCGGATATGAGGCGCTGGGCAAGGTCCTCACCGAGATGAAGCCCCAGGAGGTGATCGACCTGATCAAGGCCTCCGGTCTGCGCGGCCGCGGCGGCGCCGGATTCTCCACAGGCCAGAAATGGCAGTACACCCACGACGCCGTCAGCCCCGACGGGCAGAAGTTCGCCTGCTGCAACGCCGACGAGGGCGACCCCGGCGCCTTTATGGACCGCAGCGTCCTGGAGGGCGACCCCCACTCGGTCATCGAGGCCATGGCCATCGCAGGCTATGCCATCGGCGCCAGCCAGGGCTACATCTACGTGAGAGCCGAATACCCCATCGCGGTAAAGCGGCTGGAGATCGCCATCCAGCAGGCGAAGGAATACGGGCTTCTGGGAGAAAACATCTTCGGCAGCGGCTTCTCCTTCGATGTGGGACTGCGCCTGGGCGCAGGCGCCTTCGTCTGCGGCGAGGAGACGGCCCTGATGCACTCCATCGAGGGCTGCCGGGGCGAACCGAAGATCCGGCCCCCCTATCCCGCCGTGAAGGGCCTGTTCGACCGGCCCACGGTCCTCAACAACGTGGAGACCTACGCCAACGTCGCCTGGATCATCAACAACGGCCCCGAGGCCTTCCGGGCCATAGGCACCGAAAAATCTCCCGGCACCAAGGTCTTCGCCCTGGGCGGCAAGATCACCAACACCGGCCTTGTGGAGATCCCCATGGGGACCCCCCTTCGGACCATCATTGAAAACATCGGCGGCGGCGTTCCCAACGGAAAGAAATTCAAGGCCGCCCAGACCGGCGGCCCCTCCGGCGGCTGCAT
>CAMZIY010000109.1 GCA_947307365.1 uncultured Clostridia bacterium
AGCTCCGTGCGCCCCAGGGCCCGCTCCAGCCGGACCTTTTCCTCCCAGTCCCCCGCCGGGGGCTCCGCCCCGAAGCAGTTGGGGAACATGGCCGCCAGAAGATGGCCCGTAAAAGACGCCACCGCGTCCTGCAGTCCCAGATAGGTATTCATGCGGATCCCTCATTTCCATGCCGATTCGATAGGAAAAAGATAGCACACCCCCGCCGGGGAAGTCAAGGGAAGGGGGGACGGAAGCCGGTCCCTTAATCAAGTCGGTCAACGAGCTGCCGCCGGATCCGCCGCACCTCGAAAATGGCCCGGTCCACCCGTTCCCGGGCGTCGTTGATCCTGCCCTGAGCCAGCAGATCGAAGAGCAAGCCATCCAGAAAAAGGTCCCCGAAAGCGACGAAGTCGAAATTTGTAAAGCCGGGGTCGATGAGCTGATCCACGTCCTCCAGCTCCCGGCGGAAGCGCAGCAGCTCCTGGCGGGCGTACTCCATCGCGTCCCCGGCTTCCCGCATCCGGCTCCGCTTGATCATGCCGCTGATGATGCCGCCCCCCAGGATATCCCAGACGCCCCAGTTCCGGGCGCTGTTCAGATTGACCTTTGCCCGCTCCAGGCCCTCCAGGGCCCGGTCCGCCGCGGTAATCGCCTCACGAAGCTCCTTCTGCACATCCATCCGTTTTCTCTCCTTTCCGCCGACGCTGTGCGCGGCGCCGCCGGGATCCGGTCCGGGGACCGTTACAGCCGTTTCCCCTTTCCCGGGTCCGCCGCGGCGATGCACAGGCACACGGCCAGCGCCCCCACGGCCCCGCCGATGAACAATCCCGCCAGAAATCCCAGCATATGAATGATCCTCCTGTCCCAACGGATAGGAGGATCATACCCGTCTTTCCCGGAAAACTTACTTCTTGCCGCCGAACAGGCCGCCGATCTTCCCCAGGATGCCGCCCGCGCCGCCGGCCTCGTCCAGCTTCAGCTTGGCCTGCACGCCGGAGACCAGGCCCTCCAGCTGATCCGTGGGCAGGTCCGCGGGCAGGCCTACGCCCCCCAGCAGGCCCTTGATGGCGGCGATGGGGTCCTTGGTGAACTTCTCCAGCAGGCTCTTGTCCCCGCTGATCTTCTTGACCAGTTCTTCGATCTTTGCCTTGATGTCAAAATCCATGATCGTATCCTCCCGTTTTCAGAATCATCTGCCCCCAGTATACGGCGGGCGGGAAGCGCTTGTCAACGCGGAACGGAACACGTCGGGGGCGCTGCGTTTTGCAGCGCCCCCGAAAAAAGCTATCCTTCGTATTTCGCCTCGCAGTAGACGCAGCGGTATACCCGTTTTTCCCGGTCCGTGAGCCGGAACACCGCGGGCAGGTCCCGCTCCGTGGAGGTGATGCACCGGGGATTGCGGCAGCGGACGACGCCGGTGAGCTTCTCCGGCAGATCCAGGGTGCGCTTTTCCAGGAGCTTCCCCTCCCGGATGACGTTCACCGTGGCCCCGGGGGCCAGATAACCCACCACGTCCAGGCTCAGGTCCAGGTCCCCGTCGATCTTGATGATGTCCTTTTTCCCCATGCGCTTGCTGGAGGCGTTCATGATCATGGCCACGGGGCAGCCCAGCTTCTCCAGCCCCAGATGGGTGTAAAGGGTCATGGCGCTCCCCGCGGGGATATGGTCGATCACGTAACCGTTATGGATACTGTCAATGGTCATTTCGCCGCCTCCTCCAACAGCATGAGGATCAGGGCCATGCGGATGAATTTTCCGTAATGGGCCTGCCGGAAGTATACCGCCCGGGGATCATTGTCCACCTCAGTGGAGATCTCGTTCACCCGGGGCAGGGGATGGAGGATGGCCAGATCCGGCCGGGCCAGCTTCAGCTTTTCCGGGGTGAGGATGTAGCTGTCCCGGAGGCGCAGGTAATCCTCCTCGTTGAAGAAGCGCTCCCGCTGGACCCGGGTCATGTACAGGATATCCAGGTCCCCCAGCACGCTCTCCAGGTCCTGGGACTGGATATATTCAATGCCCCGGTCCTTGATGTACTCCTGCTTCACGAAGCTGGGGAGCTTCAGCTCCTCCGGGCTGATGAGGACGAAGCGGACGTTTTCATACCGGGACATGGCCCCGATGAGGGAATGGACCGTGCGTCCGAATTTCAGGTCCCCGCAGAGGCCGATGGTCAGGCCGCTGAAGGAGCCCTTCACATGGTGGATGGTGAGCAGGTCCGTCAGGGTCTGGGTGGGGTGATAGTGCCCCCCGTCCCCGGCGTTGATCACCGGTACCAGGGAGTGGGCGGCCCCCACGATGGGCGCTCCCTCCTTGGGATGGCGCATGGCGATGATGTCCGCGTAGCCGCTCACCACGGCCAGGGTGTCCGCCACGCTCTCCCCCTTGGCGGCGGAGCTGGAGGCGGCCTCCGAAAAGCCCAGCACCTGTCCCCCCAGACTCAGCATGGCGGATTCGAAGCTCAGGCGGGTGCGGGTGGAGGGCTCAAAGAAGAGGGTGGCCAGGATCTTGCGGGCGCAGGCGTCCCAGTAATCCCCGGGACGGGCCATGATGTCGTCCGCCCGGCGGATGAGGGCGTCGATCTCCGGTACCGTCAGGTCCAGGATGTTGATGAGATGTCTCATGCTTTGTCTCCGTATTCCGCCAGATAGGCCCGGATGCGCTCCGCCTTTTCCCGGCCCTCCGGCTTTTCCTCCAGGTATTCCAGGATGTCGTACACGTCCGCGATGGAGTACACCGGGAAGCCGTATTTTTCCTGTACCTCCCGGGTGGCGGCCTTCTCGGTCTGTCCCCGTTCCCGCCGGTCTACCATGACGAAGGCGGCGGCGACCTTGACCCCCTCCAGGGTGCTCAGGAGCTCCATGCTCTCCCGGATGGCGGTGCCAGCGGTGATCACGTCCTCGATGATGACCACCTCGTCCCCGGCCTTGGGGAGATACCCCACCAGGGAGCCTCCCTCCCCGTGGTCCTTGGCCTCCTTCCGGTTGAAGAACCAGGGCAGGTCCAGGCCCCGGCGGGCCAGGGCGGAGGCGGCGCTCACCGCCAGAGGGATGCCCTTGTAGGCGGGACCGAAGAGGGCGGCCTTTTTCTGCCCCAGCTTTTCCAGATAGGCGTCGGCGTAGAATTCCCCCAGCCGGGCGCTGCCGCCGCCGGTCTTCACCTCTCCGGCGTTGAGAAAATAGGGGAGCTTCCGCCCGCTTTTGGCGATGAAGTCTCCGAATTTCAGCACTCCCGCCTCCTCCAGGAAGCGGATGAATTCCCGTTTGCGGCTTTCCATGATGCTCCTCCTTATCCCACGAATTCCCGGATGCAGCGGGCATAGGCCGCCGCCGGATCCGGGGCGGCGGTGATGGGCCGGCCCACCACGATGTAGTCGGACCCCGCCTCCCGGGCTTTCAGCGGGCTCATGACCCGTTTCTGATCTCCCGCGTCCCCCTCCGGGAAACGCACCCCGGGGGTGACGGTGAGAAAGTCCGTTCCGCAGGCGGCGTGGACGGCGGCGGCCTCCAGGGGAGAACACACCACCCCGTCCAGCCCGGCGGCCCGGGCGTTCTTCGCGTAGCTTTCCACCACCCGCTCCATGGGCTCCCGGATCAGCAGCTCGGTTTCCAGGGCGGTCTGATCCGTGCTGGTGAGCTGGGTCACCGCCAGGAGCAGGGGACGGGGACCGCTCCCCGTGGAGAGCCCCTCCAGGGCGGCTTCCATCATGGCCCGGGTCCCGGCGGCGTGGACGTTCACCATGTCCGCCCCCAGGTCCGCCAGCACGGCCATGGCCCGCTTCACCGTATTGGGGATATCGTGGAGCTTCAGATCCAGAAAGACCCGGCAGCCCCGGCTTTTCAGCAGGCGCACGATCTCCGGCCCCTCGGCGTAGAACAGCTCCATGCCGATCTTCACATAGGGCTTCTCCGCCCCCAGCCGGTCCAGAAAGGCCTCCAGCTTTCCCCTGCCGGGGAAGTCGCAGGCTACGATCACGTCCTTACCCATGCTTTGCCGCCTCCCTTACCTCCTCCACGGAGGAGAATCCGTACTTTTCCAGGACCCCCGGCAGGTCCTCGATGATCCGTTTGCAGACCAGGGGATCCGTCAGGTTCGCGGCTCCCACCTCCACGGCGCAGGCGCCGGCCAGGAGCATCTCCAGCACGTCCTCGGCGGAGGAAACGCCCCCCATGCCCACGACGGGGATCTCCGCCGCCCGGGTCACCTGGTACACCATCCGCAGGGCCAGGGGCAGGAGAGCGGGGCCGGAAAGACCGCCGAAGGTGTTGGCGATCAGGGGCCTCCGGGTGCGCAGGTCGAAGCGCATCCCCTGGAGGGTGTTGATGAGGCTCAGCCCGTCCGCCCCCGCCTCCTGACAGGCCAGGGCGATGGGGACGATATCCGTCACGTTGGGGCTGAGCTTCATGATGACGGGTTTATGGGTGACGGCCTTCACCGCCTTCGTCACCGCCGCCGCCTGGGCCGGGTCCGTGCCGAAGCTCATGCCGCCCCCGTGGACGTTGGGGCAGGAGATGTTGATCTCCAGCCAGCCCACCAGCTCGTCCGCCTCCAACCGCCGGGCGGTCTCCGCGTATTCCTCCGCAGAGAAGCCTCCGATGTTCGCCAGGATCTTTTTGCGGTATAGCTGCCGCAGCCGGGGAAGCTCCTCGGAGAGGACCCTGTCCGCCCCCGGATTCTGGAGGCCGATGGCGTTCAGCATCCCCGCCGGGGTCTCGGCGATCCGGGGCAGAGGATTGCCGAAGCGGGGCTCCAGAGTGGTGCCCTTGCAGGAGAAGGCCCCCAGCATATTGATATCGTATAGTTCCGCGAATTCGTAACCGTAGCCGAAGGTGCCGGAGGCGGGGATCACCGGATTATCCAGCCCGATCCCGCAGAGGACAGTGCTCAGTTTTCCCATTTGATCTCCCCGCTTTCCATCACCGGGCCGTCCCGGCAGATCCGCTTCGTTCCCGCCAGGGTCTCGCAGGAGCAGCCCATGCAGGCCCCGAAGCCGCAGCCCATTCTTGCCTCGAAGCTGTACTGACCCGGGGCCTTCGCCGCCCGGGCGATGGACCGGTACATGGGCTCCGGCCCGCAGGCGTAGAAGAAGCTGTATTCCAGGTTTTCCATCAGATCCGTCACCATGCCCCGGATCCCCAGGCTCCCGTCCTGGGCGGCGATCAGGACCTCCGCCCCCAGGGCCTCGAAATCCCCGGCCAGGTAGGCGTCGGCGGCGGTGCGGTATCCCAGGAGGACCCTGGGCTTCGCCCCCTGGGCCAGAAGACGGCGGCAGAGGCCCAGCAGGGGAGGGATCCCCGATCCGCCTCCCAGAAGGATGGGGGCGGGACCGGCCTTGCCCAGGTTGTAGCCGTTTCCCAGACCCGTGAGCAGATCCAGCTCCGCACCGGGCTCCATATCCCGCAGGGCGGCGGTGCCGGAACCCGCCACCCGGTATACCAGGGTCAGCTCCCCCTCCCGCCAGTCGCATACGCTGATGGGCCGCCGGAGGAACTTTTCCGGCACCCGGATGTTCACGAACTGACCCGGATTGATCAGGGCCGAGGTATCCCCCTCCAGCCGGAGAAGGAGCATGTCCCGGGTGAGGGGACGGTTCTCCCGGATGACGTACAGACCCTGGTTCAATTCTCTTCCTCCTCGTCCCTGTCGATGGTGGATACGGTGATGGTGGTCTCCTCCAGCACGTCCAGCAGCACCTTCACCGTATCCAGAGCGGTGAACATGGTGATGCTGTTCTCCGTGGCCAGGGTGCGGATGCGGTAGCCGTCGGTGCTCAGACCGGGATCCCCCACGTTGCTGGTGTTGATGACGTAGGCGATATGGCCCTGGCGCAGAGCTTCCACGATCTCCTCGCTCTCTCCCAGCTTTTTCAGCACGTGGGTACGGATGCCGTGCTCCTTCAGATAGGCGGCGGTGCCGCTGGTGGCCTCGATGTTGAAGCCCAGGTTGTAGAA
>CAMZIY010000110.1 GCA_947307365.1 uncultured Clostridia bacterium
TCAGGAAATAGGCGTCCACGATCTCCTGGGCCTGGTCCTCGGTGAGAAGGCCGTTATCCATATCGTGCTTGTACTGGGCGTAGGTGAACTGGTCGAACCGACCGATGGAAAAGGCCACGCAGTTATTGGCGTACATCAGCAGCGTGTACATCAGAGACGCCTGGCAGGCCTCCCAGAAGGTGCGGGCCGGATTCTCGGAGATCCAGTACAGGCTGTCGGCCATCCGCTCCAGCTCCGCCCTGCGCTCGGGATCGGTGCATACCTTCGCCTTTTCCAGCACCGCGTCGCCGTAGCGGCGGATATAGGTGATGCAGGCGTCGCAGTTGATGACCACAGCGGAATAGAACAGGTATTTCCGGGAGTCGTCCCCCATGATGTTGCCGTAATGGGCGTCCAGCCAGTCCTGCGCCTGCTTCCGGATGGCGCCGTAGCCCACGTTGATGATCTTGTGGTGTCCGGCGATCAGATGTCCGGGGCGGCAGCCGATCAGGTGCTTCATAAAGACGCTGTGCTTGGTCGCGCCCAGCTGCTTGAGCTCATCCAGTCCGTCGGGGGCCCAGCCGTCCCCGCAGCAGTCAAAGGTGCGGCCCTTCCAGAAATCCTGGATGCTGCGGATGTTCTCCACGTCCTCCGGAGAGGCGCAGAGCCGCAGATCCTCGGTTTCGGGATTGTGGTACAGGCCGTCCTCCTTCAGGGTCCACTCGCCCTTGTCGATCCCGTTGATGATGAAGCCGAGGCCCTCGCTGGATTCGGGATGATGGACGTTGGAGCTCATGTAGCGGCCGCGGTTGCCCACGAGGACGTCGTCGTCCTCCACCCGCAGCGTCAGATTCTCGGCCAGTGCCTTGAGCTGTCGGGCGCTCTGGATGATGGGGATGGTATTGAGGTCTTTCTTCCGGGCCTCCGTCACGATCATGGCATGCTCGGAGTCCAGCCGGATCACGCGGTTGCGGATGGCCTCCCGCTGGCGCCGGATGCGCGGGGTAATGTCTTTGAACTGATACATCCCGATATCTCACTCCTTCTCATCGGTCTGCCGATCCGTCCCCGGGACTGGCGCGAGCAGGCCCGTACTGGCGTTCCCCGGTGTCACGGAAGACCGTTCCCGGTGTTGATATTTTGATTCTAACACAATCCCGCGGTCCTTTCCAGCCATTTGCAGTGA
Organism: uncultured Clostridia bacterium; assembly: GCA_947307365.1. Classification (GTDB taxonomy): domain Bacteria; phylum Bacillota; class Clostridia; order Oscillospirales; family Oscillospiraceae; genus UBA1774. The sequence goes on from CAMZIY010000110.1 coordinate 1,166, forward strand.
GTTCCGGACCGGGACCCGGTCTTTTCAGGAATTTCCCGCTACGCTGTCCTTATCAAAGGATTCGTCCACGTCCATATACTTCGCGTAGCCGCTCACCATAATCGGCAGTTCTCCCCCGCAGTAGATCAGACCCACCGTCATCATATGGTCGTAATCCTGCAGGAATAGGCAGCGTTCCAGCGTTGCGGGAACGTCGGAATAGAAGGGACCGTAGCCCCAGATGTCCACCAGGAGGATCGGATAATTGATCTTGGTCGCCTTGTAGGGCAGGTCGTTTTTGGAGCTGACGTTGGGCGACCATTTCACCCGGACCGTCTTCTCATCCAGGAACTCATGCCAGACAAAGCGCTCGCTGCCCAGATACCAGGCGACGTTCGTTTCGACCATGGCGTCGCCGGCATCCGTGTGTCCGGCGCCTTCGGGGACTTTGGCGCCGCTGATCTGGCCGCAGAAGTATTCCTTCTCCATGCCCCGGATCAGGGTCACCAGGTTCTGCTGCAGATCGAAGACGGCGGCGTCGTAGCCAAGGCGCACAAGATACGTTTTGACCTGGAGCTTCAGAGATTCGTATTCGCACTCCCGCCCGTCCACAAAAGCCTTGCGCTTGTCCTCGAATGCGATCACGTGCTCTTCCCTGCCGTCGGTGATCGTGAAGGAACGCTTGGCCAGCTCGAAGTTGTGGGGCAGCCGGTATTGATTCAGGCCGTATTTTTCTCCCTTGTTGGCGAGGTTGGCGATGTAGACGCCGTCCTTGTCGTAGGTGTAATTGAACATTTCCTTTCCTCCTTTCAGGGCGCGTAAGGATTCCGGGCATTGAGGAAGACCTCGTCGAGCTCGGGCCGCGTGCCGAAGGCGCCGAAGCGGATATGGCAGGGCCGGATCCCGCCGTCTTCGGCCTTGACGTTGCCGAAGGTACGCCCGACGTGGTACATACGGTCATAATTCTGCAGGAATTTCATGTCGTTGGAGCGGTACGGCGGGTCGAAGTCGGCCAGCTTGCGCTCCATGAGCTCCTCTACGAGGCTGAACAGATAGAGGTTGTCCTTGATCTTGATGAACTGCGCCACCTCGTCGGTGGAGGGGATCGCCTGCATCAGCGCGTCGCTGCGGTCCGCCTGGCCGTAACTGGCGCCGGGGACCGTGATGCGGTAGAAGGAGGAGGTGAAGTAATCGTGACGCGTGACCATGCCGGTGTTCCAATGCCACTCCACCCGCGTGCCGATCAGGTCCGTCGTGAACACGTGGCGCTTGAGGGGCAGCGGCATGCCGGGCACTTCGATCGCGCCGAAGATATAATGCGAGCTGATGAGCCACGGGAGCTTCGGGTTCTCCCCCACCTTGCAGCGGCAGAAGGTCACCAGGCGCTGCTCCCGGTCGATGATGAAAAAGTGCTCCTCCCGGTCGTGTTTGTCCAGGAACTCATCCAGCTCAAAGGAGACGAGATAGGTGGTGTCGTCTCCCTTCAGGCAGAAGTAGGAGGCGTGTTTCGCTTCGTCGCCGTCCCAGTGCCATTCCAGGTCCTCCTCGCCGGTAAAAGCGAGATAGTAATCGTGGCCGTTATCCATCACAAAGTGGAATTTTTCGCCTTCCAGCTCTGTGACGTGGGGCTGTGTGAACTGGTCGATCGCATATTTGCGCCGGGGATAATTCCTCAGATTCATATCCGTCATCTCCCATTCATATCAAATTGGTCTCTTCTGTGCGCTCAATCGGAATATCCGTAAACCTTTCTTCCGTACCAGTGGGCCTCGTCCCGCATGATGCTGTAGGCCCGCTTCACCCCGGGATCCCCGGGAACGCCGATGGGGAATCCGGCGAAGGCGTAACCGCCGCCGACGCTGCACTCGTCGATGGTGTTCCGGATATCCTGCCGGAATTCTTCTTCATCAAAATCCGGCCAGTTCTTCGGCATGTGCTGACCCCAGCCCCAGTGGCCGATAAAGGACATCCTGCCCTTGAACTGCTCCTGGCATTTCCGGATATCGTTGCTCTCCTGGAAGGGCTCGGTCACCCGGACGCCGAACTGATACATGAACTCCAGGAACGGTGTGGTATAGCCGCAGTTATGGAAGAGGACCGGAACGCCCGCTTCCCTGGCGGGCTCCGCAAGCCTCATGTAAAGCGGCAGGAATACCTCCTCATAGACCTCCGGGGAGAAGAAGGGCGTGGTCTTTGCGCAGGTATCGTCGGACATGTGCCAGAAATCGGGCTTGAAGACTTCAAAGAGCTTTTTGTAGTGGGGCATGATGTGGTCGATCATGGCGTTCAGCATGGCGCTGACCTCTTCGGGATCCTCCATGAGGGCGATCAGTCCGCCCTCGAAGCCCATGAGGCCGACCAGCTCCTGGAACGGGGCAAAATGCGGGCCCACCGAGAGGCAGGACTCGCTGCGGTCGATGTTCTTCAGATTGTCCGCATAGGCTTTTTCCAGGTCCACATCCAGCGGATCCGGGAATTTCACGACCTTTTTCCAGTCTGCGATATCCTTCAGCACGTTGATTCGGGTATCCGGCATGATGGATTCGATGCCCACGGAAGGCTTTGCGTAGGGAACGCCCCACATGTCCGTGCCGCCCTGCATGATCGTATCCGCGAAGAATGAGATGCGCGCGCCTTTCACGGCGCACTCCCCCAGGTAGGGGTCGCCCATCAGGCTGTAAAAGGGAACGTAGTATGGGAATTCTCCTTTTGCAAGTTTCAGAAAATTCTCTTTCGGCGTGACTTTTGCCATTTTCAAGTCCTCCTCGCTGCAGGGGTCTGTATCAGATGTACAGGCCATTTTTTACTGTTATGTTACTATATTATATCGGAAAAATATCCATGTTGCAAGCTTCCCGCATCAACCATTCGTTTTTCACCCCTTATGAACATATAACGGGGACGGTATCCGAAGATACCGCCCCCGAATAGCCGGATGGCTGTTGAAATTGCATGATTCTGTCTGAGACGACCGGATGCGTTATTCCTCCGGGACCTCCCAATAGATGCTGGGCACGCTGGTCAGGATCTTCCATTCCTCCCCGTAGGGCGTCGGCAGCGTATCGAAGGGATCGCCGTTTTCGTTGCTGTCCCCATAGGCGGAGACCATATAATTCTCGTTGGAATTGAAGCAGACGCCCACTTCCAGGAGGCGCTCAACGTCCTGGAGCAGCAGGATCCCGCCGCCTCCCTGATCGTGATTCGGAGACCGCCGGCACATGATCTCCTCCACAAAGCAGAACAGGTTCAGGTTCTCCTTGATCCAGACGTGGAAGCAGGGTTCCTCGAAGATGGGATAATAAGTCTCCCGTACCCGGTAGGCTTCAATGGATCTTTCGGCTTCCTCCCGATCCTTGGGATCCGGGCTTTCCAGAAGGTATTTCATCCTGTTCCGCTGCGTTTCCACCGGCGTCAGGCCGTCGCCGGTGCTGGCGCGGATCGCCCGGGGCGTGTGGTAGATATGCTGCAGGACATGGCCGGGATTATAGTGCCAGAAGATATGTCCGCCCACCATGCGGCTGCTCAGGTGGTGCCGGAGCTTCGGAAGCGGGACGCCGGGCACGTCGATCGCGCCGAAGTACGGCGTATTGCGGACGAGGCGGTCAAGGTCCTTCTCGTAACGCCGCTCCATGATATCCATCGTGACCAGGCGCTGTTCCGTATCCAGCACCCAGTTATAGGAGATCCGTCCGTCGTCCTCCGGCAGCTTTATGTTCACCAGATAAGTCGTGTCGTCTCCCTTCAGACACTGGTAGCCGTCGATCCTCGGCGGCTGATCATTTTCCCGCCACTGCAGGTTTTTTTCATCCAGAAAGCTGAGCGCAAAACTCTTTCCGTCATCCATGATGAGGCGGAACTGTTTTCCCGCCAGTTCATAGCAGAAAGGGCCTTTATACTGACTCAGGCCAAAGAATTTGCGGTTAACCTTACCCATAATGCCTCCTTTTGTTTTCCGGAACAGGATGGTTTTCTGATCTTATCGATGTACAGGCGGATCCTCGATCATTCTAGCCTGCTTCTGTCCCGGAAGTCAATAGGTCTCAGCCCCGCGAGGTCTGCGGGTCAGCAGGCTGCCCATGGAAGGGAGCCGCATCGGATCGGGGAAAAAGCGATAAAAGCCGGAACCGGGCGGCAGCCTGACATTGACCGGGGGGCCTTGTTTCTATATACTTCTGAATGAAGAGGTATCCGGAGACGAGATTTCAGACGCGGCTTCCAGGTGAAAGGCAGCCGGATGCCGGGTGATCTGACCACCTGGTCCACAGGGGCGGACGGATGCGCCGCCGGACGGAGAAAGGAGAAAAATCATGCCCTATATGCGCGTAAGCCTGTCCGTGAAGCTGACGGAGGAACAGCGGCAGAGCCTGTATGAGAAGTTGGGGGAGGCGCTGCGGCACATCCCCGGCAAAGAACCCTTCATGCTGATCGCCGAGATCGAGGACGGGCGGCCGTTCTACGCCTTCGGGAAGAAGCAGGAGAATTTTGCTTTTGTGGACGCACGCTATTTCAGCCGCGCGGAATACCATGCCAAGCGGGATTTCGCGAAGGCTGTGATGAAGGCCATTGAGGAGGTTGCGGGAACAAAGAGCACGAACATTTCCATGAATATCTTCGAGCTTTCCACCTGGGCCGGCTTCGGGGACCTGAACGACGAATTCTACAAGGAGCCCACCGCCGACTGAAACCGGCCCATGCGCCGGGGAAAAACAGCTGCGATCATTGTGGAAAATCAACAAAAATCCGGATTTTCGGGAC
>CAMZIY010000111.1 GCA_947307365.1 uncultured Clostridia bacterium
AGGAGGACCTTCCGAATGGTCCTCCTGGACCTCCCCTCCCGGCCAAGGGGGGCCGTTTGCCCCCCATTGGATCCCCCCGGATATGTCAGCTGGTCCCGTTACTTCGCGCAGAACTCCCGTTTCCCGGCCCTTCCGCAAACCGGAAAACGCAGCCTGCAGGAATCCGCGACGACGCGGATCACCGGGTGCGATCCCTGTGGATTCAGATCCACCATTCCGGGGTCAGCTCCCCCAGGGTGACCGTCCTTCCCGTTTCATCATCCATCATGATCTCGATACCGGAATACGTTTCCGGCATCAGCTGAACCATCAGCTCCCGGCATGCGCCGCAGGGGGCTCCCGTCCTGCCGTCCGGCATGACGGCCAGCACCTTCACGATCTCCTGCTCCCCGTTGGTCAGCATGTTGAAGATGGCGTTCCGCTCCGCGCAGATCCCCAAGGTGGAGCAGGTATCCACGCAGACGCCGGTATAGATTTTCCCGGAGGCGGAGAGGATCGCCGCCGCCACTCCGCCGGCCTCCACGTATTCGGAGATCTTTCTGCCGTTCTGCACGGCTTTTGCCGCGGCGAACAACTTTTCCCAATCCGCCTTGTCCTTCCCCGTCATGTTTTCTCCCCCAGCAGCCAGTCCACAGCCTCTCCGGCATCCAGGTCCAGGGGGTATGCCCGGTTCCCCAGATCCTCCGGCACCTGGGGATATCCCTTGTATCCCACCCCGTCCTTATAGCCCCGGTTCACCCGGAACAGGGTCGCCCGGGGGATGAGGCGGCAGAATCGCTCGAAGGGCCAGCGGATGACGCCCGGGGTGTTGAAGCCCACCCCCAGTTCCAGGATGCACAGGCGCAGGTCGGCGGAGGAATTCACAAAATCCGCGTAGCGGCGGAAGCCCTCCTCATGGTTCTCCGGCCGGAAACCGATCTCCGCGTATTCTCCGCAGTACGGGCAGCGGGGGATGAATTCCTCCGGGCACTCGAAGGTCTCGTGGTCGATATGGGCTTTCACCTCCCGCAGGGCGGGAAGGCTCTCCCAGGTATGCCTGGTGCAGCGTTTGGAGCAGGCCAGCACATCGTAGTTCCCCTGGTACTCAAAGACCCGATCCATATCGAAGCCGGCGCGCAGGAACTGCCGGTCCGCATTGGAGGTCACCACGAACCAGTCCTTCCCCTCCAGGAGCCGCAGGAGCTTTCCATACAGGGGGAGGGACGGCACCGTTTCCCGTACATAGCAGATATGGGTCGCCCAGTAGGCCCATTTCCGGCCCGGGGTCCAGTCGGAATCCCGCATGCCCACCAGCTCATACTGGCAGCGATAGCCCAGGCGGTACATTTCCGGGAAATGAAGGAGGAAGGCCCCCTCGTCCAGATAGCTCAGTCCGGCGGAGGCGCTGAGCCCCGCTCCGGCTCCCACCAGCACCCGGTCCGCCTCCGCCAGCTCCGTTTTCAGGCGGCTGAGATCTTCCAGCGTCCGTTCATCCATGTCCGTTCCTCCTGTTTTTGTTTTTCCCAGTATACCCTGCCGGAGCCCGGCGCACAAGGGCGGGTTTGGGCTCGTCCCTTGCGGGAGCGGAGCCCTCCATGGTATAATGGGAAAAAACGGAGGAGGGATCGCCGTGTTTCGGGAAATGCGCAGACCCGGCCAGGCCCTGAGCCGGGAGGAATGCATCCGGCTGCTGACGGAAGAGACCCGGGGGGTGCTGAGCCTCCTGGGGGACGAAGGCTACCCTTACGGGGTGCCTCTGAACCATTATTACGATCCGGCGGACGGGGCGCTGTACTTCCACGGAGGGCTGGAGGGTCATCGGGTGGACGCCTTCCGCCGCTGCGGCAAAGCCTCCTTCTGCGTCTATGACCGGGGCGTCTCCCGGGAGGGAGAATGGGCCAAAACCGTGAATAGCGTCATCGTCTTCGGCCGCCTGACCGAGGTGGGGGACCGGGGAGAGGTCCTGCGGATCTCCCGGCTCCTGAGTCTGAAATTCACCCGGGACGAGGCGTACATCCGCCGGGAGCTGGAGCAGGCGGGTCCCCGGACCCTGCTGCTGCGGCTGACACCGGAGCACATGACGGGCAAGCGCGTGCTGGAGGCATAAAGGGATCTTCGATATGGGGCGTCCGCGTCTGCGGACGCCCCTCTGCGCATAACCCCGGGCGCGTCCGCATATCCTTTCCCAGGAATATGAACGGGAGGAAACGGTATGCGCAGACAAACCTGGAGACCCTATGTGTTCTGGATCCTGCTCACGGAGGCCGTGGGCGCCCTTTCCGGCCTGCTGGCCCGGGAGGGGATCCGGCAGTATGCGGAAACGGCGGCAAAACCGCCCCTGACCCCTCCGGCCTGGGTCTTCCCCATCGCCTGGATCCTGCTTTACGCCCTGATGGGCGCCGCCGCCGCCCGGATCAGCCTGCTGCCCCGGGGCCCTCAGCGGAGCCGGAGCCTGGCCCTGTATCTGCTGCAGCTGGGGGTCAATTTCTTCTGGAGCATGATCTTCTTCTCCTGGAGCCTGTACGGCGGCGCGCTTCTGTGGCTGGCGGGGCTGTGGCTCCTGGTCCTCTGGCTGGTCCTGCGCCTCCGGCGGCAGGATCCCCCGGGGGCGAAGCTGCTGATCCCCTACCAGCTCTGGCTCACCTTCGCCCTGTATCTCAACTTCGGCGTGTTTCTGCTGAACCGGTAAACGCGGGAGAATCCCCTGCTTTTCCGTGCCGGTTCGGTATGGAGAAATCTTGAAAACCGCCGCCGTCTATTGTATGATTAGAGAATGAAGGACACAAAAGAAAAGGAGAGTTGAACGCATGAAAAAGTATCTCAGCTTCTTTTTGGCCCTGATCCTGATCGCGGGCCTCTTGTCCGTCGGCTCAGCGGCGGCGGGAGACCGGGTGATGGTATCCCGGCAGAACCTCCGGGTGGACGGGGTGACCATCCTCTGTGAAAAATACAACATCAACGACCGCAACTACTTCAAACTTCGGGACCTTGCCCAGCTTGTGAACGGCACCGGCAGTCAGTTCGATGTGGACTACGATGAGGAAGCCGGTGCAATGATTGTCACCACCGGTCAGCCCTATACTCATCCCAACGGCACAGAGCTGAAGATCGGGGAGGACAACAGCGCCAAGGCCAAGCGCAGCTCCCAGACGCTCTATATCGACGGGGAAAAGCGCTCGGACCTGACCGCGTACAACATCGACGGCACGAACTTCTTTCAGCTCCGGGAGCTGGAGGATATCCTGGGCTTCAAAGTGGACTACGACCAGCCCTCCAACACCGCCATCATCATCAGCAAGATGGCTCCCACGCCGACGGAATGGCTGACCGAGGAATATATCTCTAAAAGCAACGACGGGAGCAGCTCCCGCAGCGTCAGCGTTTACAACCAGGAAGGCCGCATGGTCTCCTATCGTTCGGAAAACGAGAATTACAAGGAAGAGACCGTTTACCGCTATGATGAACTGGGCCGGCAGATCGGGTCGGACAGCACGGAAACCTGGTACGGCGGCGAGGGCGGCCCGGAGGTCTACCGGAACCGATCCACCCGTGTCTACGATATCTGGGGCAACCTGGTACAGGAAATCTACGAGGGGGACGGGGACGTCGTCACCGAGTACATCCACACCTACGATGAGAACGGCAGAGAACTGTCCTACACCTACCGCACCAACGCAGGGGAGAGCACCACGTTCTACCGCTACGACGAAAACGGATATCTCTCCCGGACGGAATCCACCTATGTGGACGACTCCGTCTATTACACCGATTACGTCCGGGACGCTGCGGGGCGGACGCTGAAGGAGACCACCTACAACAACGCCGGCGATCTCTCCTATACCCAGGTATACACTTACGACAAGGACGGCAATAACACGAAGCTGGTGTATACCTCCGGCTCCGGAACCGTCATGACCTACACTTACACCTACGACGGCAGGGGGAACCTCACCCACGAGGAGGTCGATTCCCCGTACAGCAAGTCCTCCACGGACTACATATACGACAAGGGCGGCCGGATGGTCCGGATGGAGCGGAAGGATTCAGACGGCAGCAGCGTTCTCGGCCTGTATCAGTTTGACGACGAAGGCCGGCAGATCCGGGGAGAGTATACCACCTCCTACGGCTACCGGGACGTGACCGAGACAGTCTACGACTCAAAAGGCCGTCTGGTGAAGGAAACCGAGGACGACGACGGCACCGTGACCGTTTCGGAGTACACTTACGACGAGGCGGCCCGGAAGATGACCATGGTTTCCACCATCTCCTATCCCCTTCCCGAAAGCATGAGCATCAGCAACGGGGAGATGACCATGGCCACAGGGGAAAGCTACTATCTGTACGTCTCCTACGAGCCCTACAACGCCATGTACGAGCACGTCACCTGGTCCTCCAGTGATCCTTCGGTGGTCACGGTGGATGAAGACGGTTACGTCACGGCTGTCGCCGAGGGCACGGCGGTGCTCACCGCCGTTTCCGACAGCGGCCTTACCGCCTCCTGCCAGGTCACGGTGAAGGAGAGCAGTCTGACCTTTACCGTGGAGCCCTCCAGCCTGACGGTCAAGAACCACTTCACCAAGTCTGTCCGGTGCAAGGTGCAGGCGGTGGGGTATTCCAATTATTGGCTCAATTTCAGGAATTACAGCAGCGACGTCATCACCGTGAGCTGGGACGAAGGCTGGACCGAGGACGGGACAGCCACCATGCTGTACATCACCGGGGACGCCGTCGGCAAGGCTACGGTGGAGATCTTCATCACCAGCGAAAAAGACGGGGATCCCATCGGCGAGTCGATCTTCATCCCCGTAACGGTAACGGATTAAACTGATCCCGCCCGGAGGCGGGCTGCCCCGTTTCCCGGCGTATCAGACAAAGGAGAAATGATCATGTATCAGAATGCGCCTATTTCAGAACGGGTCCGGCGGATCCGGGCCATGTACCGGGGGAAGAAGCCCCGGATCGACATCACGCGCTACCGGCTGGTGACGGAGTTCTATATGGAGAACCCCCATCTGCCGGGGATCCTGAAGCGGGCCATGAATCTGCGGAACCTGTTCGAAAACATGCCCACCCCCGTGCGGGACCATGAGCTGATCGTGGGCCATCCCGGGGAAGAATTCCGCTGCTCCGCCCTGTATCCGGAGTATTCCTTCTCCTGGTTCCTGGACGAGATCGACACCTTCCCCACCCGCTCCACGGACCCCTATGAGCTGCGGCCGGAGGATCGGGACTACATCCTCAAAACCGGGGATTTCTGGCGGAAAAACTGCGTCAGCGCCGCCATCGACGCCGTGTACCCCGATGAGTACATGAACGAGGTCATGGGCAACGGGGTCCTGAACTTCCGGCCCAGCGGCAACTGCCAGCACCCCATCGGCCACTTCGTGGGCAATTTCTGGACCGTGGTGGACAAGGGCCTGGGGGCCGTGGCCCGGGAGGCGAAGGAAAAGCGCCGGGCCATGACGGAGAAGGGCTTCCAGGGAGACGAAGCCCGGAAGTATGAGTTCTACCGGGCGGTGCAGCTGGTCACCGAGGGACTCATCCTCTACACCAAGCGCTACGGCGAGGAATGCCTCCGTCAGGCGGAGATCTGCCCGGATCCCCAGCGGCAGGCGGAGCTCATGGACATGGCGGACCGGCTGATGCGGATCATCGACAAGCCCTGCGAGAGCTACCATGACGCCCTCCAGGCCTGCTTCCTGTATCAGCTGGGCATTTTGCTGGACTCCCAGCCCCACGGCATCAGCTACGGCCGCCTGGACCAATACTGCGGCAAGTATCTGGAGAAGGACCTGGCAGAGGGACGGCTCACAAAGGAGCAGGCCCAGGAGCTGACGGACATGTTCATCCTGAAGATCGCGGAGCTGAACAAGGCCTGGTCCGAGCGGGCCACCC
>CAMZIY010000112.1 GCA_947307365.1 uncultured Clostridia bacterium
CACACTTTCTTCCTTTCCGGTATCGTGCCGTTTACGGGTTTGTCTACAGTCTGAGGACCCGGGAGCGATATGCTCCCGGGTCCTCAGCGTTATGGTTATGGTGAAGATCGTTATGGTTTTCTGCTCCTTCCGGCACGGAAGACGGGTTCCGTTCCGGCGATGATCCGCTTGATGTTTTCCCGGTGGGTAAAGAAGACCAGAACCAGGATGAGGAAGCCCAGGGCCAGCTGATGCCAGTCAAAGCCGCCCAGCAGAAGCATGGCAAAGGGATAGGCAAGGGCCGCAGAGAGGGAACCGACGCTGACCCGCTTGGAGACGAAGGCCAGGATCAGGAAGACGGCGATGAGGATGAGGATGAGCCGCCAATCCAGCCATACGGCGATGGCGCCGGCCACGCTCACGCCCTTCCCCCCCTTGAAGCGGAAGTAAACGGGCCAGCAATGGCCGATCAGGCAGGCGGCGGCGCCCAGAGAAGCGCCGGGTTCACCGGCCAGGAGGGTGCCCAGCCACATGGCAAGGGCGGTCTTGATCCCGTCCAGCAGCAGGGTGAGGAGCCCCATCCAGATCCCATAGGAGCGGGCCACGTTGGTGGCGCCCGCATTTCCGCTGCCCTTGTCCCGAATATCCCCGAAGCGGGTATGGGTCAGAAGAACGGCGGAGCTGATGGAGCCCAGCAGGTATCCTGCCGCGAGGGCGGCAATGAGCTTCAGCGCAAACATGTTATTTTCCCTGATCTACCTCAAACATATGTTTCAGCATCTTCATAGCCATGCAGGTGTAGCCGTATTCGTTGTCGTACCAGGCGAACAGCTTGGCGAAGTGTTCGTCGACGCTCAGACCGGCATAGGCGTCGAACACGCCTCCTACGGTGATGCCCAGGAAGTCGGTGGAGACAAGGGGTTCGTCCGTATAGCCCAGGCTGTCCTTCATCTCTTCGCTGGTGGCCCGGCGGATCTCCGCGCAGATCTCCTCATAGGTCGCGGGCCTTTCCAGCTCGGCGGTCAGATCCACCAGGGACACGTCCAGGGTGGGGACCCGGATGGCCACGCCGGTAAGCTTTCCAGCCAGCGCGGGAATGACCTTGCCCACGGCCTGGGCGGCGCCGGTGCTGGTGGGGATAAAGTTCACGGAAGAGGCCCGGCCCATGCGCCAGTCGTCCTTGGGCGGCTTGCCGTCCACGGTGGTCTGGTTGGTGGTGACGGCGTGGATGGTAGTCATGATGCCCCGGCGCAAGCCGTAGGCGTTATGGATGATCTTGGCCAGAGGAGCCAGGCAGTTTGTGGTGCAGGAGGCGTTGGATACGACATGCATATCCGGCCGGTAATCGTCGCTGTTCACGCCGTACACGTAGTTGGGGCAGTCCTTGCCGGGAGCGGTGATCAGCACCTTTTTCGCCCCGCCCTCCAGATGGCGGGCGGCGTCCGCGGTCTTCTTGAACTTACCGGTGGATTCCACGATGTATTCCGCGCCTGCGTCCCCCCAGGGGATCTCACCGGGATCGCTGCAGTTGAAAACGGGGATATGTTTGCCGTCAATGATGATGCCGTGATCATCGTGGCTCACTTCGCCGGGATACCTGCCGAAGACGGAGTCATACTTAAAGAGATAGGCAAGCAGATCCGGCGATTTGTGGTCGTTGATGGCCGTAAAACTGAAGCCGCCCAGCTGCATGCCTGCGCGGATCGCAAGTCTCCCGATCCTGCCGAAGCCGTTGATGCCGACGTTGACGTTCATTCTCTGCCTCCAAAAACAATGTAATATATGTTTCCCGAAATCGGGGGATACGCTGATGTTCAGAGGGCCATGGCGGCGTCGAAGCCGCCGGAGACCGCCTTGAAAATGGTGCCGCCGCTCCCGCTGCAGTCCCCGATGGAGACCACCTGAGGCGCCAGCCCCTGCACCTTTTCCTCCAGGCTGCGGTCCGGCCGGACCCCCAGGGAGAGGACCACCGTGTCGCAGGGCAGAAGCTCCTTCGTCCCGTCCTCATGGGAGACGACAGCTCCTTCGGCGGTGGCGTCCTCCAGCCGTACCTGACACAGAAAACGGACTCCCGCCTCCTTCAGGGCGGCTTTCAGCCAGATCATGCTGATGGCAACGCCGTCCGCTCCGATGCGCTCCGCCGGGAGCAGATCGATCACCGTGACCTCCCGCCCGTGCTGCGCCAGATCCAGGGCCATTTCCAGACCGGTGAAGCCGGCTCCGGCCACGACCACCCGCTGACCGGCCTTTTCCGGCGCGCCTTCCAGTTCACCCACCCATACGGCCTTCTCCGGACAGGTGGAGATCTTGGGGATGATGGGCCGGGCGCCCACCGCCAGCAGGACGGCGTCCGGCTTCAGCTCCCGCAGAAGCTCGGGAGTCGCCTCGGTATTCAGCCGCAGGTCGATGCGCCGGTCTTCCTCCACGGTGCGGATGCTCCAGTCCAGATAACGCTTCATATCCGCCTTAAAATCCGCCGCCGCGGCCAGATGTAGGGTGCCGCCCAGCCTGTCGCTCTTTTCCAGCAGGGTGACCTGATGTCCCCGCTTCACCGCGGTACGGGCTGCTTCCAGCCCCGCGGAGCCGCCGCCCACGATCACCACCCGCTTGCTCACCGCCGCGGGCTTCGTCAGATCGAAAAGGGACTCCCGGCCGACCAGAGGATTCACGGCGCAGCGCACGGTGACGTGCTCGCTGTGGGTCCTGCCGATGCAGGTGTTGCAGCGGAGGCAGGGGCGGATCTCCGCCTCCCGCCCGGCTTTGGCCTTGGCTACGAAGGAGGGATCAGCCAGAGCGGTGCGGATCATGGCGGCGGCGTCTACGTCTCCCGCCAGGATGGCCTTCTCCGCCGTATCCAGATCCATGCCGCAGACCACGGACACGGGGATATTCAGCCTCTCCCGGAAGATCCGGGCATAGGGGATATTGGTGCCCCGGGGCACGTAGACGGGGGAATTGAGCACAGGCAGGGTGGCGTCCTCCTCCAGCAGGCCCCGGCTCACGTGGAGCAGATCGATCCTGTCCTGGATGCGCTCCGCAAAGGCCAGGGTCTCCTCAAAGGTGGTGGTGCCGGGCAGGACCTCTTCCGCGCTGATGCGGTATTCCAGGGCCATGCCGCTGCCCATCTCGTTCCGCACGGCGTCCAGCATCTCCAGGGCGAAGCGGCTGCGCTTCTCCGGGCTGCCGCCGTAGGCGTCCGTCCGATGATTGATGTAGGAGGCGAAGAACTGGGCCGGTACGTTTCCGTGGCCGCCGTGGATCAGGATCATGTCGAAGCCCGCCTCCCGGGCCCGGCGGGCCTGGAAGGCATAGGCGGCGATGATGTTCTTGACTTCGCTCTCCGGGATCGAGGTGATCCGATCCCGGGGACCCATCATGTACCGGGAAACGGTGAGCTCCACCCCGGCGAGACAGCCGTCCCGATGGAGGGTATCCACCAGCTCCGGCAGGTCCTCCAGCTTCATGACGCAGCAGGCGGGCCGCACCATGCCCGGGAAACGGGGATCGTCCTCCAGAGACCCGATGCCCAGGTTGATCAGGGCGGCTCCGGAGCCCGCCAGAGCGGTGTAATAGGATTTCAGAGGCATGCGGCCGTCCTCCTCACGCCAGGTGAGGAAGGGGGCGGCGGGGGCGATCTCGATCCGGTTCCTCCAGGTGAGGGGACCGACGGTCAAGGGCTGAAAAATGGCGGAGTATTTCAAGGAAGCCGCTCCTTTCGCATTTCTTTTTTCCGAATCTATGGTATAATACTGCCGGGAAAAGGAGGTATGTCCGGCGTGAAAGCATTGCAGGAATTTGCGGAAAATATGCCGATCCTTTATGCGGTCATCAAGATCGTTCTGGTGCTGATCATCACCCGGCTCCTGGCCATCCTGCTGAAATTCATCCTGAAAAAGGCGGAGAACGCCAGGGCCAAACTCACCAAGCGGCCGAACTACATCGGGTATAAGCTGCTGAACAGCGTGCTGATCATCGCCCTGTACATCGTGGGGGTGGTGGTCGCCGTGAAGCAGGTGCCCGCCCTTTCCACCGCAGTCACCGCCATCCTGGCGGGCTCCGGCCTCCTGGCGGTAGCCCTGGGCTTTGCCGCACAGGAGAGCGTGGGGAACCTGGTGAGCGGGGTGTTCATCTCCATCTTCCGGCCCTTCGACGTGGGGGATCGGATCCAGATCCGCACCCAGGATATCACCGGGTATATCGAAGATATCACCCTGCGGCATACGGTGATCCGCACCATCCTGGGCACCAGGCTCATCGTTCCCAATTCCGTCATGGGTTCCGCGGTGGTGGAGAACACGAATTTCACATCCGGGGAGCCGACGCGGAATTTTGTGGATGTCCAGGTAAGCTACAGCAGCGATCTGGCCCTGGCCAAACGGCTGATGGAGGAGGTGGTGACCTCCCATCCTCTGTACGTGGGGCCGAAACCGCAGACGGTTTTCGTGCGGCAGTTCGACGCCAGCGGCATCGCTCTGCGGGCCACTATGGCCACCAGAACGGTGGATGAGAATTTCATCGCCTGCAGCGAGGTCCGCCAGCAGCTGAAAGAAACCTTTGATGCCAACGGCGTTACGATCCCCTTCACCACCGTGACCATCTCCAACCTGGGGGAACTGTCCCTCGGGCAGGAGAAGCCGGAAAAGAAGGAATCGCCGGATCGGCAGGAACTTGTACGAAACAAGTCGGATGATTGAACAGACCGGATCAATATGCAGATTGCCAGAAGCAGAGCTCCTGGCAAATCTTTTTTGCTGACCCGATTATACACCGGATTGTGGTTCTTGGCAAGGGATTATCCCGTATTTTGCGGTTCGGAGGAAAAATGGAAGAGATGGGTGTTGACAAAAGCCCCCAGCAGGATCAGCACCATGCAGAGATAGACCCAGAACAGGGCCAGAACGGCGCTGGCCAGGCTGCCGTAGAGGGTCACGCCCCCCAGTCCGGTGACATAGCTTCCGAAGAGCCAGGTGATGAGCATCCAGAGCAGAGCGGCCAGCATGGCTCCGGGAAGCTGGCGGAGAAAGCGCATCCGGCGGGAGGGGAGAAAGGTGTACAGCAGGGCAAAGAAAAGCGCCAGCAGCATCATCGCCAGGAAATTCCGCATGCGAAGGAGGGACAGGAGCAGTCCGCCCCCCGGCGGCCAGACCGCTGCCAGCAGGCGGATGAGCCGCCGCCGGAACAGGGCGAAGAGCAGACTCAGGATCACCGTCAGCAGAAGCGCGAGGGTATAGAGTCCGGAAACCGCCCGGAGACGCAGAAAGCCTCCGGGTTTTCCTGCGCCGCAGATCCGGTCCAGCCCCTGGATCAGGCCCAGGAAAGCCTTGCTGGCGGACCACAGGGTGAGCAGGGCGGAGAGGGAGAAGACTGCGGCTCCGTTTCCGTACACCTGATCCAGGATCTCCCGAAGCAGCTCCTCCAGGGCGTCCGGCAGGACGGTGGAGAGATATTCCAGCACCATCTCCCGGGTGAGGGGAGTCATGGGCAGAACGGAACAGACCAGCGCCGTCAGGGGGATCAGGGAGAGAAAAAGGAAATAGGCGCCGGAGGCGGCGTACAGTCCCAGCTCCGTCTCCGCCAGGTCCCGGAAAAGCCGTTTCATCCGGGACCGGCCTTCATCCGCTTGCCCGTCTTTCTCCTGCGGCAATCCCTTCACCTCCTTTCCGAACCTTTCGCGGATTACAGTATATGCGGTTTTTGCCCGGAATACCGATCCGCTGCGGAAGGCGCCGAAAAACGCAATTCTCTTATTGACAAAGCTTCCGGCCCTATGGTATTATTGCTGTCGGCATTTCAGGGGCCCCAACCCATGCGGGCGTAGTTCAATGGCAGAACACCAGCCTTCCAAGCTGGATACGTGGG
>CAMZIY010000113.1 GCA_947307365.1 uncultured Clostridia bacterium
GGTACCGCCCCGCTGCGCTCTTTCCCCGGTTTCTCTCGCGGGAGAGAAATCGGGCTGCCGGAGGCAAATGAACGATATCATCGGCAGAAACGATATTTGGTACCGCCCCGCTGCGCTCTTTCCCTGGTTTCTCTCGCGTGAGAGAAATCGGGCCGCCGGAGGCAGCCAGACGATGACGACAGCAGAATAACCAACCGACCCCGGCAGGGTCCTGTCGGCGAGGCAGACTGCGATACGGCAGGCAAAGTAAGACAAAACAGGAGCGCCCGGGATCAGGCGCTCCTGCGGTATATACAGGGAAAAGGGGCGGTCAGGCCCACACGATCCAGAGGTACAGGTATCCCACGATCACGGCGGTGAGGGTATAGGGAACGCCGATGCGCATGAAATCCCCGAAGGAGCTCTCGTATCCTTCCTTCTTCAGCAGCCCCGTGGCCGCGATATTGGCGGAGGCCCCGATGGGGGTGATGTTGCCCCCCAGGGTCGCCCCGGTGAGAAGGCCGTAATACAGGAGGTAGGGCTCGATCCCCAGGCTCCGGGTCACCGCCGCCAGCACCGGCAGCATGGTGGCCACATAGGGGATATTATCCACAATGGCGGAGATCACCACGCTCCCCCACACCACCAGGGTGTAGAGCCAGAAGAGGCTGCCGCCCCCGGACCGGGCGATGAAGCCGGCAAAATCGTCCACCAGCCCCGCCTCCGTGATGCCCCCGATGACCACGAACAGGCCCAGGAGCAGGAGGAGGGTCTCCCCATCCAGGTTCTTCACCGCCCGCACCGCGCCGCCGGCCTTCCGCTTCCGCAGAAGATCCAGGACCATGGTGACCAGGGCCAGGGCGCAGCAGATGATGCCGTTGATGAGCATGGGCGTATTGGGGATGAAGGAGGCGATGATGAGGGCCCCCACCATCACCAGGAGCATCACCGTGGGCATCCGGTCCTCCACGGGCGTCCGCTCCCGGGCCTCCACCGGGGTCTTGTCCCGGCGGAAGAGGACCATCATCACCGGCACCGTGGCCAGGGCCCCCAGCTCCACGGCGAAGAAGATGCCCGGCCTTCCCCGCATCCAGAAGAAGTTCATGAAGTTCATCCCCGCGTAGTCCCCCAGCATGATGGAGGTTGTGTCCCCCACCAGGGTGGCCGCCCCCTGGAGATTGGAGGAGACGGCGATGGACAGGATCATCCCCACGGGGTTGATCTTCAGCTTCCGGCACACCGCCATGCCCACCGGGGCCACCATGAGCACCGTGGCCACGTTATCGATAAAGGCGGAGATGACCCCGGAGAAGAGGGACATGTAGATGGTGACCCACATGATGTTCTTCGACTTCTCCAGCAGGATGTCCGCCAGGCGGTTGGGCATCTTCGACTCGATGAAATAATCCACGATGATCATGGTGCCCGCGATCATCATGAGCACGTTCCAGTTGATGGCCTCCGGGAGCCGGGCAACGGGCAGCACCCCGGCGATCAGATAGATCACCGCCGTCCCCACTGCGTAGAGGGGGCGGTGCTTGGGCAGGGCGATCATGAGCACGTACATGAGGGCAAAGAGGATCAGGGCAAAGATCTTCATCGTTCACCATCCGGTTCCGGCGGCGGGCCGCCGGGAATTGGGTCCCGCGGGGAATCGGGAGGATTATACCTCTTTCCCCTGTCCTTGGCAAGGGGCAGTCTCCCCGGGGCGGTACAGGGCCGCCACCGCCTCCGTATACTCTCCCATCCGGACCCGCACTTCCTCCGGGCCCAGGATCCGGGCGTCGGTTCCGAAGCCGAAGACCCAGGCGAAGAACTGGGGGCTCACCGCCACCTCCGCCGTGACCCGGAAGGCCTTCTCCCCCTCCGGGGTCAGGACCGCGTCCTGGCCCAGCCGGTCCAGCACCGCCCCCACCAGCTCGTCGGAAAAGCGCAGGGTCACCGGAACGGTCTCCCCGGAGAACATACCGAAGACGGAGCGGGAATAGTTCCCCATGTCCAGGGCCTTGAAGGCCGCCTGGCCCTCCCGCTCCTCCTCCGTCACCTTGATCCGCTCCATCTTATCCACCCGGTAGTGGCGGATCCCCCGGTTGGCCTCGTCGTAGGCCACCAGGTAGTAGTTCTCGTTGTCCCAGGTGAGAGCGTAGGGGCTCACCTGGTACCAGGACCCGCCCCGGCGGTACTCCTTGGTCTTCCGCACCGTGTAGCGGAAATACCGGAAGCGGATCTGCCGGTTCTGAGAGATGCCGCTGTGGATCTCATCCACATTGTAGTATATGGATTCGTTCATCTGCTTGATCCGGTCCGCCACCAGGACCTGGCGCTGGAGCTGCCGGGCCTGGTGGACGCTGCCCAGGGATTCGATCTTCCGGATCAGGGAGGCGGTCTTTTTCCGGGTGATGAACCGGGAGGACTGGACGCTGTCCGCCAGGAGCTTCAGCTCCGGCAGCTGGAAGGTCCGCTCCCCGATAAAATAGGCGGCGTACCGCCCCGCCTGGGTGCGGACCACGTCCACCCCGTACTGGCGCAGGGCCTCCAGGTCGTCGTAAACGCTCTTCCGCTCCGCGTTCACCCCCTGGCTCCGGAGCCAGTCCAGGATCTCCCGCAGGGTGACCGGGTGGGCCTCGTCGGAATACCGGAGCAGGTAATCCCGGATGTACAGAGGTTTGAGCTTCTGGGCGTCGCGCATGGCGTTTCCCTCCTCAGTCTACGCGGACACGGCCTCCCCCTGGAGCAGACGGCAGGCCAGGACGTTTTCCGCCAGCAGGCTCCGGTCCGCCTCCTCCAGCTCGGCGAGCCGGGAGATATCCATTTCGTCCCGCAGGTCCGCCAGCTTCACCGCCCGGGCGATGGGATGGGCGGCGATGGCCCGGAGCCGCTCGGCATAGGGGATGGATTCGTCCAGGTTCAGCCGCTCCAGGGCGTCGCAGATGTATCCGCCGAAGCCCGCCAGACGGATCTCCTCCAGGGTAACGCCCCCCTCCTCCAGCACGTCCTGGAGCCAGGCGGCGCAGGCCTTGGCCTCGTTGGTGAAGCCCGCCGCCACCCGGGCGGTATGGAAGATGTAGGGTACGCCGTACCGGTCCGTATGCCCATGGTGGGCGGCATAGGCGATGGTCATGGCTTTTCTCGTCATAGGGGTGAGCAGCATGGGGATCTCCTCCGTTCGTTTTGATTCTGATCCCATGATACCCGCTTAATTGTCCTGATATCCGTACAATAACACGGGTGTTCCGAAAAAGCAAGCCGGGTCTTATTTTCCCCGTGGGGAAAAACCCGGCCGGGTCATAAGGAGCGGAGTTGTTTTTCTTGCGGCAGGCATAGACAAACCTGTGATCATATGTTAATATATTTGTTTGGGGCGGGACAGCCGCAAGTCCATCCCGTCCCGCCAGAGAAGGGACCGGGAAGCCGGTCCGAAAGAAGAAAAGGAGTTGTAGGAGAATGAAGAAACCCATGCGCGGTCTGTCCCTGGTCCTGGTGCTGGTCCTGGTGCTGACCCTCGCCCTCCCGGCCATGGCCGCGGGAGAAGAAGCGGCGGAAGGTCCGCTGACCCGGGGCGAATTCCTCCAGGCCTTCTTCCAGTCCATCGAAACCGAAGAGATGGAACCGAAGCAGGCCTACTATGAAGACGTACCCATGAGCGGCGATCTGGCTCTGGCAGTCCGCTGGGCTGTGCAGCAGGGCGTCGTCAACGGCTATGGCAACGGCAAGTTCGGCCCTGACGATCCCATCACCCGGGAGCAGCTGGCCGCTATGATCTACCGCTATGCCCAGACCCTGGGCAAGGGCTACCAGGATGCCTGGATGTTCAATCTGGACTATCCCGACGCCGCTGAGATCTCCCCCTGGGCGGACGAAGCCATGCACTATGCGGTGATGAACGGCATCCTCGCCGGCAGTGAGAAAGGCCTCTTCCCCAAGGGGACTCTTTCCGCCGAGGAGCTGCCCGCCATCCTGGAGCAGTTCCAGAAAGCCGTGATCGGCACCGACGCCGACCTGATCCTGACCAACGCCGGCCTGACCTTCTCCGTCCCCGGCGATACTGCGGACCTGCTGGTGGCCGAAGCCCCCGAGAATGCGGAGGGCGGCACCCTGTTCTCCTTCTCCGAGAAGGCCTCCGTTGAGGCTGCCGAGGCCCTGGGCGAGGAAGACACCGGCGCAGGCTGGCTCTTCGACATCCGCAAGGTGAGCGGGGAAGAGCTGCAGGAGCTGCTCTGCGCCGATATGTCCGGCGTGGACGTTTTTGCCAAGGACGCCGAGGGCGGCTATTACCTGAAGTATCATCCCACCGACGTCCGTCTCGTCCGGGAAGGCGAGATCACCGAAGAAGACTCGGCTGCCTGGAGCAGCGTGTGCGAGTGGGCCGCCGTGGCCCCCGGCTTCTTCGCTGAGGAAAACGGTCTGGAGCCCTTCACCCGGGGCAACAGCGACCTGGAGATCTACCTGAATCAGATCCTGGCCGGGAAGCTGACCAACTACACCTTCAGCTGCCTGAATCCCTTTGATCCCCTGGAGCCCGGCGAAACGGATCCCGCCCCCTTCATCGAGAAGCTGCTGGACGCCGAGATCAGCTTCGACTACAGCGGCGAAGGCGCTCCCGACGGGGAATACGTAGTTCTGAACCTCCCCGATGAAGACGTCCGCATCGACTTCTTCTTCCTGGAAGGCAAGCAGAATTATATCCGCATGGTCGCCGACCGCGGGGAAACCACCATCGAAAATATCTACATTGCGGCTTTCGCCGATGAAGAGACCACCGCCAACGGCGTGGCCTACGACTGGTACAAGACCGTCGCCGAAGCCCAGGGCTACAGCGTGGAGGGCGAGAAGGTCCTCAGCGTCGACGGTCTGACCCTCACCATCCCCGCCGACAAGGCCGATCTGCTGATCGCCGACACCCTCGCCGGTTCCGACACCGGCGCCCTGTTCACCGTCTCCGAGAAGGCCTCCGTGGAGGCTGCCGAAGCCAAGAACGGCGAAGCCAACGGCGCCGGTTGGCTCTTCGACATCTGCAAAATCAGCGGGGAAGAGCTGCAGGAGCTGCTCTGCAACGATATGTCCGGCATGGATCCCTTCGCCAAGGATGCGGAGGGCAACTGCTACCTGCTGGCCCATCCCACAGACGTGCGTCTCGAGCGGGAGGGCGACATCACCGAAGAAGATGCTGCTGCCTGGAGCGCTCTGTGCGAGTGGGCCGACAGCATCCCCGAGGCCTTCATCGAGGAGAACGGCCTGGAGCCCTTCCATGCGGGCAACTCGGATCTGGAGATCTACCTGAACCGGATCCTCTGCGGTCTGGAGACCTTTGAAGTCAGAGCCAACGACTACAATCCCATGGATCCCGCCGCGGCGGATCCCGCTCCCTTTGTGAAGCAGCTTCTGGCCGGCGCCTACGCCTATACCGACGGCGAAGCGCCCGACGGGCAGTACATCGTCCTGGCTCTTCCCGAGCTCGGCATCCGCTTCGACTTCTTCTATGCCCCGGAAGGGCAGAACCTCGTCCGCCAGGTCGTGACCTATGAGGACGGCGAGTATGAAGTTCTGTTCAAGGCGGAGTTCCCGGACGAGACCACCGCCAACGGCATCATGGAAGCCTGGTGCATCGCCCTGTCCGAAGCCAAAACCCAGGACTGATTCCCGGATCCCCGTTAAAAAGCACTCTTGATTCAGGCATCCGGCGGTCGAATGACCGCCGGATGCCTCGTTTATCTGTTATCTGTGGTTTATCTGTTTCTCTTCCGGATCCCGTTTACCCGTTCAAAGGCCGGAGGGTGACCTCCCGCAGGAG
>CAMZIY010000114.1 GCA_947307365.1 uncultured Clostridia bacterium
CTTCTGCATTGTTTAATTTACAAGGTACAGACGCACGCCGCTCAGCGGCGAGCTTGACAACTATAACATGGGCTTTTCCCCCTGTCAAGCCCTTTTCCGGAATATTTTTCATCAGTTTTTTATGCCACAATCTCTGGTGGTCATCCCCGGATTCAGCCTGAAAATATAGTACCGGACCGGGGCGTCCGCCCCGGTCCGGCGACCGGTCATCGTTTATCTGGAGTATTCCACCAGCTCCAGCTTCTCTCCGGCGGGGCCGGTGAAAAAGACGTTTTTGAAACCGTTGGGGAAGAAATCGGGCGAAGAGCCGATGGGCCCGACCTCGACCCCCTTTGCCCTCAGTTCTTCGGCAAAGGCTTCGATCCCCTGTACCTCCAGGGCGATATGATCCACGGCGCCGCCCGGCTTCGCATCCCCGGCGGCGATGAACTCCACCACCAGCCCTCCGTTCTCCACAAAGGTGAGGGGCATGGGGCCGATCTTCCCCGCATAGTAGGGGCGGAAGCCCAGGTTCTTGCAATAGAAGTCCACACACTTCTGCACGTCTCCGGTCATGATGCCCACATGGGCGCAACCGCAAAACAGATAATTGCTCATTCCAGCGCATCTCCTTTCATCTTCGGCATTTTTGCCTGAAGGCAGTATACCAAAGGATAGCCTCCTATGCAAGCACGGTCTTCCCCTGGAGAGAAAAAGATGCTATACTGGTTCCATCCTGAATACGGGGAGGGCAAATGCATGGAACTGAAGAAAGTCTATGACGGCTCGAAGCTCACCGTTTTTCTTACGGGCAAGCTGGACACCGAGAGCGCACCCAAGCTCAACGCAGAACTGGCTGCATCCCTGGGGGGGATCACGGAGTTGGTGCTGGACATGACGGATCTGAGCTACATTTCCTCCGCCGGTCTTCGTACCCTGCTCTCCGCACAGAAGATGATGAACCGCCAGGGACGCATGGTACTCCGCGGCGCACGGGACAGCATCCGGGATGTTTTTCGCATTACCGGCTTTCTGGATCTGCTGACTTTGGAATAAGGTAAGGGATCAAATCAAAAGCTCCCCTCCGGACGGAGGGGAGTTTTTCTGTTCAGATCAACGGTTCTTTTCCGCTTTGCCGATTTTCACAGCTGCGACCATGAGGCCGAAAAGCAGCCAGTACAGCAGCATGATCCGGGGATAGGACCAGATATAGTCCGTCAGCCCGAAGAGCACGGCGCCCAGGAGACCGGAGGCGCTTCCGGCGGCCACGGCGCGGGTCACCGGCACCAGTTCCTTTTCCGCGCCGGTCCGTATGCCCCGCTTGATGGGGAAGAAAGAGGCGAGGATATAGCTGACCAGGGCGAAAATGCCGCTCTCCCCCCAGATCTGGGTAAACTGGTTATGGCTGTGGACAAAATAGGCGGTACCGGTATAGAAGCTGTTGGCGTTCACCGCCTTGCGGAGGGTGGTGGAGCCCAGGCCCACGCCCAGGACCAGGTTCCGCTTGATGAGGCGGGCAACGGCGATGTAGATCGGCGCCCGACTGTTGATGGAGGAATCCCCGGAGAAAATGGTGAGAAATCGGGCCAGGACGGACTGGGGCAGCAGCGGGACGCAGAGAAGGCCCAGGGCTGCCAGCCACGGCGCGGCTTTGGGGCGCACGATGAGGACGAAGATAAAAATGCTCATCACCCAGGCCACCCAGGCGCCGCGGGTATAGGTCATGACCAGGCAGAAGGAGCTGATGAGGAAGGCCAGGCCGAAGACCAGACGCTGCCAGAGCTTCGGACTGTAGCAGAACAGCGCCAGCATCACCGGACCAAACAGCACCGGAATATTGGCAAAGGAGTTGGGATTATCAAAGAAGGAATATACCCTGCCGGGCATTTTGGCGTTAGCCGTCAGATCCGTATAATGGTAGTTGGGTTCGATGCCCTCCATCTTCTGCAGGACCCCGTAACCGCAGCAGACCAACAGGCCCAGCGCGACAAGCAGGAAAACGCGCAGCAATTTTTCCGGCGTATCCGCCGCGGCGACGCACAGGAGCACCCCCAGCGCGCAGCACAGGGCAAAAACGAGGAATCGGCTGCTCTCTCCCGGGTTCGACGACCAATAGCCGGATCCAAAGGTGACGAGGGCGAAAGCCACGGGCCAAAAGCCGATCTCCCGGATGCTGAACCGCCGCTGATGGGACAGGAGGGTCAGAAGCAGGACCGCGATCAGCATATACAGGGAATAGAAATTGTTCCAGCTCTCAAAGGGCACGGATAAGAGCACCAGGCAGGTAACGCCCAGAAGGATCGGCGTCCAGCGGGAGGCGAACCCCTGAAACACCGTACCCACCATGCTGCCGCTGAGGATCCGGTCCGGCAGGCTGAGGATCAGCTCCACCAGATTGCCGAACACGCTTTCCTCCAGCAGTACATCCAGCCTGCTTTCCCATTTCGCAGCGATTTTCACGAGGCTGCGGTCATACTGCCGCCCCAGCCAGCGCCAGATCGCTCCCAGCCAGGCCGCCAGCATGGAACGGGAAACGGAGGCGTCCGCCCGCCGAAGGGAAAGGCCCAGGAAATGATACAACGCGCTTTGACGGACCAGCTCCATGGATTCAGCTCCTTTCCTTCTCGCCCCAGTGCCGGTTCTTCAGTTTGTACAGCAGCACCAGAGGCGTCAGCAGATGCAGACGCAGCAGGAAAGCCACGATGGTCTTGCGCCGGTTCATGTCCCGGGGCGCGTAATGATCCAGGGCATCCCGGAATTCCGGTATCGCGCACAGCGCCTTCAGATCCCTCTTATGCTCCTTCAGAGTCGAGGCCGGGGTGCCGGGGGCAAATTCGTTTCCCACGGCGATCAGGAGGCCGGCCCAGGCGCAGTTGCGGACCCAGTCCGGACCCGGATCCAGGCGGAACCGCTCCACCAGTTCCTGCTTCTTCTCCAGAGAGGCAAGGAAGGTATCCACGCAGGAGGCCATATATCGGCGGGTGGCGGAATCCGGATTCTGAAAATAATAGTATAATCCCTCGTTCACCACGCAGAGGGTGGTGGATTCGCTGAAAAACTCCACCAGGAACAATTCATCCTCCAGATAT
Organism: uncultured Clostridia bacterium; assembly: GCA_947307365.1. Lineage (GTDB taxonomy): Bacteria > Bacillota > Clostridia > Oscillospirales > Oscillospiraceae > UBA1774. The sequence goes on from CAMZIY010000114.1 coordinate 3,069, forward strand.
GCCCCGGAGAAGCGCAGGGCCCGGCGGCGGATCGCCGCCAGGGAATACAGATAACGGACAGAAAAGCCGTTGAACGCTCTGCTGCTGAGCCGGTCGTTCAGCAGAGGAAGGACCAGACGGCGGAGGACCTCATCTCCCCCGTACACGCCGGTGTCCATAGGCGCGGCGCCGAAATCCTGCTTCCCGTCCGGCCAGACGAGCCAGTAACCGCAGGCAGCGGAGCTGGCGCCGCTTTCCTTCATGGCGCCGGTCAGCTTCTCATAGGTCTGAAGATCTATCCAGTCGTCCGCGTCCAGAAAGGCCACATAACTTCCCTGCGCCTGGCTGAGACCCAGGTTCCGCGCAGCGCTGACGCCGCTGTTTGCCTGGGTGAATACGCGCACGCGGCCATCCTCCTCCGAAAACTGACGGAGGAGGGAAGGGGTGGAATCGGTGGAGCCGTCGTCCACGATGATCAGCTCCAGATCCACAAAGGTCTGATCCAGCACCGAGCGGACGCAGCGCTCCAGAGTAGCCTCACTGTTATACGCGGGAATGATCACACTGAGATACGGCATGGGGTCCTCCTTCTGATCCGGTCCAGCCCGACCCCGGGGCCCAGGAACCGTTCCAATCTCTATCATGCTCAATACTAAACCAATTTACTATATCATAATTAAAGCCGTGTTTCAATCCAAAGACAGCAAAAATCCGGCGGAACAGACAGCCTGTTCCGCCGGTGTTCGATCCGGTCTGTGTCCGCCGCCGGAAAGGCGGCATATTCTGGTTCAGCGGTCAAAGCTCCGGGCAAAGGAGACCCCGTCCCGGTGCATGCCGATCTCCAGTTTCATCCGATCCCCCCGCATGACAGACTGGGTGAGCTCAAAGACTTCCCCATTCTCACAGCGGGTAATGCGCTGATGGCTGAAACCTGCGCTCCCGGCCTTCGTCTCCAGCAGGGCGGCCTCGCTGGCCTCCAGCCGGACCGCCTCATAGGTGTCCACCGCGCTCACGGGGACGATGCCCCGCTCGAACAGGAGAGAATAGACGGAATGAGTCTTCAGCAGCTCGGGGGTCAGGTTGGGATAGACGTAGGTGGGATAATAGGAGGTTTCCAGCATCAGCGGCACATCCTCCACCCGGCGGATCCGGGTAAAGCGGTACACCGGGATATCCGCAGACTGCAGCTCCAGCATCCGGCGCAGATCCTCAGTCGGACGGATGACGGCAAAATCCACCAGCGTGGAACTGGGGTGCAGGCCCATGGAGACGGCTTCAGAGGTGAAGGAATAGATGTTCTCGCTGCGGCGGTGGAGCTTGGGCTCCGCGATGAAGGTGCCTTTGCCCTGGTGCCGGATCACCAGCCCCTCCTCCTCCAGCTCACCGATGGCCTGGCGCACGGTGCTGCGGCTGATGCCGAAGCTGCGGCAGAACTCCGCCTCCGACGGGAGCATATCTCCCGGCTTGATCAGCCCCGAGGAAATACAGCGCTTGATAAGGGTCTCCAGCTGGAAATACAGCGGGGTGTTGTTATCCTGCGATAGATTTGCAGAAAGGATCGGGTTCTCTTCCATTCCGTCCACCTTTCTCCGGCAGCCGCCCGGAATCGTGTGCGATCAGCTTAAGAACGTATTATAAAACATGCCGACGGGTTTTGCAAATATTTCCTGCGGGTTTTCTTGCCCTTTCGGAGATGCATGCGATGCATACTTTTGAAAAAAAACGGGCAGGATAGTTGACAGGCTTCCCCTGTTTTGGTATATAATGCAATGAAGTCGCAAGTTGTATGATACGTTTCGGATGTTTCGAGAGGATGAGGTAAATGAAACGCACAATCGGTATCAATGGTTTTGGCCGGATCGGCCGTCTGGCCCTGCGTCTTGCAGAGCAGCGGGAGGATCTGGAGGTCGTTGCCATCAACGACCCCTTCATCACGCCGGAGTATATGGCCTACCTCCTGCAGTATGACAGCGTCCACGGCCGCTTCGACGGCACGGTGGAATCCACGAAGGACGCCCGTCTTCTGGTGAACGGGCACCCGATCCTCTGCCGCAACTACACCGCTCCGGGAGATATCCCCTGGGCGGAGATGGGTGTGGACTACGTGCTGGAGTGCACCGGCAAGTTCACCACTCTGGAGCGGGCGAACGCCCATCTGATAGGCGGCGCAAAGCGGGTGGTGATCTCCGCGCCTTCTGCGGACGCCCCCATGTTCGTGGTGGGCGTCAACCTGGAACGGTACGACACCTCCATGCGGGTGGTTTCCAACGCCTCCTGCACCACCAACTGCCTGGCCCCCCTGGCCTACGCGGTGAACAAGGCCTTTGGCATCAAGGAAGGACTCATGACCACGGTACACGCCGCCACCGCCACCCAGCTCACGGTGGACGGGGTCTCCCGGAAAGACTGGCGGGCGGGCCGCAGCGTATTTGAGAATATCATCCCCGCCTCCACCGGCGCCGCCAAGGCCGTGGGCAAGGTCATCCCGGCTCTGGAAGGGAAGCTCACGGGCATCGCCGTACGGGTGCCCAGCTCGGACGTCTCCCTGGTGGACCTGACCTGCACCCTGGAAAAGCCCGCCACCTACGAAGAGGTCTGCGCGGAGCTCAGGCGGGCCGCTTCCGAGGAGCTGGCCGGGGTCATGGAATATGTGGACGCGCCGGTGGTCAGCACCGATTTTCTGGGGGATACCCACTCCTGCTGCTTCGACGCCCAGGGCGG